>NZ_KB913017.1:979120-1279000 GCF_000383975.1 Natronorubrum tibetense GA33 | reverse complement strand
AACACGGAAGATAAGCTCACCTGCGTATCGCGGAGTACTGGAGTGCGCGAGCCTCTGGGAAATGCGATTCGCCGCCTTCACTCATATTCGACACATCGTCGAGCATCGACAGTGGTCTGACGGCGGTTCGATTCCGCCGGTCGACGTTACAGCGGCCACAGCGGCGGGGTTCCTCCCGTACCCATCCCGAACACGGAAGATAAGCCCGCCTGCGTATCGCGGAGTACTGGAGTGCGCGAGCCTCTGGGAAATGTGATTCGCCGCTCCTACTCATTACACTCACGGAGCAGCTGCTCCGCACTATCTCATACGAGCTCCCGATAGCTGTCGCTGTTTCAGTACTGAGCTACTGTTCAAAAAGGAGTCGATTCGAATACTATTCGAGACGTCTCTCACCGTCTGGCGACTACGATAGGTCCTCGGCGAGACCGGACGCGGAACGCCGGTTACGGCTCTCGCGCATACTTTCTCCTGGCCGCTTGGGCAGTTGCTGTGCCACGAGCAACTCGTCGTCTTTGATGACGACGAGCAGAATGTCGCTTTCGTCGACATCCTCGAGTTCCGACCGTGGAGCGACATGCTGATCGACGAGTTCACCGTCCTCCTCGAGCAAGATCACGACGTGCTCTCCGTCGACGATTCGGTCGACGACACCGATGTACTGATTCACGTCGCATCCATCGTCGGCTGTCGACGCCTCGGACAGTGGATCTCCTCGAGCGGTGCGGTCGCTCCGTGCACCGGCGACTGCCGACGTTGTAAGCGTGACGGCACCTAATGAACCGAGTGTTCGAAGGACTGTTCGTCGCGTTGTCGGTTGTCGTTGCGACATACCCCCGTTGGCCTCGGCTTGATTGATAAACCCGCGGAGGCGAGTGAACGCGTTCTGTCTCTGGCACTGTTTCGTGTAACTACCATACTAAATAACTGTACCTAACATAGAGAAATCTGGTCTCGAGCGAGTTCGTTCGACTGTTCCAGACTGGTACAGAACGCGGGCGCTAACGGACGCCGAAAGATCGTGTTGTGATCGCTAATGCAGGAATATAATGCGTTGAACGACGATACTGTCGGGTTATTGTTGTTGATTGGAAAACGGCCGATTCTTGAGATAACTCGGTAACTGCGAATAGCGGTAGCGTCGGAGATCTACCTCCGTGGAATCCAGAAAATGTGGTTGTACCCCGACGAACCACTTTTTTACGTGAAATCAGTCCAAAAAAGTAGGTCATTAAGATGCCTGTACGCATAGCGTGTGAAAATCTGGTTGGTATAGTAGGGGTTCCATGTTCTCTGAGTGATTGGAGAATCGACGACGGCAAGGAGTGTCTATAACCTACTATGTAGCTCTACCTACTAGCAAGATGCCATTTTGATACGTACTGGCCCATGTCTGTCGAAACAGATAGCTAGACGGTCTGCTCTCAGAAAACGTCAGCATTGATTGCTGTGTCGGGTATGTCGCCGTTGTACGCGTACTGTCCGTTCGCTGCCGATTCGAGACTCGCATCTTGGTCGCCTCCGGGATCGCCGAATCAAACTTCTGGCAGACGTGTGGCGTCGCGATCACGATCGCTGCACCCCTGTTCGTGCTCCCGATCTCGTTCATCTACCATCCGGAGATCGTCTCGTCGGATCTCGGGCTTCAGTCCGTCTTCACCGGGCTCGTCGTGCTCGCAGGCGCGTTGACGATCATCTACGGCATCAACTTTCCGTTCGATCTCAAGCGACGGTTCAGGCTGCCGCTTCGCTTCGGGATGTTCTGGCTGGGTGCGTTCATTATGGTGTATCCGGGGCGTCTCTTCCAGCTCGCCGGAATCGGCGTGTTCGTGCTGATCTTCTTCGCGGAGCGAGCCATCGCTAACGGCTGGGACGCGCCGTTCGTCTCGAGTTCCACGTAGTTTCGGTTCCGCGCCGCTCTCCGTTTTTCCTCGGGACGGGTCATCAGGTCAACCCGCGGTTTCCAGTGCGCTCGCGACGAAAATGTAGCAGTCACTCGCGCCGCTCGAGAATCGCAGCTACCGTCTCGTCCGGAAGTGACTCCGAGAGGACGGGAACTGTGTGCTCGCCGAGCCGTGGCGGTTCGTGCCCCGACTGGGTCGTCGATCCGGAAAACGCGATCGGACAGACGGGAAACGGGAGTTCGACGCCGTCGATTTCGAGGTCGGAGAGGACGCCGCTCGCCCGGAGGTGCTCGTCTTCGAACACCTCGCGCGTATCCTTGACCGGGGCACCGGGAATCCCGTAATCGCGGAACAGGTCGAACCACTCGTCGTTCGTCCGCCGTTCGAACGCCGGGACGAGTTCGGCCGTCAGCGCCTCCCGGTGGGCGACGCGCTCGTTGTTCGTTTCGAATCGATCGTCGGCCGCGAGGTCGGGACGCTCGAGCGCGTCACAGAGGGATTGCCAGGTACCGTCGCTGCCGATCGCGACCGCGAACCAGCCGTCGGCCGTCTCGAACGTCCGGTACGGTGCGAGCGTCGGATGGACGGTTCCCTGGCGCGGATACGGTTCGTCGGTGACGAACGTCCGTCCCGCCCGCTCGGTGAGCCACGACACCAGCCCCTCGAACATCGGCACGTCGATGTACTGGCCGGCGCCGTCGTACAGCGCCGTCGTAATTCCGATGACGGCGTACATCCCCGCACAGATGTCGCCGATCGGAATGCCCGGACGCGCCGGCGACCCGTCGGCCTCCCCGGTAATGCTCATACTGCCGCTCAGCGCCTGAGCCACCATGTCGAAGGCCGGAAGATCGCGGTACGGTCCCTCGAGGAAGCCCGAGATCGAACAGTAGACGAGATCCTCGCGCACCGTTCGCAGGTCGTCGTATCCCAGTCCCCACTTTGCCATCGTCCCGGGTCGGTAGTTCTCGACGAGGACGTCCGCCGTCTCGACGAGCGCTTCGAGGGCGGCGGCGCCGTCCGCAGTCGACAGGTCCAGTTCGACGCTTCGTTTGCCGCGGTTCAGCGACGCGAAGTAGGCGGTGATCTCCGAGTCGCCGACGTTCGGGCCGACGCTGCGGGTAATATCGCCCCGGTTCGGGCGCTCGATCTTGACGATGTCCGCACCGAGATCTGCGAGCAGTTGCGTCGCGAACGGTCCGGAGAGCATCTGCGTACAGTCGATCACGCGAACGCCGTCCAGCGGGGCCGTCGAAGTTGATGTCATGGGGCTACCTCTCGCGGATAGCGACGTAAATCCATGCATTCGCCCGTATCGGTGCGGTGACCGGTCAGAACGTCGTCGTCCCGTCGAGCGCGTGCGCTTCGACCACGTCTTCGTCCAGTTCGACGCCGATGCCCGGCGTCTCGGGCACCTCGATGTAACCGTCCTGAATGAGCGGTTCGTCCCGCTTGATCAGATCGTCCCACCAGTCGACCTCGAGGGCGTGGTACTCGAGGAGGTCGAAGTTCGGGATGGCGGCTCCAAGGTGGACGCAGGCCATCGTCCCGACCGGACTGCAGACGTTGTGCGGCGAGATGGGCATGTAGTTCTCCTCGGCGCGGTCGGCGATGCGCATCGTCTCTGTGAGCCCGCCGACGGTCGTCGGGTCCGGCGTTACGATGTCGACGCCGTGGTCGTAGATCAGTTCGGAGAGTTCGTGCACCCGGAACCGGTTCTCGCCGGTCGCAACGGGCGTCTTCGTCGCCTTGGTGACTTCCGTCTGGGCGGCCATGTTCTCCGGCGGGATCAGGTCCTCGAGCCACATCAGATCGTACTCCCGGAGCTTGTAGGCGAGCCGTTTCGCGCTCTCGACGGAGTAGTCCCAGTGACAGTCGAAGGCGAGATCGACGTCGTAGCCGATTTCTTCGCGAACGGCTTCGACGATCTCGCGTTTGTGTTCGATCGCTCCGTTGGTGAGGCGACCGTTGAACGGATCGGGATCGTTGTCCATCTCGAGGTCGAGATCAAATTTGAGCGCGGTAAAGCCCATGTCGACGACGCGTCGGGCCTCGTTGGCGTACGCCGCCGGCGAGTAGGCCTCTGCGGTGGCGTACTCCGTAGAGCCGTCCTCGACGGCGTAGGCCTCGCCGGCGTGACAGTCACAGTAGATCCGGACCTCGTCGCGGAACTTCCCGCCGAGGAGTTGATAGACCGGGAGGTCGAGGAGCTTTCCGGCCGCGTCCCACAGCGCGATCTCGATGCCGGAGGCGGCGGTGACGACCTTGCCAGTCGTCCCGCCGTGGCCCGACATCTCCTGGATAATCTGTCTGTAGAGTCGCTCGACGTCGAGGGGGTTCTCGCCGATCAGGAACCGCTTGGTGTACTCGACGAGTTCGGGGACGCCGCCGCCCCGATAGGATTCGCCGATGCCGGTGACGCCGGCGTCGGTCTCGACTGTGATCAGGTTCCACTCGAAGTTCCCCTCGACGACGCAGGTGTTGATGTCCGTAATTTTGACGTCGCGGCTCTCGTCTCGGTTCGTGATCTGGTTTGAGTAATCTTTCATGTGTACTGGTGTCTCGGTTGATTCGGTGTCAGCCGTCCGCTCGGAACCGCTCGATCGCGGTCTCGTCTAGCCGTACGCCGTGGCCCGGCTCCTCTGGGAGCGAAATTACGCCGCTGTCGTCCGGACGGAGCGGCTCTTCGACGATGTCGTCGAAGACCTTTACGTCCATATCGCGGTAGAAGTACTCCCCCCAGAGGGCGTTCTCGATCGCACCGACCAGCGACGCGTGCAGGTTCCAGTTGTAGTGGGGAGCGATCGGTACGTCGAGAGCCGCCGCGTGATGGGCGATCTTAAGCCACTCGGTGATGCCGCCACAGACGGTGGCATCGGGCTGGAGCACGTCCGCGGCGCCGTCGCTGTACAGCCGTTCGAAGTCGTATCGCGGCCCCTCGAGTTCGCCGGTCGCGACCGGGTACGGGATCGCGTCGTTGACGGTGGCCATCGCCTCGACGCTATCGATCATCACGGGCTCTTCGATGAAATATGGATCGTACGGTTCGAACGCGCGGCAGGCCCGGATGGCCTCCGTCGCTGTCGACCAAACACCGTTCGCGTCGAGCAACAGCGTTCGGTCGTCCCCGATCTCGTCGCGAGCGGCCGCGACGCGCGCCCGTTCCTCGGAGACCGACCGTCGTCCGACCTTCATCTTGACGACGTCGTGCCCCTCGTCCACGTAGCGCCGCAGTTCGTCGCGCAGTCCCTCGTGGCCCTTCTCGTCGCGGTAGTAGCCGCCGCTCGCGTAGGCCGGTACCGCGTCGGCGTGGCCCCCGAGAAGCTTGTACAGCGGCTGTTCAGCGGCTTTCGCCTTGATATCCCAGAGTGCGATATCGATGGTGGAGATGGCCCGAAGGAGCAGCCCCGACCGACCGATCTGGACCGTCCCGTCGTACATCTCCCGCCACAGTCGTTCGGTGTCCCGCGGGTCTTCGCCGACGAGCATCGGCTCGAGCAGCGATTCCACCGCCTCGGCGATCAGGTCCGCGCCTTCGTAGCCGAGCGAGTAGCCGACGCCTTCGAGTCCGCTCTCGGTTCGAACGTACGTAATCGCGTGATCGCGATATGTGAGCGTTCTATTGGAGAAAGAGACCGGCTTTTCGAGCGGGATCGCGACTGGAAGTGACTCGACGTGGTCGATCTCCATACTCGGTCACGAACGAGTGTATGTAAATTATTTCAGCTATCGGCAACTTTCGCTCAGAGGAATTAACACGCCGGTCCCGCTATGTCGCGTATGGACTTTCCCGACCGGGACGACATCGGACCGCTCATCGAGCCACAGGGCTCCCCGTCGTTCGCACGCGTCAGTTATGACCCGCCGACGAGCACGCTCTCCGATCCGCTGTCGACGACGCGCTCGGAACTGGACCGACTCGCGTTCGATGACCTCGAGTCCGGCGCAACGATTGCCGTGGGGGTCGGAAGCAGGGGTATCCACCGGATCGCCGATATCACGGCCGAGACGGTCTCGTACATCGAAGACCGAGGGTTCGAACCCGTTGTCGTCCCCGCGATGGGCAGTCACGGCGGTGCGACCCCCGAGGGTCAGCGCGAGATCCTCGCCGCGCTGGATCTCACCGAGGAGTACGTCGGTGCCCCGATCGATGCGCGGATGGATGTCGAGAAACTCGACGCGGTCGACGTTGACGGGGCGACGACGCCGGTCTACTTCTCGAGCGCCGCGCTCGCGGCGGACGCCGTGCTGGTGATCAATCGCGTCAAGCCGCACACGAACTTCACCGGGTCGCTCGAGAGCGGGCTCTGCAAGATGCTCGCGGTCGGCCTCGGCAAACAGCGGGGCGCGCAGGCGTTTCACTCGACGGCGCTCGACCGCGGCTACGTGCCGACTATCGAGTCGTTGGTCGAAGCCATCAGAGATTCCGTGCCGCTGCTCGGCGGGCTCGCGCTCGTGGAGAACTTCCACGAGGAGATCGGGGCGATCGAGGCGATCGACGGGCCGTCGCTCGAGCGACGCGAGCCGGCCCTGCTGGAGCGGGCGCGCGAGGAGATGGCGACGCTGCCGGTCGACGATATCGACCTCCTCGTCGTCGACGAACTCGGGAAGGAGATCTCCGGGGCGGGAATGGATACGAACGTGATCGGCCGGTACCGCGTTCTCAACGCGCCGGATCCGGAGACGCCGTCGATCGATCTGATCTACGCCCGCGGGCTTACCGAGGCGACGAGTGGGAACGGGAACGGCATCGGGCTGGCGGATATTACCCGACGAGCGGCGGTCGAACAGCTCGATCTGAAGAAAACCTACGCGAACGCGCTGACGAGCGGCTCGCTCTCCAAGGCGAAGCTTCCCGCCGTCGTCCCGGACGACGAACTCGCGCTCCGGGTCGCGCTGAACGCCCTCGGCGGGTACGATCCCGAGACGGTTCGGGTCGCGTGGATCGAAAACACGACCGATCTCGCCGAGTTCCGCGTTTCAGAAGCGTTGCTCTCCGATCTCGGGGAGTCGGTCTCCGTGCTCGAGCGCGAGCAACTCGCCTTCGACGACGGAACGGCGTCGTTCGAGTGACGCTCATACGGTTTACTGTAAGTCATTTCCGGCGCAACCGCGATCCGGCGGCGGTTGCGCCGGTAAATCGGTACAGTAATCTGTATCACTCAACCACGTGGTCGTCCGCGCTGTCCGGCGACGAGTAGGTGATGTTCAACTCGAGTTCGTTCGCGGCCGCGAGCAACCGGTCGGGAACGTCCACCTCGAGTTGCTCGCCGTTTAGCCGATGGGAGGGTCCCGCGACGGCGAGCGCGCCGAGCACCTCTCCCTCCTGCTTGACTGGCACCGCAGTCCCGTTGAGTCCGTGGACGTGTTCTTCGCGGTTGAAGGCGACGCCGCGGTCACGGACACGCTCGAGTTCCTCGTAAAACGCATCGCGATCGGTGATCGTGTTCTCGGTGTGAGACGGAAACCCCCACCGGTCGAGAATCGCATCGACGCGGTCTCGCGAGTACTGTGCGAGAATCGACTTGCCGGCGGACGAGCAGTGCAGGTGGATCTGTCGACCGATGCCGAACCCCGCCCGGACGGCGTTGCTGCCGGTTTCTAAGTAGAGATAGATGCCGAGACCGTGATCCTCGACGACGAACTGCGCCCGCTCGTGGGTCTCTTCGGCCAGGTTCTGGACGTGGGGTTTTGCCATCAGGTAGGCCGGATCCCGCGTCTGGGCGGCTCGGCCCAACCGGGCGAAGCGGAGACCGATCTGGTACAGCTCTCCCCGGCGCGAGACGTACCTGAGGTCGCAAAGCGTGCTCAGATGCCGATGGGTAGTACTCTCCGTCAACTCGAGCTGGTCGGCGACCTCGGAGAGCCGGGAGGGGCCGTTCTCCTGGAGCGCGTGGACGATTTCGAAGCTCGTCTTCGTGCTCCCGATCCGATTAGCGTTGTCGTCTGTCATACGTGCACACACGAGCACTCGGGTTATAAATTCCACCATACGGAAGGTCGTTCTGTAGCTGGTCGCTCGGTGTGTATCGGTACATCGAACGACTCACGGCCGCTCGAACGCGGAAACTGGATTCCGTACTGTGGGAGATTTTTGCGTCGAACTCAGGGTGCGCGAATCCGAGATTACATTCATATGGTTGTAATTTACGAACCGATCGTCCCACACGGTAGCGGTACGGCCAATAGCCGACTCGAGGGCAGTGGAAGACGCGGTACGGTAGAGAGTGTTGCTATTTACGAGGACCACATTCCACTATACGGAATTGTCTGTGGGGTGATCGCCGAGCCGGTCGCAACGAGTGTGCGTCTGCTCCGCGTCAGCGATGAGTTCGTTCGTGCGAGGCCGACTCACGGACGGTTCCGGCGGACCGGCCCGACCCAGACCCTTACCGCAACACCAAACTTTTTTGAGTTTCTCCTCTGGGGTTACGGACGAGATGGACTTACAACTCACCGACAACGTAGCGCTCGTCACAGCCTCCTCGAGCGGCCTGGGGAAGGCCTCGGCGAAGGCCCTCGCACGGGAGGGCGCGAACGTCGTCATCAACGGTCGCGACGAGGACCGACTCGAGGATGCGAAAGCGGAGATCGAAGACGTCGCAGCGGGTGACGTCGTCGCCCAGCAGGGCGACCTCACGAACGAGGGCGACATCGAGACGCTGATCGAGACGACCGTCGACGAGTTCGGCGGGATCGACCACCTCGTGACGAGCGCCGGCGGTCCGCCGTCGGGGCCG
Source organism: Natronorubrum tibetense GA33 (assembly GCF_000383975.1). Classification (NCBI taxonomy): domain Archaea; kingdom Methanobacteriati; phylum Methanobacteriota; class Halobacteria; order Halobacteriales; family Natrialbaceae; genus Natronorubrum; species Natronorubrum tibetense. The sequence continues at coordinate 1,270,356 of NZ_KB913017.1, read as the reverse complement.
TTCCTGGACACCGACGACGACGACTGGTATCAGGCCTACGACCTGCTCGTGATGAGCGTCGTCCGACTCGCCCGCGAGGCCGAGCCCTATCTGCGCGAGGGCGAGGGGACGATCGTGAACATCACCTCCCGAAGCGTCAAGGAGGCCATCGACAGTCTGGTGCTCTCGAACTCCGTCCGTATGAGCGTCATCGGCCTCGAGAAGACGCTCTCGAAGGAGTTCGCTCCCGACGTCCGAACCAACGCGGTCCTCCCCGGCCCGCACGAGACCGAACGCATCGAAGACCTCGTCACTCAGGCCGTCGACCGGGGCGACTACGACTCCTACGAGGAGGGCCTGGACGACTGGGCGAGCAACCCGCTCGAGCGGGTCGGCGATCCGATGGAACTCGGCAACACCGTCGCGTTCCTCTCCTCGCCAGTGTCGGGCTACATTAACGGCGAGAGCGTCCTGATCGACGGTGGCTCTACGGGGGCGAACCTATGAAACCGGTCGACTTCGACGATGCGGAGACGTACGAGCCCGACAAGGGGTGGCGGCGCGTCTCGATGGCCGGCAGTGACCAGTTCTCCTTCGAGTGGTTCGAGAAACCGCCGGGCCACAGCTCGCCGATGCACGACCACGAGAACGAGCAGGTCTGTCTCTGCCTCGAGGGCGAGCTCACGGTCACGACCGACGACGGCGAGTCAGTGACCCTCGAGCGGTACGACTCCGTCCTGCTCGAGTCCGACGAACCCCACCGGGTCGAGAACACCGGCGACGAACTGGCCGTCGGGCTCGACGTGTTCGCGCCCGGCCGCTCGTTCGACTTCTGGACGGATCGCGAGGAGTGACCGTGCAGTACCTGGCACGTACGACCGACGGGCGTCCGCTCCTCGGCGACGAGGAGGGGTTCGTCCCGCTCTCGGCGGCCGCACCGGACCTCGAGACCGTCCGGGACGCGCTCCCGCGCGCTGCGGCGGGGACGCTCCCCGACGTGGACGCGGTGCCGGCCGACCGGATCGATTCGGCGCACGTCCAGTTCGGGCCGCCGCTCGAGCGATTCGGGAAACTCTGGGGCATCGGGCTGAACTACGCCGAACACGCCGGCGACCTCGACGAGCAACGGCCCGACGAGCCGGCGAGCTTCATGAAGCCGAACAACGCCGTCACGGGGCCGGGCGGCCCCATTCGGCTCCCGCCGGTCGAGCAGAGTAGCAGGGTGACGGCTGAGGCCGAACTCGCGGTGCTGATGGGACGAGCATGTCGGAACGTCGATGAGGACGCGGTCGACGACGTGGTCGCCGGCTACCTGCCGGTCATCGACATGACCGCGGAGGACATCCTCCAGCGCAACCCGCGATTCCTGACGCGGGCGAAGAGTTTCGACTCGTTTCTCGTCGTCGGCCCGGCGATCGCGGTCCCCGAGGACCCGCTCGCATTCGAGGAGTTGACGGTGCAGACGATCGTCGACGATCGAGTCGCGGCGGAAAACGAGGTCCGGAACATGCTGTTCCCGCCCCGCGAGATCGTCTCGTTCCACTCCGACGTCATGACGCTGAAGCCCGGCGACCTGTTCAGTACGGGCACGCCCGGCGCGGAGCCGATCGATCCGGGCGACCACGTCCGCGCGTCGGTCGAGACGATCGGCGATGTCGCCGCGCCCGTGGTCCGCTGACGACGCCACCCCCTGGCGCTCGAGTTCGGCGGATCGACCGGGTCGTAACCGACACCCGTCTCGTGGGTAAACTACACGGGGCGTCGCGTCCAACCACCGAACGGAGGCACCGATGAACGCGGACGAGGACGAGGGCGCGGGGCTCTCCGGCCAGCGGGAGTGGTTTCGATTCGGTGTCTCTCTCGCTTTTCTGTACGCGACGTTCACGCTGGGTGTATTTTCTCTACTGCGAGTGAACCAGTCGGTCGCACTGGTCGTCACCGTCGGCGCGAGCATCGCGTTCGGCGTGGCGATCACGGTGTACGTGCTCTACCTCAAGTGATCCGCCCGCTCTAACCCCTTCGACGGCGTCGGCCGAACGACGCTACTCGGTCGTGATAACGACGGGGCAGTCCGCCGAGAGCACCACCGACTGCGTCACGCTGCCGAAGAGCGCTTTCCCGGTCGGGCTGCGATCCCGCCCGCACATAACGATCCCGTCTGCATCGATATCCGCAGCCACCTCGAGGATCGCCTCGGCCGGATCGCCGTGCTCTCGCCGTTTTACGACCGTCACGCCCGTCTCTTCGAGCGACTCAAGGGCGGCTTCTGCACGCTCTGGAAATGCGTCCTCGTCGTAGAAATCCGCGGACTTGATTTGCCCGCCCTCGTCGGTCACGTCGAACTCCTTGAACACGTTCAGTGCCACTACTTCGAGTTCGTCGGGTTCGCCGGGAAGGGATTCGATCATCGAAACAGCCGCATTGGTCCGCTGTTCGTCCAACCCGACGGGGAGCACGACTCGATACATGTTCACTTCTTGTATCACCACCCATGTAACTATTTTCCCCTCGAGACGTTCCTCGAGTCGGATCGAAGGAAGCGTTTTGTCGCTCCGGCGAGACCGCTATCGTGGATGAACGGACAGCTGTGTTGCTACGACTGCGGGGGGACGTACGAAACCGACGACCGAAACCGCTGTTCCTGCGGCGAACCCCTCTGGGTCGAGACCGATCCGACCGACTTCGAGTGGCCCGACGCCGAGTGGAGCCGCGGCATGTGGCGCTACGCCGATGTCCTTCCGGTATCGGAGCCGTCCGGCGTTCCCCCAGGGACGACGCCACTCGTTCGCGCGGCGGGGCTGGACGAGTACGTCGGCTGTTCGCTCTCGCTGAAACACGAGGGCCAGAACCCAACGGGAAGTTTCAAAGATCGCGGGAGTGCGGTCGGCGTGAGCGTCGCGGCCCAGGCCGGATACGAGTGGGTCGGAACGGTTTCGCACGGAAATATGGCGCTCAGTACGAGCGCGTACGCCGCGAACGCCGACCTCGAGTGTGCAGTGTTCGTCCCGGCGGACACGCCCAGGGAGCGTCTCGAGCTAATCGCGCGACACGATCCGCACCTCTTCCGTGTCGAGGGCGAGTACGGAAAACTCTACCACGAGACGCTCGCGCTCGAGACCGACGTCGCCTTCGTCAACTCCGATACGCCGCTTCGCGTCGCCGGACAGAAGACGGTCGCCTACGAGATTCTCGAGCAATGCTCGCCGACGACCCCGGACGCGATCGCGCTCCCGGTCAGCAGCGGCGGTCAGGCGAGCGCGGTCTGGAAGGCGCTCCGAGAGCTGAATCGAGCGGGTCTCGTCGACGACGTACCCAAACTCTATCTCGTGCAGGCGGCCGCGTGCGATCCCGTGGCGACGGCCTATCGTGAGGAGCGCGCCACCGTGTCGCCGGTGACGGCTGACGACACGATCGCGGTTTCGATCGCGAACAGCGATCCGCCGAGCGGAACGCGCGCGCTCGCCGCCGCTCGAGACACCGGCGGCGAAGTCGTTTCCGTCCCGGACGCGGAGATCCGCGATGCGATGGATCGACTGTCGACGACGGTCGGTGTGTCCGTCGAACCCTCGAGTGCGGTCGCCATCGCCGGAATCCGAACCCTGTCGCAATCGGGCTCCATCGAACCGGACGACGACGTCGTCGCGATTCTGACCGGATCGGGGTACAAAGAGCGGTACGGGACCGAAATCCGGAGTCTGACGATCGACCTCGAGGGACTCGAGCGAGAACTCGCTGCGATCGTCGACTGACGACCCGCGCTCTCGTCGCGGTTCTCGCGACCGGAAAACACACTGCTGTCGCGTAGGAACCCGACCATTGCCCGACGGTCGTCGAATAACTACTCTGGTATCTGTACATTCTGAACAGCAGTTTAAACCATGTCATGTGTGGCGAGTAACCGGTATCTGGTGATAGTACGGTTAACGGGCGTTACGGCCGACCGAACGCCGTCACACGACGGTATCTGTTACGGCTAGGCGAGCCAACGAGCTATCGCACGTAGACGGGCACTGGTCAGCCGGAAAACGTGCATTGAGTCGCCTCTCGCCGATTCGATACCAGCTATCGAATGGAACGGTTGCTCCAGTGTCATATATTAGCTTACATTCTCCGATAACTGGTAGCTCGCACGGTTCTGTGAAATGAATCGGCAACCAAATCCCGCCGGCAGCGCACAACTAGTAACAGCTGTACTTTTGTTATGTGTTTTTGAACAGTCACTCGCAGCCGGCGACCGTCGGTCGGGTTCAGTTTCGAACGCTACGGCGCGTCGCAGTCGCACCCGCCGGCCTCGAGCAGTTCGGAGATGTCGTACTGGCTGTGGCAGTCCTCACAGACGACCTGGACGTTCGCGAGTACGCGATGCGACCCGATATCCAGTCGGTCGGTGTTCCGGAGGCGAGCCAGTTTGCTTTCGGTTACGGCGACCGTTCGCTGGCGGAGGCCTTCGATGGCGTTCCGTTCCGTTCGGCGGACGTCGCCGTCGGTCGTCTCCGGAAGCGACGCGTCGCGATAGCTCGTGAGGTACGACCGGATTGCGCCATACGAAACGAAGTCGTCGACCAGGGTCTCGACGTCGACACCGTCCCGCTCGAGGCGTCGCCTGGCCTGTAACTGCTCACCACGGCTGCCCGTCGTCCGGTCGAGCAGTTCGTAGAGGTGACCGACGTCTTCGGTGATTGTATCGATTCGTTCGGCGTCGAGTGAAGCCCTGAGGAGGCGTTCGTTGAACGAATCGGCGAGCGCCCGGAGACTCTTGCGGTCGTCGGGGTGGGTCCACTGGGCCTCGAGTTCGTCGCCGACGCCCTCGAGGTCGTACTTCTCGAGCAACCGCGCGACTTTTGGCATCGGTCCGGGACTCCTGTTCCGCTCGTCCATGGGGCGTGGCTACTCGTGACCTGTGGAAAGTCGTTTCGATGGTGATCTGACGTGTTTCACTATGCGGGCGCTGGCCGTTCGCCGGCGTATCGGATGGGCGAACGAACCAGGACCGCTTGGCCACCATGAACGGCTGTATTCGGGTGGAAACGGGACTGAATCGATCGATCACCGGCGGGGAGGAGCGCCGGTATCGCCGGCCCCCAGTTCAGCATTCGAACTCTCGACTCAGCCGTAGGCCAGCGTGACTCTGATCTCGCCCGCCTTGTCCCAGAGGAGACTGGGCAACTCCTCGTGGAGGTACTCGTCTTTGAACCGGCTCGTCGGGCCGAAGACGCCGAGCGCGCCGAGGAATTCGTCGTCGGGGGTGTAGACGGGAACGGCGACGCCACGCAGGCCGTCCATATGCTCCTGGTTGTTCACGGCGTAGCCGCGCTCCCGGATGCGCTCGAGTTCCTCGTAGAGGACGTCGGGGTCCGTGATCGTGTTGTCCGTAATCGTCTCGAGTCCGTTCTCTTCGACGAACTCGCGGACGGCGTCGTCGTTCCACTCCGCGAGAATAACCTTCCCGGAGGCCAGCGAGTGCAGCGGTCGGCGTTTGCCGATCATCGTGTCCGAGAGGCTGCCGTATCGGTGGACGTAGACGCCCTCCCCTTCCTCTTCGACGATGAATACTGCCCGCTCGTCGGTCTCCTGTCCCAGGTCGAACACCTTTCGCTTCGCGGCCGTGTATCCCGTCTTCCGGGTTCGAGCCTGTTCGCTGATCTCGAGGAGCCGAAATCCGATATAATAGCCGCCGTCGCGTTCGACGACGTACCCCATGTCGGTGAGGGTCGTGAGGTGTCGATAGACGGTGCTCTTGCTCAATCCGGTGCGTCGCGTGAGTTCCGTGATCGTCACCCCCTCCTCCGCTTTGAGCGACTCGAGGATCTCGAACGTCTTCCGTGTCGTCGAGACCCCGGCGTCGGTTTCGTCCGCCTCGTGCGTGCTCATACACGGGTATACGTCACGATCTCAATCAATGTTCCGGATAGCAAAACGAACGTGTCGCTGTGCGGAACGAATTGTCCCCCGTTCGACGGACCAACCTGCTGTTCCGCTATGTGAAACAGAGAACGCTCTCGGTCCCGATGGTGCGCTGGACGTGAGGGGCGATCGCCGTACTCGACAGTCGAACGCCTGCGTCGGCGAAAAACGGCGTTTGCAAGGGGCGGGGTTACTCGTAGGCCGCGATGCCGGTGAACTCCTCGCCGAGGACGAGCGTGTGGATGTCGTGGGTCCCCTCGTAGGTGTAGACCGTCTCGAGGTTGGCCATGTGACGCATCGGGGAGTAGTCGGTGGTGATCCCGTTACCACCGAGCATCTCACGGGCGATCCGCGACTGGTTGCGCGCCATGCGAACGTTGTTGCGCTTGGACATCGAGACGTGCTGCGGGCGCATCTCGCCGCGCTCTTTGAGTTCGGCGAGTCGGTAGGCAAGCAGTTGGGCAAGCGTGATCTGGGTTCCCATCTCCGCGAGTTTGCGCTGTTGCAGCTGGAACCGGCCGATCGGGCCGCCGAACTGATCGCGATCTTTGGCGTACTGGCGGGCCTCCTCGAAGCAGTCGCGAGCGGCGCCGATGGCTCCCCAGGCGATCCCGTAGCGAGCCTGGGTCAGACAGGACAGCGGTCCCTTCATGCCCGAGACGCCCGGGAGGACGTTCTCCTCGGGCACGTGGACGTTGTTGAGACCGATCTCGCCCGTGATCGACGCGCGCAGCGAGAGCTTCTCGTCGATCTTGTTCGTACTGACGCCGTCGCGGTCGGTCTCGACGAGGAAGCCGCGGACGGGATCGTCCTCGCTCGAGCGATCACGTGCCCAGACGATCGCGACGTCCGAGATCGGCGAGTTCGTGATCCACGTTTTCGAGCCGTTGAGGACGTAGCCGTCGGAGTCGCGTTCGGCGTAGGTCTCCATGGCCGTCGGGTTCGAGCCGTGTTCGGGTTCGGTGAGGCCGAAGCAGCCGATCGCTTCACCGCGCCCCATCGCCGGGAGCCACTCTTCTTTCTGCTCCTCGCTACCGTACGCGTGGATGGGATACATGACGAGTGCGCCCTGCACCGACGCCATCGACCGCAGCCCCGAGTCGCCGGCCTCGAGCTCCTGCATCAGGAGTCCGTACGCCGTCTCGGAGACGTTGGGCGAGCCGTAGCCCTCGAGGTTCGGCGCGTAAAAGCCCAGTTCACCCATCTCGCCGATGAGCTCTTTTGGGAACGTGCCGTTTTCGAAGTGCTCGCCGATGTCGGGCTTGACGTGTTCTTCGACGAACTCCCGGGCCGTGTCCCGGATCATGCGCTCTTCCTGGTCGAGGTCCTTCTCGAGGTTGACGAAATCCAGCATACTTCTTATGAGTGTTATAGGCACAATAGGTATTGTGGTCCTCGTGTTGTCATTCCGGTTGCATGCGACTGTGTAGCGTGTCGGTACGTGTACAGGTTACCGACGATTGATCCGCAGACCGCTCCCGAACGATGGGATCCAGAACCGCTCGAGTCAAAGGCGATCTTCGCGTGCGTTCGGGTTGCAGTCGTAGTCTTTGCTGTACATCATCCGAACAGTGTTTAGCTATCTGATGAATAGTGCCAAACAAATATAGATACTATTATACCCTTATAGCATTGACTCTGGTCTCATGGTAGAGAGACCCACTGGTAGCTTTAGCGAACAGACTCGACGATCATTTCTCGCGGCGACCGGCGTCGGCACCGCGACGGCGCTTGCCGGTTGTTTCGGCGAAGACGACGACGATTCCGGATACGAGCGGATCAGTGTGAGTTTCTCAGAACAGGGCGGTGCCCTGAACGAGGGACAGTTAGACGTCGGCGTTGGCACAATGATGAACTTCTCGATCACGCCCGGTTGGCTCCAGGAAGCCATGGCGTCGGTCGACGAGTTCCGGGTGCTCGATATCACGGACGAGACGAACGAGGCGTGGCAGGGCGACGAGACGCTCCTCATCGAGGATCTGGACACGGACGAGATGGAGGGGGCCGATAACGACGACGTTGACGTACCCGGTGAGATTCCGTGTCCATCATTCTCGTACAACTTCGTTTCCCAGGCGGCACTCGATTACGATGTCGTCTACACGTACCTCGAAACCATGTGGGAGGTCCGAGAGGAACTGGCCGACGCGTTCGGGATCTTTGCGTTCCACAACGATCCGGAGTTCTGGGTGCAGAACGCCTACGAGGGTATTCCGTTCCACCCGGCCGCTGCGGACTTCTACGAGGAGGAACTGGATGTCTGGAGCGACGAGTTCGAGCGCGCAGACGAACCCGACGACACGCTGGAAGTCGACACGATCCGGATGAAAACGTCCGAGCAGGGGACGACGGGTCACGCCGCAAACGAGGCGCTGGCGTCGGTCATGAACGAAAATCTGGACGACCTATCCATCGAAGCTCAGACGAGCGACGGCACGGAGGAAAACATCGGCGACATCGCCGACGAAAGCATCGAGATGGGCTTCCTCCAGAACTGGACGGCGCGCGAGTTCCGGGAGGATGTTGAGCCGTTCGACCAACTCGACTTCGAGATGACGCAGATCTTCCACTACTACGATCTGCCGTGGTTCTTCATCACGAACAACATGGACCTCGAGACTCTCTCCGACATCGAGTCGGATATGACGGTCTCACCGACGCCAAGTGGCTCCGGTACCGCGCCCGGTCTCGAGCGCGCACTGGAACACGCGCTGGATAACTAACGACCGATGTCCACCCAACGCTCTCGTTTCGGCCGACTGACACTGCTCCGGCTGTTAGACGGTATTACGTATACTATGGCGGCAGTTCTGACTGCCCTTACCCTCTACTATGCGTTCTATATTCTCACAAACCTGTCTCCTGCCGGGATCTCTCTCAGAGCATTTATTCCCCCGGCGCTCGTGTTCTCCGAGCGGGCGGAGTATGTCGTACTCTTTACCGGCTGGGGGTTGGCGGTCTACTATCTGGATTACGCTCGCCAACAGTTCAGAGAGCGACTGGACGACCCGTCCGATGTCGATGATCCGGAAGCAGCCGACGATGCGGACCCGGAGCGACTACAGGAGCCACCGGAGAAAGTTACGCTGCTCGACGATCTCGGTCTCAAGAGCCAACGGCTGTCGAGTGCTGTACAGCAGTTCAAACGGGTCTACGGCCGGTTCGATCCGTATCTCGCGATCGGACTCGCCGTCCTCTCGCTGGTCACGATGGCGTACATCTTCGGGGCGTTCGACCGCCTGGACGGTGATGCACACATTCTCGGGTTCTCGACGACCGATCACATCATCGGCGCAGCGCTGATAATCCTCGTCACCGACGCGACGCGTCGGGCCTTCGGGCTGATTATCGCGTCCGTCGCCATCTTCGCGATCGTTTACTCGCACGCCGCCGTGAGCACGTTACCATTCCTCCCCGACCTGCTCGCGTGGTCGGGCGAAGACATCACCGGGATCATCGAAGAGGCGGCTCTCGGCGTGCAGTCCGGTATCTACGACAGTACGATCATGGGAATCGGATCGACGTGGGTCGCGATCTTCATCATGTTCGCCGGGATCGCCAAGGCGTACGGCCTCATGGATTACATCCGCGAAGTCGGCACGGAACTCGGCGGGACGTTGCGAACCGGCGTCGTCCAGATCGCGGTCATCTCGAGTATGATCATGGGATCGATCACCGGCAGTGCAGCGGCAAACACCGCGACGACCGGGAGCTTCACGATCCCGATGATCCAGGACCAGGGCGTTCGCGACGATTACGCGGCCTCGATCGAGGCCGTCGCCTCCGCCGGCGGACAGATGCTGCCGCCCGTCATGGGGGTCGCCGCGTTCCTCATGGCCGACATCATCGAAGTTCCGTACCTCGATATCGTTCAGGCCGGTACGATCCCAGCGGCGCTGTTCTACCTGAGCGTCTGTCTGGCGGTTCATTTCAGCATTCTCAAATTCGGCTGGACGACGTCCGACCTCTCGCCGTTCGACTGGCGGGTGCTCCTGAGCGGCCTGCACTTCTTGATTCCGCTGATCGTCCTGCTGTACACGCTCATCTACCTCCGGTTTACGCCCCTGACGGCTGGCTTCTACACGATCCTCACGATCGTCGGGGTCATCTTCGTCCGAAATTATCTCATCGACGTCTTCGATGTCGATCGACGAGTTCAGGCGAAACTGGACGACGATGGCACTGCAGTGGCCGGAGCTACGGACGGAGCAACGCTCAAGGAGTTTGCCGTCGGATCCTATCGCTCCGTCGTGGGCACGTGCAAGGAGACCGTCGACGGACTCTACCAGGGCGGACTCGAGATGGCGCCGCTCGTGGGCGTACTCGCGGCGATGGGGCTGATCGTCGAGTTACTCGAGACGAGCGGAATGACCGGACGTCTCGGTGCGGGAATTATCGGCTTCGCTGACGTGTCGATCATGGGCTTTACCGGCGGGTTAGCGCTCGTGTTGGTACTCGCGATGATCGCGAGCATCGCCTTCGGCCTCGGTATGCCGACGCCGGCGGCCTACATTTTGGTCGCGTTCCTGATCGCAAACGCCGTGTCCGAACTCGGCGTCCCCGAGATTACGACCCACATGTTCGTGTTCTACTTCGCGATGCTCTCTGCGATCACACCGCCGGTGGCAATCTCCGTTGCAGTCGGGTCACGGATCGCGGGGACGAGCTTTATGACTGCCTGTGTGCAGGCGCTGCGCATCGGTGCGCCAGGGTTCGTCATTCCGTTCGCGTTCGTTGCGAACAACAGTCTGATCCAGTGGACCTCGATGACGGTCTTTGCGTTCCCGGTCGTCCTCGCGGGCACGATCGGACTGATCGTCGCGACGGTCGGCTTTGACGGTGCGCAGGATCTGTCACTGCCCGTCCGCGCGTTCTACGTGGTCGCTGGATTCGCCGCCATGTTCGGTTCCGTCGTCGGCGGGACTGTCGGAATGGCAATCCAGGCCGCCGCGGCGGCGACGATCTTCCTGTTGCTCCTGCGAGCACGGTATCTCGTCGGTTACGATGTCCAGCGCGCCGGCGAACCGTCGGTGTCGGACTGACGACGCCGGCGAACATCACGATTCGCAACGGTTTTAGCGGTTTGTGATGATTCACGTACCATGACCAATCTCGTGACGAACGTCGCCGAGAGTGTCGAGCAACGGCCGGACTCGCCGGCAATCGTCTTCGACGACACCGAACTGAGCTACGAGCAGTTCTGGACACGAGCCGGACAGTTCGCCCAGGCACTCGCGAACCACGGTATCGGCGCCGACGACCGCGTCGCGATCTATCTGCCGAACCTCCCGCAGTTCGTCACGGCGTTCCAGGGAACGCTACGGGCCGGCGGGATCGTCGTTCCGATGAACCCGCAGTACAAGGCTCGAGAGATCTCTCACCTCCTCTCCGACAGCGGGGCGAAAGCCGTCGTCACGCTCTCGGCGAACGTTCCGGCAGTTGCCGAAGTCGTCGACGAAACCGACGTCGAACAGGTCATCAGCGTGGGCGACGAGGTCGAGGACGCGACCGACTTCGAGGCGTTCCTCGCCGAGGACACCCTCGAGATCGTCGACCGCGCGGACGACGATATCGCCGTCCAGCCCTACACGAGCGGCACGACGGGGACGCCGAAAGGGGTCTTGCTCACGCACGATAACCTCGCGTGGACGGCCAAAGCGAACTCCGAGCTTATCGGGGGCATCGATCCCGACGACAAACTGATCGGCACGCTGCCGCTCTTTCACATCTACGGGATGTCCGTCGTGATGAACGGTGCGCTGTTCAACGGTGCGGCCTACTACCCCGTCCCCGAGTGGGACGCCACCGAAGTTATGACGATGATCGAATCCGCGGGCATCACCGTCATGTTCGGCGTGCCGGCGATGTTCAACGACATGATCAACCACCCCGAGGCCGAGGCGTTCGATCTCTCCTCGCTTCGGTTCGTCAACTCCGGGGGCTCGAGTCTGCCGATGGAAGTGCTCGAGCGCTTCGAGGAGCTCTTCGGGCCGACCCTCTACGAGGGCTACGGCCTGACGGAGACGAGTCCGACGACGCACGCGAACGGGCCCGACGCCCGCCGGAAGGGCAGCATCGGGAAGCCGTTCGACGGGATGGACGCGAAGATCGTCGACGATGACTTCGAGCCCGTCTCCCGCGTCGAGGAGGGTCCGATCGACGAGAGTGTCGGGTCGAAGACCCAACGAGGCGGAGGCGGTGAAGCCGCCGAAGCGGTCGACCTGACCGAGATCACCGGTGAGCTCGTCGTCTCCGGGCCTAACGTGATGGCGGGCTACTACGGCCTGCCGGAGGCCAACGAGGAGGCCTTTACCGAGGCCGACGGCCAGACGTGGTTCCACACCGGCGATATCGGCTACTGGGACGAGGACGGCTTCTTCTACGTCGTCGACCGCGAGAAGCACATGATCGTCACCGGCGGCTACAACGTCTATCCGCGCGAGGTCGAGGAGTTGTTGTTCGAACACGAGGATATCGCCGACGCCGCCGTCGTCGGCGTGTCCGACGAACGCCGCGGCGAGACCGTCCAGGCACTGGTCGTGCCGACGCCGGACGCCGAGGCGACGCCCGAGGAGATCAAAGAGTACTGCCTCGAGAACATGGCCGCGTACAAACACCCGCGCGAGGTCGAGTTCGTCGAGGAACTCCCCCGGACGACGACCGGCAAGGTCCAGAAGTTCAAGATTCGCGGCGAAAACGAGTAACACACACGCGGTGACGGAGTAGGGTGGCTCGCTCGAGCCTATAACTCCCACTCCGCTTACCACTGTAAATTCAAGTGGCGGACAGGCCGTCCAACAATCTAATAGATGCTTCTCAACCCACAATTGAGTTTACAACGTTCGATATCGGGCGGGGATGCGTTGTAACTGTTGAATACATCGAAGCTATTTTGGTACCGGACAACAACCGTGATATATGGCATTCACGCTGTCCGCCGAGCACGACGCGATTCGCGAGGCCGTTCGCGAGTTCGGTGAAAACGAGATGGCTCCGGTCGCGGAGGAACACGACCGCGAGTGCAAGTATCCCGAGGAGATCCGCAGGAAGGCCGCCGAGTACGACTTCGTCGCACCCGGCATCCCGATCGAGTACGGCGGTGCCGGGATGGACAAGATCTCGAGCACCATCGTCACCGAGGAACTCTGGCGCGCGGACCCCGGCATCGGGAGCGCCGTCGGCTCCGCCGGCTTCGGGACGAACATGATCATCGAGTTCGGCGACGAGTGGATGAAAGAGGAGTGGCTCCCCAAGATCGCGGCCGGCGAAACCGCCTCCTGTTCTATGATTTCCGAGCCCGCACACGGCTCGAACGTCGCCGGCATCGAGACGGTCGCCGAGAAAGACGGTGACGAGTACGTCTTAAACGGCAACAAGATGTGGATCACCAACGGAACCGTCGCCGACGTCGGCGTTCTGATGGCCAAGACCAGCCCCGACGAGGGACACCGCGGTATCACCGCGTTCCTCGTCGAGATGGACCGTGACGGCGTCTCCACGGAGAAGATCTCCAACAAACTCGGCATTCGCGCCTCCGACCTCGCCGAGGTCATTATCGACGACGTTCGCGTTCCAGAGGACAACGTCATCGGCGAAGTGGACAAGGGCTTCTACCAGCTGATGGAGTTCTTCGCGTCCGGCCGAACCAGCGTCGCCTCACAGGCCGTCGGCGCCGCACAGGGTGCCCTCGACGCCGCGATCGAGTACGCCAACGAGCGCGAGCAGTTCGACCAGAAGATCAAGGAGTTCCAGGCCATCGAGCACAAGCTCGCCGAGATGGCGACCAAGGTCGAGGCCGCCCGCTCGCTGACCTACCGCGCCGCCAGCCAGGTCGAGAAGAACAACCAGGACGTCGCCGCGCAGTATTCGAGCATGGCGAAGCTGTTCGCGAGCGAGATTTCGGTCGAAGTCGCCGACGACGGACTGCAGGTCCACGGCGGTTCGGGCTACGTCACGGATTACCCCGCCGAGCGCTACTACCGCGACGCCCGCATCACGAAGATCTACGAGGGCACCTCGGAGATCCAGAAGAACATCATCGCCGACCAGATCCTGTAGTCCGGATCCCACATCGATTCTACCGTTTTTTCGCCGGATAGCGGACGGTGGGTCATACCCGCTTGAGCCCTGTCTGCTCATGCTCGAGCGTATCCGTGATTCGATAGCCGGTGCTCGAGTCACAGCGTGCAGAAAACGGGACTCGAGTCACAGCGTGCAGAAAGCGGTGCTCGAGTCGCAGTTCGTGCGGTTACTGCTCGGGGACCTGGAACTCCACGGCCGCCCCCTGCCCGTAGCCGACGCACATCGTCGAGAGGCCGAGTCCGCCGCCCTGTCGCTCGAGTTCGTGGATCAGCGAGACCGGCAGGCGAGCGCCGGAGGCACCGAGCGGGTGCCCGATGGCGATGGCCCCGCCGTTGACGTTGAAGACGTCGTCATCGAAGCCGAGTTCGTCCTGGCAGTACAGCGTCTGGCTGGCGAAGGCCTCGTTGAGTTCGACGCGGTCGTAGTCCGCTGCCGAGCGACCGTTGCGTTCCCAGATGCCCCGAACGGCGGGGACCGGGCCGATTCCCATGACGGTTGGGTCGACACCCGCCACGTTGTGATCCTCGATTTCGGCGCTGATCTCGAGGTCGTTGTCGTCGGCGAACGCTCGACTGGTAATCAGGACGCCGGCAGCGCCATCCGAAACCTGTGAGGCGTTTGCGGCGGTGACGGTGCCGTCCTCCTCGAAGGCGGGCGGGAGCCCAGCGATCTTTTCTTTGGTCGTGCCGGGCCGCAGTCCCTCGTCTTCCTCGACGAGACCGTCGTCCGTTTCGATCGGGACGATTTCGTCGTCGAACTTGCCTTCCTCTGTCGCTTCGACCGCGCGCTGCTGGCTGCGCGCACCGTACTCGTCCTGGCGCTCGCGGGAGATGTCGTCCTCGCGGGCGACCGTCTCGGCCGTCTGCCCCATCGCGAGTCCCGCCGCGTCGTACTGCTCGGCGATGCCGTCGTAGGAGTCGATCCCCTCGCGACGCTCGTTTCTGGACATGTTCTCGACGCCGCCGGCGACGATGACCTCGCGCTGGCCCGCCCGAATGGCGTCACTGGCGCTCATGATCGCCTCGGCGGAGGAGGCACAGAGCCGGTCGATGGTCGTTCCCGGAACGTCTTCGCCGAGTTCCGAGAGCAGCGCGATGACGCGCGCGATGTTGTTGCTCTGCTCGTTCACCTGCTTCGCACAGCCCCACCGAATATCGTCGACGTCGTCGCCGGTCAGTGCGGTTCGCTCGAGCATCGCGTTCACGAGCGGGACCGAAAGCTCCTCGCTGCCGGTTTCGGCGAAGACGCCGCCGTGTTTCCCCTGTGGAGTTCTGACTGCCTCGACGATCACTGGCTGCTGGTCGCTCATGCTAGAGGTTCTCGTTGTTCGGGAGTAAAGTAGCTCCGTTCTCTGCGCCTCGTTGTGGGACGTGTATACTGAAATTGAGACTATCGTCGAGTAGAACACACTGCTGACACTGGCAGCTAGGGATTCCACATCCTCCCCACCCGATTCACTCGCTCACGGGTCGTTCCTCCCCGTTCACTCGCTCATCCCTCGCAGTTCGAGCCGCGACGACGCTGTCGCGGCTCAGCGCGCCGACGGTTATCCATCTCGCCTCCGCCGCAGTGGTCACGAATCGCGTTCGAGCGAATGTTGCCGGACGTCTCGAGAGAGGAACGCTTTTGATCGGTACTGGAGATGCTACACGTATGCAAATCGCAGTGCTCGGAGCCGGAAGCATGGGACACGGGATCGCGCAGGTGTCGGCGATGGCAGGCCACGACGTGGTCCTGCGGGACATCGATGCGGAGTTCGTCGAGAACGGACTCGAGGGCATCCGCGACAACCTGCAGGGGGGCGTCGACCGGGACAAGCTTACCGAAGACGAGATGGAGACGACCCTGGAGCGCATCGAGGGGACGACCGACCTCGAGGACGCCGTCGAAGACGCCGACCTCGTCGTCGAGGCCGTGCCGGAGGATATGGACCTGAAGAAAGAGGTGTTCTCGGACGTCGAGGATGCCGCGAGCGAGGAGACGGTTATCGCCTCGAACACGTCTTCGCTGTCGGTGACGGAGATGGCCAGCGCGCTCGAACACCCCGAGCGCGCCGTCGGCCTCCACTTCTTTAACCCGCCCCACATCATGGATCTGGTCGAGATCATTATCGCCGAACAGACCGACGAACGCACCGAAGCGGTTGCCGTCGACTACGTCCGAGGGATCGAGAAGGAGGACGTAGTCGTCCGGGACACGGCCGGTTTCGCGACCTCGCGACTGGGGATCGTGCTCGGCCTCGAGGCGATCCGGATGGTCGAGCAGGGCGTCGCCAGCCCGGCCGACATCGACGAGGGGATGGAGATCGGCTACGGCCATCCGATGGGGCCGCTCGAGTTAACCGATCACGTCGGACTCGACGTTCGACTGCACATCGCCGAACATCTCCGCGAGGAACTGGGCGAACGGTTCAAACCGCCGCAGTCGCTGCGGCGAAAGGTCCGCGCGGGTAAACTCGGTAAGAAGACCGGCGAGGGGTACTACGTCTGGGAGGACGGCGAGCGCGTCGGCACGAGCGGCGGGTGGGGCGACGACTGAGTCCGGCGCTCGTCGGTCTGGATCGTCCGCTCGCTGTTGGCGGACTCGGCGCAGCAAAAATCATATGTGACCTGAGTGGTCTTCGAACCTCTCTATCTTTCGACTATTGTTCTGAACGACACCGACGAGCGTTCAGCTTCGTAGACGACGACCGACGTTCTTCGGACTTAGCGTCCTGAACGGCGCTTTAACTTGATACCTCGATGTGGCCCCCGATTCTGCGCACCGATTTGGCTCACCGCGAATATTGGACGAACCGTGCCTCATACGGGTCACTGTAAGTCATTTCCGGCGCAACCGCCACTCGGGTCGCGGTTTCGCCGGCGCATCGTTACAACAATCCATATCAGAACTCGGGTGAAGCACTCTACTGCTCTGTTAGAGGCTAAGTCGTGAACGACCGTGTCCTCTCCGAATGTGATGCCATCACTTACATATCGTGCCGATAATTATCTTCGGTCCATCATGAAATCCACAACGCCGTCTGCTCGACCGATTGCTCGGCGGTGAAACGACAGCTCCCGAGAGGATGTTGGTCGGTCTCCGACCGCAACAACGACCCAACTAGTAAGGCATGTCGCTTGTTAGCGCTGGTCACCAAAAACGCGTGCCGTTCGTCAACTGGACGGTGGCCCCGGGGGCGTCCGTGGAAAAACGACGGGGCCGTTTCAACTCGATCATCACCAGATTGCATCCCCAACGGGCGATCGGAGCCTCGAGATCCGCTCCGATCGGCCAGTCGGTTCGTCGCACCAGCAGCCGACTCCCCCGTTACGACGCCCCTCGAGGGACGGACACCACTCGCTCGAGCGGACCGCAAACTCGCGGACGACCAGCCGACACTCGAGTCAGTCTCCGATACCAGTACGATTCGTTCGTCGCGGCCGCGCTTCCGTCCGGACCCGAACGGGGGTTGACAATACCGGCGACTGC
This sequence comes from Natronorubrum tibetense GA33, assembly GCF_000383975.1. NCBI lineage: Archaea > Methanobacteriati > Methanobacteriota > Halobacteria > Halobacteriales > Natrialbaceae > Natronorubrum > Natronorubrum tibetense. Next base: position 1,252,920 of record NZ_KB913017.1, on the reverse strand, counting down.
CGGTTCGGTAATGCCAGACGCTTTTAGCCGCTTGGACGTTACTATACGGTATGTCTCTCGAGCCGAGCGCCGACCCGGCCGCCGACCGACGCGCGAACTACGACTATCGGAGCGACGATGTCGATCGTCCGGCGCTGGTCGACGACCTCGAGGCTCTCGTCGACTGCGAGGTCCGTGCTGACTCCTACTCCCGCGAACTGTACGCGACCGACGCGAGCGCGTACGAGATGACGCCGATTGCGGTCGCGTTTCCCGAGTCGACGGCCGACGTCTCCGGCATCGTCGACTACTGCGCCGAACGCGGGATTCCGGTGCTCCCGCGGGGCGGCGGAACGAGTCTCGCCGGGCAGACGGTCAACCGCGCGGTCGTGCTCGACTTTTCGCGCCACATGAACGAGATCCTCGAGATCGATCCCGACGGCCGGACGGCGACAGTTCAGCCCGGGACGATTCTCGGGACGCTGAACGAGGCGCTTTCCACCCACGACCTGAAGTTCGCACCCGACCCGGCGTGGGGCGACAAGAGCGCCATCGGCGGCGCGATCGGCAACAACTCGACGGGCTCGCACTCGCTGAAGTACGGGAAGACCGACGCTTACATCGAGGACGTGGAAGCGGTGCTCTCCGACGGAACCGTGACGACGTTCGGCGAGGTCACGCTCGAGGAGATTTCGAAACGCGCCGATCCGGACGGCGACCTCGAGGGGCGGATCTACGCCGAAGTCGACCGGATTCTCGAGGAGGAGGGCGACCTGATCGAGGAGGCCTACCCCGACCTGAAACGCAACGTCTCGGGGTACAACCTCGACCGACTCGTCGCGGAGGCCCGCGGAAAGACGATGCCGGGCGGCGAAGACACCGGCGAACCCGGAACCGTCAATCTCGCGCGTCTGCTGGCCGGCAGCGAGGGGACGCTCGCCGTCGTCACCGAGGCGACGGTCTCGCTCGAGCCCATCCCCGAGACGAAAGCCGTCACGCTGCTTTGCTATTCGGATCTCCACGACGCGATGCGGGATGTCGAACCGATCCTCGCCCAGGAGCCCTCCGCAGTCGAGGTGCTCGACGACGTGTTGATCGATCTGGCCCGCGACACGGCGGAGTTCGGGCCGGTCACGGAGATCCTCCCCGACGGGACGAACGCCGTTCTGCTGGTCGAGTTCTACGCCGAGGATGACGACCACGGGAAAGAGCAAGTGGCGGGCCTGCTCTCCGACCGCGTGCCGTCGGCGACGCCGGCCAGGGAGCCGTCCGTGGACGCGCCGCAAACGGAGGCCGAGACGCTCGCCATCGAGGCTCTCGAGGCCTACGAAAAAGAAGAGCGCGCACAACTCTGGAAGCTCCGCAAATCCGGCCTCCCGATCTTGCTCTCGCGGACCACCGACGAGAAGCACATCTCGTTCATCGAGGACACGGCGATCCCGCCCGCCCAGCTTCCGGAGTTCGTCGAGGGCTTCGAGTCGATCCTCGAGGATCACGACACCTACGCCGCCTTCTACGCCCACGCGGGGCCCGGCGTGCTCCACATCCGCCCGCTGGTGAACACGAAGTCCGAGATCGGTATCGATCAGCTCCACGGCATCGCGGACGACGTGACGGATCTCGTGGTCGACCTCGGCGGCTCGGTGTCGGGCGAACACGGCGACGGCCGCGCCCGGACTCAGTGGAACCAGAAACTCTACGGCGACGAACTCTGGCGGAGCTTCCAGGACCTGAAGACGGCGTTCGACCCCGACTGGCTCCTGAACCCGGGACAGGTCGTCTTTCGAGAGGACGATCCCACCGACCTGCGCGAGCACCTCCGATTCGATCCCGACTACGAGTTCGAGGCCGGCTTCGAGCCCGAACTCGTCTGGGAGAACGACAACGGGATGCAGGGGATGGTCGAACTCTGTCACGGCTGTGGCGGCTGTCGCGGCGAACAGGAGACCACCGGGGGCGTGATGTGTCCGACGTTCCGCGCGAGCCGCGAGGAGATCACCACCACCCGCGGACGGGCGAACGGACTCCGGCAGGCGATGAGCGGCGACTTAGAGCCCGGGGAGGCCTTCACCGACGAGTTCGTCGAGGAGGTGATGGGGCTGTGTATCGGCTGTAAGGGCTGTGCCATCGACTGCCCGAGCGAGGTCGACATGGCGAAGCTCAAGGCCGAAGTGACCCACGAGTACCACCAGCGCAACGGCTCGACGCTCCGGGATCGGCTCTTCGCGAACGTCGCGACGCTCTCGGCGTGGGGCTCGCGTCTCGCGCCGCTCTCGAACACCGCGTCGAAGCTCCCCGGGGCCCGAAAACTCCTCGAGGCGACGGTGGGAATCGACTCGAGTCGGTCGCTGCCGACGTTCCACGCGAACACGTTCCGGGACTGGTTCGAACATCGCGGCGGCTCTCGAGTCGGCGAAGCCGAAGCCGACCGCAAGGCGGTCGTCTATCCCGACACCTACACCAACTACAACCATCCGGCAGCCGGGAAGGCCGCCGTCCGCGTCCTCGAGGCCGCGAACGTCCACGTCACGGTTCCGAACGAACTCGGCGACACGGGTCGGCCGGCGTACTCGAAGGGCTTCCTCGAGAAGGCCCGCGAGACGGCCCACGAGAACGTCTCGAAGCTCGCCCCGCTCGTCGAGGAGGGCTGGGAAATCGTCGTCATCGAGCCTTCGGACGCGGTCATGTTCCAGCTTGATTACGGCGATCTGCTCACGGACGAGCGCGTCGCGCAGGTGGCAGACGCGACCTACGGCGTCTGCGAGTACGTCGACGCCTTCCGGCTGGACGAGGGGATCGCCTTCGACGCCGACGCCGCTGGAGAGGCGCTCACCTACCACGGCCACTGCCACCAGAAAGCGACGCGGAAGGACCACCACGCGGTCGGCGTCCTGCGACGGGCGGGCTACGCCGTCGAACCGCTCGATTCGGGCTGTTGCGGGATGGCCGGCTCCTTCGGCTACGAGGCCGAGCATGCCTCGATGAGCGACGCCATCGCCTCGATCCTCTACGAACAGGTCGACGAGAGCGACGCTGAGCGCGTCGTCGCCCCCGGCGCATCCTGTCGGACGCAACTCGAGAACCGCCCCGGCGCGACCGAGGAGCCGCCGACGCCGATCGAGTTCGTCGACGCAGCGCTCGAGTGAGGGGGTGGGGGACTCCTATTAGTGGTTCGTCGCCGCCCGGAACCGTACTATCCACAATCCGTTAAAAAAGCGAGAGAGACGAAACGATCAGCAGCAGACCGGCATCGCGGGTTCGTCAGACGATTTGCAGGTGCTTGTCTCGAAGCTCCTCGCTCGTCAACTCCTGCCCGTGAATCTCCGCCATGTGGTTCTTGGCCAATTCGACCGCTTCGTCTTCGTCTTCCGATTGAACGATGAATCGACACGTGTCCGACACCGATTCGCAATCGAGTTTGTGTGCTTCTACCATGTTTCGGGGCACCCTCGTCTCAGTATGCGACGCAGTTACATAGCGCCACCTCGTGACGGATCGTCATCGACTGCACGGCGGGTACGACGTGACGGCCCTACCGATAGTGGACACTGATTCCGTCGATCGGTTCGCCGAGACCGTTCCGAAGACGATGCGGCGACGAACGCTATTCGTCCTCGATCAGCGCCTCGAGCGGTCGATCCGCCGCTCGGGCGTTCCGAAACGATTCCGAACGGACTCGAGTACGGAGTCGCCGTCTGCCATCGATGGATGACCGACAGCCTCGACAGGTAAATAGCTGCTACCGGCTTCTTCCACGCCCCGTCCCGTTCGCCTCACACGGTCGAGACGCGGCGGGGTCGCCACCCCGCAGTCAGTTCTCGGCCGTCCTGGCTTCCTCCCCGAGCCGATCGTAGTTGTCGTTGATGACGTCGATCACCGCGAGTAGCGCGCCGAGGATGACGGGACCGAAGAACAGCCCCATGATGCCGAACGCGTAGATTCCGCCGAGCACGCCGAGGATGATGACCGCGGGGCTGATCTCGGCGAACTGGTCGACGACGATCGGCCGCAGGTAGTCGTCGGCAACGCCGACGACGATGGCGCTGTAGACGGCGAGCGCCACGGCGAGGACGGGTTCGCCGATCGCAAAGAGGTAGATCGCCGCGGGGATCCACACCAGCGGCGCGCCGATCAGCGGCACCAGCGAGAGGATCACCATGATGAACGTCCAGAACGCCGCGTTCGGGATCCCGGTCGCGAACAGCGCGAGCCCGGCGATGACGCCCTCGATGATGGCGATCAACACGTGGCCGGCCAACACCGCCCACATGACCTCGTTCAGTTCGCCGTAAAGGTCGTCCTGCACGTCCTCGGGCAGCGGCGTCATCTCTCGGAGCCATCCGATGAGAGCGTCGCCCTCCTTGAGCAGGTAGTAGAGCACGAACAGCATGAGCCCCAGCCCGATCAGGGCGTGGGTCAGCGCGCTGAACCACGCGGTCGTCTGCTCTAACAGCACCGTCCCGATCTGTTCGGCCGAGCCGGCCAGCTGTTCCGTGATGTCGATATCGAAACCGGTCTCTTCCGCGATGCGGTCCTCGATCTCCGCCAGTTGAAGCGTCTCGGGGTCGATACTCTGGAGAATGTTCGCCACGTCGTCGGCGACCGCCACCGCGACGACGACGAAGGGGACGATGAAGCCGACGACCGCGAGGAGTACGAGCGCGAGTGCGGCGACCGTCGAGGAGACGTAGTTCTCGAGGCGTCCCTGGAGCGGGTAGAGGACGAACGCGATGAGGATCGCGCCGAGGACGTACTGCACGAACGGCGTGACGAGCTGCCACGACAAGTAGGCGAAGATGAGGAAAAGCGCCAGGAGATAGCCTCTACTGAGGTTCACACGGGCTTCGACCACGACCTCCCGGATAAAACTAGACCAGACATATCCAGCGCCGGGACTGTCTGATTCACTCGCCACACGTCTTCAAGGGTCTGGTACGCTAACACACCACTGAATGTCGACCCAGCTCGATCCCCTCTCCCTCTCGGCGGATCTGCTGTACGCGGTCAAAACCGAGGGCGATACCGACTGGTTGCAAGACCATCTCGCGACGCTCGAGCAGGCGCACCTGAAACGGGTGCTCACCACTCGTGAGGGGAAACTCGCCTTCTGGCTCAACTGTTACAACGCCTACGCGCAGTTGCTCCAGGAGGCGGATCTGTCGTCGCTCGAGGGAAGTCCCCTCCAGCGCTGGAAGTTCGTCTCCCGTGATCGGATCCCGATCGGGGGCGTCTGGTTGAGCCTCAACGACATCAAACACGGGATGCTCCGGTGCTCGAAACATCCCTGGGGGCTCGGCTATCTGCCCCGGTTGCTCCCCTCGTCGTTCGAACGCCAGTTCCGGCTGCCCGATTGCGATCCGCGGATCCACTTCGCGATCAGTCACGGTGCCGAGCACTGTCCGCCGGTGGCGGTCTACTCGCCGGCCGACGTCGGCGCGGAGCTGGACATCGCCGTCGAGTGGTTCTTAGAGGAGAACGTCGGATACGACCCGGAGGGCGACGTCGCCACCATTCCGCGACTGTTCCGGCGCTACCGCGGCGACTTCGGGGGCGCGCGCGGCATCGTCGACTTCCTCCGGGAGTACAACGCGATTCCTACCGGTCCGAACCCGTCGCTCGAGTACGAGAATGCCAGCGGACCGCCGGACCTCGAGTTCGACGTCGAACTCGAGGACCTTCGGCCGTGAGCACGTCAGTCCGATAGATCCTCGATACTCGCGGCTGGTGCCGTGACCATGACGCTTCGTGCGGCGCGTTTGGCGTTCGACCGGGAGAAGTATCCTTCGCCACTATCGGCGACGATGTTCCCGTTCCAGTGAACCAACCGCCAGCGCCACTCGCCGGCACGGTCCTCGTAGACCTCGAACCGTCCGGTTCGCCCGCTCCGTTCACCCGCCCATACCGCGACCGTGTCCCCGTCGGACCCGGACTCGGCGTATTCATCACCGCTTTCGGTCGACTCGTCGTCGTTCTCGCTCACGTCGTCGCTGCTTTCGGCCGCCCCATCGTCGCTCCCGCTCGCTTCGTCGCCGCTTTCGCCGTCCTTGTCGTCCGCGCTATCGACGGCCGCGCCGTCGTGCTCCTCGAGCCGAACGCTCGAGCCGTCGGCATCGTCCCACTCGAGTTCGACCTCTAGTTCCGCGACGGGCGGTTCGGCGTTGGCGTCGCGTTCGACCTCGAACTCCGCGATCACCCGTGGAGGGATCCTGACGGTGGCGGTTCGCTCGCCGTCGGTCAACTGCAGCGGCTGGTCGTCCGCCAGTGCGGTCGCGAACTCCCGGAACACCGCGGCGAGTTCGTCTCGGTCGTACGTGGGCCCGAGTTCGAATTCGTCGTCGAACTTGTCGGTTGAATCGGCCATACGTCACGTTCGACAGCTAGCGGGTTAGTGATTGAGGTAGCGTCGGACGGCCGCTCTCTCGGGGAGCCGGTGCGTTTTTGTCGTCGCGCTGTCTTCGCTCGCTCGTGACTTCCCGCGACTGGCAGGCCGATCGACGAGCCGTCTTCGACCGAGACGACCACACGTGTCGACACTGCGGTGCGGTCGGCGACGCCGCCGACCCGACGGATCTCCGAGTGCACCCCGTCGGTGCCATCCCGATCGAGGGGACGATCCACGAGAGCACGCTCGTAACCGTCTGTACCGACTGTTTCGCGTCGCTTTCGTCCTCGCCTTCCGGAGACCGCTCGAGTGCGTCCCTCGAGCCACTGACGTCGCGGGAGACCCTCTTCGATCACGTCCGCGAGACGACCCGCACGCAGGGCGGAGCGATCACGGACGCCGCTTCGTTCGCGTCGCTCGCGACCTCGCTTCCGACGACGCTCGCCGAGGCCGAGACCGCCGGCGAGCCCGCAGCCGACGACACGGGCGCGGAGTACCGCCGGCTCCGTCAGGACGTCCTGCTCGCGATCGACATCGCCGACGCACAGCTCGAGCGCCTCGCGACAATCGACGAATCGGCGTTCGACGCCGACGTTCGGTCGTCGGTCGAGGCGTTTTCGGCGTCGGCGACCGACCTGCAGTCGACGCTTCGAACCGTCGTCGAGCGATCCGAAACGGTCGTCGCCGGTCTCGAGCGCTGTCACGGCTGTTTCGACGCGCTCGAGGGCGAGCGCTGTTCGACCTGTCGACTCGAGAGCCGCGAGACGGCTGATTGGGAGCGAGAGAGTGGGGAGGTGGCGCTCGATCGGCTCTTCTCGGCGATCAACGACGAGTTGCAGGACGCGTCCGCGACGACCGAAGCGCTGACCGATCGGGCGACGGCGCTTGCAGCACAGCTTTCGGACGGCTGATACGGTTTGCTGTAACGATTTACGGAGAATCCAGGAGAAAGCCCCGTCCTTCAGGGCGGGGATGAATCCGACACTACCCTACACCAACCACTACTCGATGGCACGGCAGGATATGCCACGCTGCGTAATCCATACTTTCAAGTAGATTTGTTTACATAGGTTACGTATGGCGAAAGAGGTCGTCACCCGCACCTACACTGCTTCCATCAGAAACCAGTCACGGGTGTCCGACGACCTCGATTCGCTCGGGTTCGCCGCCAGCAAACTCTGGAACGTCGGACGGTGGACAATTAGTCGTGTCTGGGATGAAATCGACTATATCCCAGAACACGACGAACTCACCTCGTACCTCAAGTCGTACGAACGCTACGATGACCTACATTCTCAGTCAAGTCAGCGAGTCCTTCAAGAACTCGCTGAGGCGTTCAACGGCTGGTACGGCAAACGGCGCAACGGAGACACGCGGGCGAATCCGCCCGGCTACCGCAAATACGGTGACGAACATCCACGAAGCACAATCACGTTCAAAGCCGCTGGCTTCAAGCTCGATACCCAGTACGACCGTGTTCGGCTCTCAAAAGGCTCGAATCTCAAAGAGCACTGGTCGGACTTCATCCTCTGCGAATACCAGACTCGTCCCGACGTTGACCTCTCCACCGTAGAGAGCGTCCAACAAGTACGGGCAGTCTGGACAGGTGATGAGTGGGAACTACACTTCGTGTGCAAAGTCGAGATCGAAGTGGCCGAATCACCTGGTGAGAAGACGGTGGGTATTGACCTCGGCATCAACAACTTTGCCGCACTCGCCTACGAAGACGGCCACAGCGAACTGTACCCGCTGAGCTGCCTGAAGCAGGACGACTACTACTTCAGCAAGCGGATTGCCCGGTGTGACGATTCGAACTCCGAACAGGCCACGCGGTTGAACCAGAAGAAATCAGCTCGCCGTACTCACTACTTCCACACACTCTCAAAACACATCGTCCAGCGGTGTGTTGACGAGGGTGTTGGAATCATCGCGGTTGGCGACCTCTCTGGTATCCGCGAAGACGAGGAGAACGGTGAGGCGAAGAACTGGGGGAAGCACGGCAACCTCGACTTGCACTCGTGGACGTTCGACCGGTTCACCGACCTCCTTGAATACAAGGCCGAAACGGAAGGTATCTCGGTTGAGGAGGTATCCGAGCGGGATACATCGAAGTCGTGTTCATGTTGTGCTCGCAAACGTGACGCGAACCGTGTTGAACGTGGGTTGTACGTGTGCGACGAATGCGATATGGTGGCGAACGCTGATGTGAATGGTGCTGAGAACATTCGACAGAAAGTATCTCCGAGTCTCGCCTGTGATGGGGGAGATAGGAGTAACGGCTGGTTGGCACAGCCATCGACATTCCTGTTTGACAAGGAAACTGGTGCGTTCGTACCTCAAGAACAGGTCACGTCGTAAACCACAATATCCCAACGCGGGAATCCTCGCTCTTCAGGGCGGGGAGGATGTCAAAGGTACAACCGCAGGACGGTCGCGGTTGCACCGGAACTGACTTACAGCAGACCGTATGGCTCAGTCCCGTTTTCGAGTCCCGTGGAAGCGAGCGTCCGCTATCGGGCGGGAGTTTTGACGAAAATCGAGTGTCCGAATCGGAGACGAGCGACCGTTATAGCTGGGTCGTGGCCTCGAGCGCGATATCGATCGCGCGGCCGACGTTGTTCTTCGCTTTGTCCGGGAGTTCGTCGTCCTCGGTGTCGGTGCCCTTCTGGGTGCCCTCGACGAGGTTGCCATCGACGGTACAGATCGCGCCGGCGCGCAGGCCCTTCCGGCGGGCCAGCGAGAAGACGGCGGCGGCTTCCATCTCGACGGAGAGAAGGCCGGCAGCCTCCCAGTCTTCGACCGCTTCGTCGGACTCTGCGTAGTAGGCATCGTCGGAGGCGATGGGGCCGACGTGGACTTCTTCGTCGTTCGCCTCAGCCGAATCGACGAGCGCCGAGAGCACGTCGTAGTCCGGCACGGCGGGATACTCGACGGCCTCGTAGCGTTTCGAGGTCCCCTCGTTTTTCGCCGCGCCGGTCGCAACGATCATGTCGCCGATCTCGATGTCCGACTGGAGCGCGCCGGTCGTGCCGACGCGGATGAAGTTCTCGACGCCGACGTTCGCGAGCTCTTCGACGGCGATGGCCGCGGAGGGACAGCCGATCCCGGTCGAGCAAATGGTCAGCTCCTGGCCCTCGTAGGTTGCGTTGACGACCTTGTACTCGCGGTTCTCGGCGATCGTTTCGTGCTCGTCGCAGTGGCTTGCGATCCGGTCGACGCGACCGGGGTCGCCCGGAATGAGAACCCGGTCTGTCAGATCGCCGTCGTCTACCAGCAGGTGCGGTTGCGTTGCCATACCTCTCCGTTTCCGTGGCGGCGAGAAAAAAGGTTCGAGGACGGGCCCCGAGTCCGTCGCCCCGGCGACCTGCATCTCCCCCGTCCCACCCGCCAGTGAGTACTGTCCACCAACCGTTGCACAGCAGTCAGTCGCTCGGCTCCACCGCCACCTGGTCGGTCTCGACCGTCACGGTCACGTTTTCGACCGTGAACTCGACGGTGCCCGGCGCTCGAGCGGTGCCGCTGTGTGTCTCCGCGAAGAGGGCATCGAGTGCGTCCGGATCGATGTAGTCGTACAGTCGAGTACTGCTCGCTGCAACGTCCTCGCCGTGGAACTCCGCCAACGCCGTTGCAGTCGCGATACTCGGCGATTCGTTCGCGTCTCGCTCGTACCGGACGCGGCGTTTAAACTCGCATCCGTGGGACTCGCTGATCCTTCGTTCCGTCATGTCTCTCCGTCACGTCTCCGTGACTATCTATCCGAGTGGCCAACGGCGTCGCCTATATAATTACCGTCAGACAACGGCGGGTGAGAATCGACGGATTGCGAAGATGCCGACTACAAGGAACTGCAACAAATGTGTGTCGGTCACGATCGTTCATTGAGAAACCGTTCGACGCCGACGGCCGTCGGTGCGCTCCGCGCGCCGTCCCGACTCGCGGTGAGCGCGCCGCAGGCGTTCGCATACTCGAGCGCTCGGTCGAAGCTCCCACCCTCGAGTCGCGACGCGATGAAGCCGGCCGCGAACGCGTCGCCCGCACCCGCGGTGTCGGTGGCTTCGACGTCGAACCCGGGGTGGGTGTAGGTTCCGTCGCGGGTTCGAACCGCCGCGCCGTCATCCCCGGACGTGATCGCGAGGATTTGGTCCGCCGATCGGTAGTCGGCGTCGCCGTCGAGTGCCGTCGCCTCGCGGTCGGTGACGAAGAGTACGTCGGCCGCCGCGAGCGTCTCGCCGTAGTCCCGGTCGCCGACCCGGCGGCCGGGATCGAAACTGACGGTAACGCCGGCCGCCGAGGCAATGGTCGCGATGGCGTTGGCCGTGTCGGGGCGCTGGCTCGTGAGGTGGACGTGGTCGACCGATCGGATGCGAGACGCGTCGAGGTCGGCCGGCCGGACGGCCTCGTTGACGCCGTCGTTGCCGAGGATCGACACCTCGCCCGTATCGTCGACCAGCAGGTACTTGACGGCGGTGTCGGCTCCCTCGACGACCTGCAGCCCCGAGAGCGAGACGCCCGCGTCCTCGAGTTCGCGCCTGGCGAGCAGGCCGTTGTCGTCGTCGCCGACGCTGCCGATCAGGCCCGTGTCGACCTCGAGGCCGGCGAGTGCGGCGGCGACGTTCGCGGCGCTGCCGCCGCCGGACTGGCGCTGTGAGCGGATCGTCGCCTCACCGTCGGCCTCGGGGAGTCGATCGACGCGGAGCGTGACATCCCAGTTGACGTGGCCGGCGGTGAGTACGGTGGGAACCATGCGATACGAGCGAGAAGACGGTACCGTCTGAAAAAAATCTAGGTGACGATAAACTGCAAGACGTTGTGAACGCCCGGGCCGAGTCCGACCGCGGCGACCAGTGCGAGCACCGTCCGCGCCTGCTGTGGTTGCTCCTCGACCCATTCTTTGAACAGGCCGACGATTACCAGCGCCAAGACGACCTTCACGAGGATGAACAGCCAGCCGGCGCCGATGTACTCGACGGTTGGCAGCGACTCGCCGGCCTCGAGGATCAGCCGCGAGAGCGGCACGTCTTCGGCCGCGCCGAGGACGTCGTAGCCGATCGCCGTCGAGACGCCGTCTAAGGTGTGTCCGAAGACGACAAGCGCGCCGGTGGCGCTCGTCGTCGCGGCGACGTCGGTGAACCAGAGGCTGAGCGCGATCCAGGCGACTGCGGTGACGATTCCGGCGATGACGACGCTAATGACGGGCCAGAACAGTTCGAACGTCCCCTCCTCCCAGCCGATGTTGAGGATGACCATCGTGAAGACGGCGAAAAACGCCGTTCCGGCGACGCCGACGAACCGCTCGATCGTCGACTGCAACCCGCCCGCGTAGAGGAAGATCCCGATGATCCAACTGCCGCCGGCGATGATCGCCGTCACGAGATAGACGGTCGGCGTCGCGAACAGCGTTTCGAATTGGTCCGGATACGCCTCGAGTCGGTGAAGGACGTGCAAGGCCGAGCCGAACAACATCCACGGGACGAACGCCAGCACCGTCCGGTCGGTCACCGGCGGCTCGAGCGCCCACAGCAGTGCGATGACCCCCGCCAGTACCACGAGAATCGGAACGAGGAGGTACCACGGCGGGAGCACGAACCCCTCGGGTAATACCATATGGGTAGTGGCACACACCAGCGACTAACACTTTCCGGTTGTCAACTATTCGCTCGGACGAAACATTTTCAGTGTAGTACTCGCGTCTCGATATCGTCCGTCATCCTCGTCGCTGACGGCTGTCGTTCAGGGTGCCCAGGGCTCGCCGGTCGTCTCGCCGAACAACTCTCGCATCAGGATGACGATGCTCTCCGGCGGGAACTGGCCGCGCTCGGTGACGATTGCGTCGACGTACCGCGGCGGCGTGACGTCGAAGGCGGGGTTCTCGACGACGAGTCCGTCGTCGGCTCGCTCGCCGGCGATATCGGCCCGTTGCTCGTCGCTCACGACTTCGCGTTCCGCGCGCATCTCGATCTCGACGGTGTGTCCCGTCATCGTATCCGGATGCAGTTTGATCGTCTGGGCGGCGACCATCACCGGCACGCCGCGCTCGCGGGCGTTGACCGCCAACCCGCTGGTCCCGATCTTGTTGATCACGCTGCCGTCGGCGGCGATGCTGTCCGCGCCGACGAGCACGTGATCCGCCCGGTCCAGGTAGCGGCGAGCGGCGTTGTCGACGACCAGCGTCACCGGTACCCCCAACTCGCGTAACTGCCGCGCCGTGATGTGACCCTGCTTTCGGGGGCGGGTCTCCTTGACGATCGCTTCGATCTCCTTGCCGTCCTCGACGGCCGCCTCGAGACAGGACAGGGCGTCCGTCGAGTGACAGTGGGTCATCACCACGTCGCCGTCACGCAGCCGGTTCGAGCCGATTTCGCCGAGTTTCGACTGGGCCTGTGACAGATCCACCTGAAACTCTTCGGCGCGAGCGATGGTTGACGCCCGCAGTTCCGAGACGGTCTCGCCGCTCATCCCGCGAAGGACGTACCGGAGCGCGTTCGGGAGGCTCACCGCGGTCGGTCGGGTCTCGTAGAGGGTCTTCGCGGCGGCGCGAAGCTGGCGGCGAAACACCTCCGGGCTCGCGGCCTCGGAGCGCTCGGCCTGTCTCGCGAGGGCCTCGGCGGCCGCGTCCGCGATGGTCGCCGCGCCCCGAATCTCCATCTCGGCGATGTCGTCGGCGGTCGCCGCGACGTCCGGATCGACGGCAGGCAGACTGTCGTTCATGCCAACTGGTTGCACTCGAGCGGCCAAAAGTGATCGGGCGGGTTTTTGATGGTCCGGCGACTGTCTCCCCGTATGAACCGCAGCGAACTCGCGCCGATGATCGATCACACCGTCCTCGGCCCGGAGACGACGATGGCCGACGTCCGAACCGTCCTCGACGAGGCGAGAGAACACGGCATGAACGTCTGTATCCCGCCGTACGCCCTCGAGGAGGCCGAAGACTACGCGCCGGACGTCACGCTCGCGACGGTGATCGGCTTCCCTCACGGACAGAACGATCACGACATGAAGCGTCGGGAGGGCGTTCTCGCCTGGAAAGCCGGTGCGGACGAACTCGACGTCGTGATCAATATCGGTCGGCTGAAAGCTGGCGACGACGACGCCGTCAGGGCCGAACTGGCCGAACTCGTCGCCGCGGTGCCGATTCCCGTCAAGGTGATCATCGAGACGGCGTTGTTGACCGCCGAGGAGAAACGCCGCGCCTGCGAGGCTGCCGTCGCGGCCGACGCGTCGATGGTCAAGACCTCGACGGGCTTTGCGGATGGAGGGGCCACAGTAGTCGATGTCGAACTCATGAGCGAGTACCGACCGGTCAAAGCCAGCGGCGGCGTCGGCAGCTACGACGAGGCGATGGCCATGCTCGAGGCCGGCGCCGAACGAATCGGGGCCTCGAGCGGGGTCGAGATTCTCGAGGGCGCACCGGAGTAGTCCGGAAGCGACGTCCGTGGGGGAATCCGCTCTGAGAACTCCGCCCGCGACGCCTCGTTCCGAGAGCTCTAGTAGCCACTGAACGTCACTTCACACCTGATCGCACAGCCGTCGTGCGATCAGTGTGTACATCGTTTCAGTTGTTACTATCGTTGTCGCCGATGATCCGATCGATCAGTTCGCTGTCGTCGCTACCCAGCGCCGACCGAACCAGCAGGTGGCCCCCCAGCACCGAGGGACTGATCACCGTATCCGCACCGGCGCGCTCGAGCTTTTCGGTGTTCTCGCGGTCGGTCGCGGCGGCGACGATGCGGGTCTCGGGTGCGAGGCTCCGTGCGGTGAGAATCGAGAGCGCGTCCTCGGCGTCGTGGTTCGTGGCGACCAGAATCGCGTTCGCGCGCTCGATCTTCGCTCGTTGAAGCGGCTCTTTGTCGCTCGGGTCGGCGGTGATCACCGGAATCCCACGATCGGAGAGCGCGGGTGCCACGTCCCGGTTGTTCGCCACGACGACGAACTCGCGCCCGTTGGCCGCGAGTTCGTCGACGATCGGTTCCGTCAGTTCGCCGTAGCCGAGGACCAGAAGGTGGTCCTCGAGGAGTTCGAGCTGTGAGTCGGTCATCTTTCCGAGTGTTTTCGTGATTCGCGCCTGAATTGCCGGTCCAACCAGCGCCCCGACGGCGATACCGAAACTGGCTACGCCGAGGACGAGGACGGACATCGTGAACAGCAGCCCCTCCGTCGAGTCCTGATCCGGCGTGATATCGCCGTAACCGACCGTACTCGAGGTGATCAGCGTGAAGTAGAAGGCGTCGAGGATGCTGTCGATCCCCTCGAAGTGATCTCGAAGGGCGTAGCCGCCGATGGTTCCGTACAGCTGCACGCCGAGCAGCGCCGAGCCGGCCGCGATCTGGGTCGTTCCGAGCGAGAGCGGCTGCGTGAACCGCTTCCGACTGACGAGGAGCACCGGCATCGCGACGAGCGAGAGGACGATTAGCGGCAGTGAGTAGACACTCGCCTGGAGGAGCCCCTGTGCAGCGGTTAGCGGGAGGAGTAGGAACGTCGCCCACCAGCCGACGCGGAGTCCGCGACGCAGCGCGAGCGCGCTGCCGACCATCATAAACCCCGTCAGCGCGCCGGTGAAGCCGGCCGTGTCTTGGACAGCGTCGGGGAGATACGGCGCGAGCGGGCCGTAGACGACATCGGTGCCAATGTTGACGATCGCCGTCGCGACCGAGAGCAGCGCGACGGTCAGCGCGAGCGCGACGGCTGCCCGGGTCGAGAGGATCCGTCGCCAGTTGTCGGGCAGCCGATCTTGCCACGCTCGGACCTCAGCCATACCCACCGGTGCGCGGCGGCGTTAGTTAACGGCTCCGTCTTCGGACGGTTTCATCGCCGCTCGAGGAACGCTTCAGCCGCGTCCTCGCCGTCGGCGTAGAGCGATTCGACGAACTCGGGGCTGCGCTCGAGTTTCGTTCGCCAGCCGAGATCCGACCGGCCGAACCGGATCCGTTCGATCTCGGTGTGGGTAAACTTCTCGGGAAGGTAGCCCGCCTCGATCCAGTCGTTGACGTGCTCGACGAAGTTGATCTCGGCGTTGAGCGACTTGTTCCCGGACAGTTCGTTCCGTCGGTCAGCGATGCCGTCGGCCGACTTCGGGACGCGGTCGCGCGCTTCGGGATTGATCTTGACGACCCAGATCTCGTCGGGATCCGGCGTTTCGCGATTCGTCACGAAGTCCTTGACCGGCGGGTTCTTCGAGAACAGGCCGTCCCAGTAGTAGCTGCCGTCCACTTCGACGGCCTTGAACGCGTACGGAATCGCGGCCGATGCCAGAATCGCCTCGGGCGAGAGATCGTTCTCGCGGAACAGCTCGAACTCGCCCGTCAGCACGTCGATCGCACTGATCAACAGGGCCGGCTCGGTGCCGTCCAGCAGCTGCGGAATCGCCTCGAAGTCGACGTGGCGCTCGAGCAGGTCCAGAAACTCGCGCTTGCCCCAGTAGGCGGCCGGAGAGTGGTACGGGCTGACATCGGGAAGCGGAACGCCCATGCGCCCGAGTTGGCTGCTCCAGCGGATCGCGCTGTTGGCCGCGCGGTCGATCGGCCCCTCGGCCGCCAGATCGGCCCAGTAGTCGGCGAGCAGGTCCTCCGGTTCGTGGTCGGGGTGTTCGCGGCCGTACCACGCGAGCAGCGCACAGACCGCACCGCCGGAGGTCCCGCTGAAGCCGACGATATCGATCTCGCGCTCGAGGGCGGGATCGCTCAGCAGGCGATCGAGGACGCCGGCGGTAAACGCGGTATGGCTGCCGCCACCCTGACAGGCGATGGCGACGCACGTCGGATCGGAGTCGGCGCTCATTTTGTGAATGTTCCGCGTCCGTCGCCAAGTTCGTTTGGCCTGCCCTCCTCACGTCTCGACCGCGGCCCGGCGTTCGCTCGCGCGTGGTCGCGGCGGTCATCGAGTCGGGAACGCGCATCCGGTGTCGGTACGCCTTTATCGTTCCCGGGCCTGTCGCCACCAATGACGCTTCCGGTCGAAGTCCTGCTCGGGCTCTATCTCGGTCTTCTAACGGGAATCGTTCCCGCATTCGTCGCCGGCTCGCTCGGCTTTCTCGTCCGCTACTTTACGGGTGTCACGTTGCCCGGATTCGGTGTCGTCGTCCTCGCGCTCTCGATCGCCAGCGTGCAGGGCGGGCTGCTGGGTCTCGTCGAACCCGACATCGCGCAGTCGCCGCGGCTGCTGGTCGCGGTCCTCGTCGTCCTCATGCTCGCGCTCTACGCGCACAACCAGGGCGACAAACTCGGTGCGGAACTGCCTCGCCGACTCTCCTTTACCTCGATCCGCCAACGAACGCTCTCGGCCGATGTCGTCGAACTCGTCGGGACGATGGGACAGGTCACGGTTCGGCCTGCCGGCGAGATCCGGAACATGGAGGGCTACCCGGCGCTGTCGCCCGCCCTCCGACAGACGCTGCAAAACGGCTCGTGGAAGCTCCCCGCCGACATCCCGCTCTCGGAGCTCGAGATTCGCCTCGAGGAACGCCTGCGAACGGACCACGATCTGGCCGACGTCGACGTCACGATCGACGAACAGGCCCGCGCGACGATCGTCGCAGCACCGCCCTCGGGCGGCCTCTCGAAGCGCGTTTCGGAGGGACAGCGCGCCGTCTCGCTCGCGACGCTAGTTCCGACGGGGCTGGCCCGCGGGGACGAGGTGACCGTCCGTGCCGGCGAGCGAACAGTCTCCGGGACGGTCCTGAGCGCGCGAACCGAAATCGACGCGGAACACGCCGAGACCGCGGCCGACGAGTCGGGAGACGAACCGTCCGGAGCGGCGGTCACCGACGGCGGCGAGGACGCGCCGCCGCTCGATCCGGCGGCGAAACCGACGACCGCGAGCGCCGGCGGCGTCGGCCGCGTCACCGTCTCCGTCGCCCGGCGAGACGCCAAAGCGCTGCTCGAGGCCGAGTCACCGCGGATTCGGGTCCGTTCGCGCGGAACCAGCCGCGAGTTCGAGGCGTTCGCCCTGATCAGGCAGGCTGGATACGCAATCCGGCGCGTCACCGTCGGGCCGGCCGGTGCCGGCGATTCGACCGTCGACGCCGTCTCCTCGGGGACCGTGACGATCCTCGCGATTCGCCGCCACGGGAGCGAGACGAGCGGTCGTCGCCACGGCTGGGTGTTCGGCCCCGGCATCGAACGACGACTCGAGACCGGCGACGAGATGTTCGTCGCGGGTCCGGAGAAGACGATCGACGAGTTCGTCGAGGGGGTTTCCGGATGAGCCCCGCGCTCGTCGATTTCGTCGTCGCCCTGTTCGTCCTCGAGCCGGTCGTCGCAGTGTCCATCTTCGACCCCATTGCCGCCCAGACGCTCCCCTCGGAGACGCTGGTGGACGCTGCCGTTCGCATTCTCGGCTTCGGCCTGCTCGCGGCCGGAACGGGGGCGACGGTGGCGTTCGTCTTCCGCTGGTACAGCGCGGACGAGATTCCCGAGGGCATCGCGATCTTACTCGGTGTCACGATGGTTGCGATCTGGCTGAACACGCAGTCCGCCCTGCAGGACGCGATCATCGGCGACACGGGACTCCTCGAGCCCGCGACGGCCGTCTACACCGTCGCCGCCTTCTCCGCGAGTGCGATCGCCGCCGACGGCGGTCGCCGAGCGGGCGACTACCTCGCACGGGACGTGTTCTCCATGACGACCCCTCGAACGATGACGGAGGTCGGCCAACTCGTCCGCTCGGCGGGCCGCGTCGTCACCGTCGAACTCCCCGAGACCATCGCGGACGTCGACGGCTACGACCCCGTCGATCCGTCGACGAAGGCGGAACTCGCGGGCCAGACGTTCCTCCTCCCGCGACGGCTCACCACCGATCGGCTCCGCGAGCGGCTGATCGAGCGTCTGGAACGCGATTACGGGATCGGCCACGTCGACGTCGAGTTCGACGACGACGGCACGATTTCCCACCTCGGACTCGGCAGTCGTCCGGCCGGGATCGGGCCGACGCTCGCACCGGGCAGCGTCGCCGTTGCGATCCGGGGCGACCCCGCACCCGACGCCAGTCCGGGCGATGCGGTCCGCATCTGGCGACGCGAGGGCGACTCGCTGCGGCGGGTGACCGGCGGCGAACTCCGCGGCGTGGCCGACGACATCGCGACCGTCGCCGTCGACGCCGACGATGCGGAGGCGCTCGAGTCCGACGTCGCCCACCGACTCGTGACCCTGCCCCGAAATCCGGGCGCGGAGCGCGACCTCGTCTCCCTCCTGCGAGCGGCCGACGAGACGGTGACGACGCTCCCCGTCGCGGCCGGCGACGGACTCGAGGGAGCGACCGTCGGCTCGCTTCCGGTGCTCGTCGTCGCCGTCGAGTGCGGGGACTCGGCACCCGATGCCGGCGACCGCCTCGCGTTACCCGACGGAGAAACGCGGCTCGAGGCCGGCGACACGGCGTACGTGCTCGGTCGTCCGGAGGCGCTGCGGCGGGTGTCCGAGATCGCACAGACACGCGGATCGAACGCGGATTCGGCTGCATCCTCGGGAGGGCCACCGGGGACGGAGTCGGCGTCGCCGGCGAACCGCACGCGGGAGCGGTAGCTACTTGCCGTCGGCACCGATACCGCCACGTATGCCTACGGAGTGGAAGCTCTTTGCCGACCTCGCGGAGCACGCAGGCGACAAACACGTCACCGTCGACGCCGCTGCCGGTGATACCGTCGGAGACGCCCTCGAGCAACTCGTCGCGGACCGACCCGATCTCGAGGCGCGCGTCCTGGACGACGGCGAGTTGCGATCCCAGATCAACGTGCTTCGCAACGGGACGAACGTCTTAGTCGAGGAGGAAGGGCTCGAGACGGAACTCGAGGACGGAGACGAACTGGCGCTGTTCCCGCCGGTCAGCGGCGGATAGCGGGCGTCGAGCCGCGAGTTGTCCCGTCCGGTCACTCGTTTTCCGTCGAGTCGTCCGCGGAACGGACCTCGACCGTCACGCCGTTTGGTTCGTAGGCGTTTGCGGCGTAGCCGCCCTCGTTCCAGGGGAACTCGTCGTTCTCGAGCACCTCGCCCCAGGCGTCGGGCGCGGAGATGGTCGCCGGCTGTCGCCGGCCCAGTTCGTCGGTCGCACGCGATACGAGCGTGTGGCGTCCGAGCGCTGCGTCCCAGCCGTACCGGAACAGCCGCCACGCGCCGGCGTAGTCAGGGCCGAACAGTTCCGCGTCGTCCCACGTGTCGCCGCGGTCGGTCGAGAGCTCTACCCGGTCGACCGCGTCGTCGCCCGCCCAGGCGACGCCCCGAATATCGACTGTTCCGTCCGCTTTCGGCGTCACGGGTGACTCCCCGTCTGGGCTCCCGATCACCGACATCACGTTCGCGTCGAACGTGTAGGGGTGATCGACTGCGCCCTCGAGTTGCTCCCAGGTGTCGACCGTCTCGATCGTCTCGTTCGGGTCGGGATCGGTCTCCTGGGGGTGAATCCGGTAGGCTTCCTGCTGCCAGTAAGCGTGTTCGCCCGGCCGGTCGAGCGAGCCCTGACCCACCATCGAGTCCGTGACTCGGAGCTCCTCGACCCACTTGACGTTGTTGACGCCGTACCAGCCGGGAACGATCAATCGGATCGGATAGCCGTGCTCCCGCGGGAGCGTCTCGCCGTTCATCTCGAAGGCGAGGATGCAGTCGTCGGTCGCTTTCTCGAGCGGAATCGACCGCGCGAAGACATCGTCGCCGTCGGCGGGGTCCCCGCCGACCGCGGTCAACCACTTCCCCTCGGTGGACTCCACGCCGTGGTCGCGAAGGATCGACCCGAGCGGCGCGCCGGTCCAGATTGCGGTGGCGGCGGCCTCGAACCCCCACTGGACGCTTCCCGTTTCGGGGTCGTGTTGTCCGCGGCCGTTTCCCGCACACTCCATCGTGTGGGCGACCGCGACGGTGGGGTGCTCGTCTGCGATATCGCTCACTGAGAGCGTCGCCTCGACCTGTCCGGTGAGCGAGACGGTCCACGCGTCGACGTCGCCGTCCGGAATGTCGTTCCGGTGGCAAACGAAGTGCTCCTCGACGGGCGTCAACCAGTTCGCGAAGGTGCTCCGCTCGGCTGCACCGACGACCGTGTACTTGTTCGCCTCGTCTCGAACCGGTTTCACGCCGCCGTCTTTCGCTTCCACTATCGCCTCGATCTCGTCGTGGCGGCTCTCTCGCGGGGCTTCGGCGACCATACCGTCTTCACCCACGCTAGCACGCACCAAGTAGGGGTACCCCACCGGTCAACACCGCTGAACGAACGGCGTCTCGCGGGCTTCGAAAACGCGGGCGTCCGATGACCGATCCCCTGTAGAGACCGACACCGACGGCTCGTCTCCAGTCAGTCGACGGTCAAATCGATCCCGAGTACGAAGTCCGGTTCGTCGGAAATTCCTGCTCCGGCGTAGGGGACGTCACAGACGCACTGGGCGGTTTCGGGGATCAGGACGCGGGTCTCGTCGGCCCCGCAGTCGGCCGCGTCTCGAGCGATCGCCGCGAACAACGAGCGGGCCGCTTCGATGTCCTCCCACGCGCCGACGCCGTATTCGGCCCACGTCTCGGTTTCGGGTTCCGTGTCGTCGCTCGAGTCGGCGTCGGCATCGTTCCCGACGGTCCGCTCGTAGGTTCGGCTCCGGTAGGCCGCCCCCGCGAGTCCGTCCGCGTTCTTGACCGCGAAGACGGCCGACTCGTCGGCGAAGCGCTCGAAGTCCTCCCGCGCGAGTTCGCGGACGGCCCACGATTCGTCGGGATCGAGTCCGAGCCCGTTCAAGTGCTCGCGGGCGTCGCTGTGGGTCCAGTAGCGCCAGGCGGCCGCGGGATCGTTCGAGACCCGATTCGGGCCCTCGGTATCGGGATCAGGGGTGGGTTGGGCGAACCGGAACTCCGTGATCGGCTCGTAGCCGCTCGAACGGGCAGCCCCGATCGAGACCGCGTTCCACGAGAAGATCATGACGCGGCCGACCGTCGCACCACGTTCGCGAGCCCACTCGAAGCAGGCCTCGGTTAGCCGGTGGCTCACGCCCTGCCGTCGGTGGTCGGCCGAGACGCGCATCCCCTGAAACCAGGCCTCGTCGGGGGTGAGCATGACGGCCTGGACGATGCCTGCGGCCTCGCCGTCGACCGTCGCAAGGAACGTCTTCCTGTCCTCTTCGCCGTCGTCCTCGAGCCAATCGTGGTAGATTTTCGGAATGTAATCGCCGCCGCGATCCGGCCAGATGTCGCTCGTGAAGTCGACGACGGCCTCGTAGTCGTCGTGGGTCGCCCGGCGGATCTCGACCGGCGTCTCGGTCTCCAGATTGGGAACCATGGTTCGTTGAACGCACCTGAGGAAGTCACGCGGGAAAGCGCTTTTCAGACGGGCGCAGCGTGCCGTGGAATCGCATACCGGCGACGGGGTGATGGGATGGAGCGTTCGCCTGAGCCGCTGTCGAGACGGTCGATTTTGCGACTACTCCCAGGGAACCGACCGCTCCTGAATCTCGCCGGCCAGCGAAGTCCCCATCGCCTCCTCTACATTGTCGCTGTGCTCGAGCGCCCACATCAGCTTCACCTTCGCGGTCCCGGGCAGGGTGTCGCCGGCCTCGACGACGCCCGCCTCGAGCAGATCCCGTCCCGTGTCGTAGACTCGGTCACAGACCCGCCCCTCGATACACTGGCTCGTCATCACGACCGTCGTGCCGTCCTCGATCAGTTCCTCGATGCGGGGGATCAGGTCGGTGTGGACGTGGCCGAGACCGGTGCCCTCGATGACCAGCCCCGCCGACCCCTCGACGACGTCGAGGAAGGCGGGGTCCATCCCGGGGGTGAACTTCAGGAGTTCGACGTCGCTCTCGAGGGCGTCGCGAAGCTCGAGATCGGTCTCGCCTCGCTGTTGGTACTCTCGTCGAAACGTGACTGCCTCCGTCTCGTACTCGACCTCGCCCAGCGGCTCCGCACCGACGGTCTCGAAGGCGTCGCGACGCGAGGTGTGGTTCTTCCGGACGCGCGTTCCGCGATGCAGCGCACAGACATCGTCGCTCTCGGAACCGTGCATGCAGACCAGCACCTCTGCGCAGTCGCTCTTAGCGGCTTCGACGGCCGAAACGGCGTTCATGACGTTGTCCGAGGAGGGCCGGTCGGCCGAACGCTGGCTGCCCGTGAAGACGATCGGAACGGGCGTCTCGAGCATGAACGCGAGCGCCGACGCGGAGTACTGCATCGTGTCGGTGCCGTGCATGACGACGACGCCGTCGGCGCCGGCCTCGATCTCCTCGGAGACGGCGCGGGCGAGGTCCTGCCAGAGCGGCGGCTCCATATTCTCCGAGAGGATGTTCGCGACGACACGCCCGCGGTAGTTTGCGCGGCCAGCGAGATCCGGCACGGCGCGCAGGACGTCCTCGGCGTCGAACTGGGCCGTCACGGCACCCGTGCGGTAGTCGACCGTCGACGCGATGGTGCCGCCCGTCGAGATCAGCGAAATCGTCGGTAGGTCGTCGTCGAACTCGATCTCGGAGACGCTCCCTTCCTCGCCCGCGGTGTCGCCGTCGATCTCGTAGACGTCCTCTTCGAGCAGTTCGACGTCGGCGCCGTCCCGGTCGACGCCGACGTTGTAGCCGCCCTCGAGTTTGACGACGAGGTGGTCGTCGGTACTCGAGGGGAGCAACACGCCTTCGTACGTGCGATCCGCGCGGTCGACGCGAACGCGATCGCCTGGGTTCATGTGGTGGCGTTGCGCGGCGTCGGACTTGAAGGCACGCTTTCGGCGCGCCCGCGACCGTCCGCGATACGTATGTCCGCTCGAGCCGTACCACTCTCGTGCGACGACGAGACGTACTCTGCTCTGTCGGCACGGCCCCGTTTCTGAGTTCGATCAGCGGCTGTGCCGGGCCGACGACCGACGAGCGACGGCGGATTCTCGGCGCGTATCCGGGCGAAAACGCCGCGTCTCCGGAGCAGTTCCGTCCCTTCGAACGGTGGCTCGAGACCCGCTTCGGCGTACTCACGCTGTACGTAAACGCAGACGACGACGAGCCCGTGCGCCGGCAGTTTCTCTCCGGGATGACCGAGGTCTGGCAAACGGGTCACGTGCCGATGGTCACCTGGCTCTCCTACATCGGCTCGGAGACGGAGACTCCGTCGACGATCACGCGGCAGGTTTGCGATGGCGAGTACGACGACGTCCTCGAGTGGTGGGTAGCGGAACTCGCGGCGTGGTTGGCGACCGACGATCCGGTGATCGACGGGCCGCGGCGACTCTACTTCAGACCGTTTCCGGAGATGAACGGCGACTGGCTCCCCTGGAGCGTCCTCGAGGACGGCGACGCCGAGGCCTTCATCGACGCCTGGCGGTACGTCCACGAGCGGCTGATGGACGCGGTCGACGCCATCGACGCGATCCGTGCGGACGATCCTCGAGATCGGGTGCAGTGGCTCTGGAATCCGAACGCGACGGAACACGGGGAGGTGCCCACGGAAGCGAGCTACCCCGGCGACGAGTACGTCGATTGGGTCGGCATCGACGGCTACAATTTCGGCGACAGCCCGATGGGTGAGGGCTGGCAGTCGCCGGAGTCGACCTTCGAACCGATGCGAACCAGAGTCGCCGACCTCACCGATCGTCCCCTCTCGATTCCCGAGTTCGGAACGACCTCGAGTCGGGACGGCGACCACGACGTCCAGGCCAAACGCGAGTGGATCGACGACGCTTTCGATTACATCGAAGCGAACGACGTCCGGATGGCGTGCTGGTTCAACGTCGACAAGGAAACCGACTGGGCGGTGTTCGGCGGCGCTCGCGGGACGGAGACGTTCGAAGACCCGCGTGACGGTGAGCGGTATCGAGTCTACGACATCTTTCGTGAACGAGTCCAACGCGGCGAGTACGTGGGCGGGGGCATGGGGCGACCCGGCGTGCTCTCTGACGCCCAGTTTCGAGGCGAGTTCTAAGGCCTCCCGTGACCGACGTGCGTCGGAGCGTGGCGATCGCACTCTCGTGTCGCCGAGGAGGCCTCGAGGGAGGATTCGGTCGCCAGTCGGTGGACTGCCCCGATCCGTCGGGCTTTTGGCCGTTCGGATCGGACGAGCGTATAGCAACGAATGGCCCGGTACCACATCGAGACGTACGGCTGTACGTCCAATCGCGGGGAGAGCCGTGAAATCGAGCGACGGCTCCGCGATGCGGGCCACTACCGAGTCGAGGGGGTCGACGAGGCCGACGTCGCCATCCTGAACACCTGCACTGTCGTCGAGAAGACCGAGCGGAACATGCTCCGCCGAGCGGAGGAGTTGGCCGACGAAACTGCGGATCTGTTCATCACGGGCTGTATGGCCCTCGCCCAGGGCGAGGAGTTTTCGAAGGCCGACGTCGACGGGCAGGTGCTCCACTGGGACGAAGTGCCAGAGGCCGTCACGAACGGCGAGTGTCCGACGACGACGCCCGACGCCGAGCCGATTCTGGACGGTGTCGTCGGCATCCTCCCCATCGCGCGGGGCTGTATGTCCGACTGCTCGTACTGCATCACCAAGCACGCGACGGGGAAAATCGAGTCCCCACCCATCGAGGAGAACGTCGAGAAGGCCCGCGCGCTGATCCACGCCGGTGCGAAGGAGATCCGAATCACGGGTCAGGACACCGGCGTCTACGGCTGGGACGAGGGCGAACGCAAACTGCACCGCCTGCTCGAGCAGATCTGCGAACTCGAGGGCGAGTTCCGCGTTCGCGTGGGGATGGCCAACCCGAAGGGCGTCCACGGCATCCGCGAGGAGCTGGCCGACGTCTTCGCCGAGTACGACGAACTCTACGATTTCCTCCACGCGCCGGTGCAGTCCGGCAGCGACGACGTGCTCGGGGACATGCGCCGCCAGCACCAGGTCGAGGAGTATCTCGAAATCATCGATGCCTTCGACGAGGCCCTCGACTACTGGACGCTCTCGACGGACTTCATCGTCGGCTTCCCGACGGAGACGGACCACGACCACGCCCAGTCGATGGCCCTGCTGCGCGAGACGCGACCCGAAAAAGTCAACGTCACCCGATTCTCGAAGCGGCCGGGCACCGACGCCGCCGAAATGAAGGGGCTCGGCGGGACGCTCAAGAAGGAGCGTTCGAAGGAGATGAGCGCGGCGAAACGCGACATCGTCGGCGAGGCCTACGCCGACATGGTCGGCGAGACCCGCGAAGACGTGCTGGTCGTCGAGGAGGGCACCGCCGACTCGCTGAAGTGTCGGGACTCGGCCTACCGGCAGATAATCGTACAAAACGCGACCGAGCACGGCCTCGAGCCCGGCGATTTCGTCGACCTCGAGGTGACGG
This sequence comes from Natronorubrum tibetense GA33, assembly GCF_000383975.1. Taxonomy (NCBI): domain Archaea; kingdom Methanobacteriati; phylum Methanobacteriota; class Halobacteria; order Halobacteriales; family Natrialbaceae; genus Natronorubrum; species Natronorubrum tibetense. The sequence continues at coordinate 1,227,341 of NZ_KB913017.1, read as the reverse complement.
CTCACGAGACGATGTACGCGTTCGGTGAACCGGTCTGAGGGGCAGCGTCTAACAAAGCCAGTTCGAGAAGCGAGCAGGTCCGTGATGGCTAATCCGGTACTGTCAGCGGGTCCACCGAGTAGACGGTCGACGACACGAGTGCGGTAGTTCGTTTATTCAACCCATAAAAACGTTTAATCGTACTCGAGCCATTCACCGATACAAACAGATGACGCAGGACACACTGTATCAGACGGTCACCGCGTGGCTCCTCGCAGCGATCGGGTTTTACCTGTACGCGATCGGGCATGGGACGAACTCCTTTGGTGGTCGAACTGGAGCTGTCGCACCGAGTGTGCTCGAACCGATGTCGCACCTGCTGTTGATCGCCACCGTGCTCGTGTTAGTTGGAGTTCCCGCGTACGCAGTGTTTCACCATCGACGGTAGCGTGTTCATCTCACGACGTCGCACCGCTCATCACCACCGATCGAGCACGCGATTCGAACCGTCGAATCGGACGAGTCGCCCTGGTAGCGGCCCCCCGAGAGGAAGCGCCGACGGAGTCGACCTCGAGGTGACGGCCCACGAGACGACGGACGCCTTCGATGATCCAGTCTAGAGCGCGTCGACGGCGTCTTCGATCTCCTCGCGCGGCAGCGGCGAGATCCAGTCGTCCGCGACGAACGCGTACTGGACCTCCCTGTCGGCGTTGAGGACGAACGCGGACCGCCACGGCGTCGAGACGTTGGCCATGTGGTCGCGGTCGGCGAGCAGGTCGAGCGACTCGCTCACCGCGCCGTCGACGTCCGCGAAGAAGCGGAACGCGGGCTCGTCCAGCCAGCGCAGGAACTCGTTTTGCGCGTAGGGTCCGTCGCGACTGACGCCTAACACCGAGACGTCCTCGAACTCGCCCCAGCCGGAGCGGACGAACTGCTTCCACCAGTTCTGTGCGATCGCGCTGAACGCGAAGCCGGTACAGATCAGAACGCCGCCCCGCTCTCCGAGCGCCGTCTCGAGCGCCGTCGAGCGGAACGTCTCGCCGTCACACAGTAGTGCCTCGAAGTCGGAAATGATATCGCCCTCGATCGGTGGCATACCCCGTCTCCCCCGCGAAGCGACAAAAAGCTCCGTTCCCCGGCAGAACCCCAGCAATGTGCGTTGGCACGTACGCCGACGCGCGCCGGCACCCACGCTTTTGTCGACCCCAGCCGAAGGGACGGCTATGGTAACCCTGTATCAGCTCGAGGGCTGTCCGTACTGCGAACTCATCGCCGACCGCCTCGACGAACTCGAGGTCGACTACGAGAGCGTCTGGACGGAAGGGCTGCATTCGAAGCGCGACGAGGTCAAACGGATTTCGGGTCAGCGGCAGGTCCCGGTGATCGTCGACGACGAGCGCGGCGTCACGATGCCGGAATCCGAACGGATTCTCGACTATCTCGAGGCGAACTACGCCTGACCTCGAGGCGAACTACGCCTGACCTCGAGGCGAACTACGCCTGACCTCGAGGCGAACTACGCCTGACCTCGAGGCGAACTACGCTGTCTTCCGTCACCGTTGGAACCTGCTACTCGTCCTCGAGACCGTGCGGGTCGAGACCGGGATCCTCGACGGCGGGTGCCCCGATCGCGAGGACGACGCCCTGTTCGTCGCCGACGTTGCGATGGCCGTGGCCGATTTCCGGGCGCGCCATCCAGAACGTCCCCGGCCCGGCGTCGACGTACTCTTCCTCGCCGGAACGGCCGAGTTTCACCGAGAACTCGCCCTCGAGGACGTAGTAGAGCTCCTCCTGTTCGGCGTGGGCGTGGTACTGGATCTCCTCGCCGGGCTCGAAGTACCAGAGCTTGAGCTGGACGTGCTCGGTGGGGAGCACCTCGTCTAACGCGCGGATCTGGAGGTCCGGCGGCACCTCGTCGATCTCCGAGAGATCCGTCTTCGGTACATCGTCGGTGTGGACGACCTCGTACTCCATGTGGTTCGATATCACGAGACAGCCCCGCAAAAACGTATGGTCGACCGGGCTATCGTGCCGGTAGTTCGCCGCCGTCGAGCGTTCGCGCTCGTCAGTCGAACCTGATCGCTTCGTCCTCGTCGTCCGGTACGACGGCCCCTTCCTGTTCGGCGAACGCCTCGTACACGTGGCTGTACGTCTCCTCGAGCGCCTCGACGATCACCGACGTGTCGCTTATGACGGGCATGAAGTTGGTGTCACCCTCCCAGCGCGGGACGACGTGCGTGTGCAGGTGGTCGTCGATGGAGCCGCCGGCCCCGTCACCCAGGTTCAAGCCGGCGTTGAAGCCGTTTGGCTCGAGGGCGGTCTCGAGCGCGTCGAACGTTCGCTGTTTCAAGCGGGCGTGATCGAGCAGTTGCTCGTCGGTCAGCTCCCGGTAGTCGCCGGTGTGGACGCGGGGGATCACCATGGCGTGGCCCGGGTTGTACGGGTAGTTGTTCAGCATGACGAAGGTGTGCTCGCTCCGTGCGAGCACCAGATTCTCGCGATCCGCGCTTCGCTCCGGCAGCTCACAGAAGACGCAGTCGTCGATATCGGGGTTCTTGTCCTCGCGTCTGATCCAGTCGATCCGCCACGGTGCGAACACCTGCTCCATACCGGTCACCACTCGAGACGGCCCTAAAGCGTTTCACTCCCGTCTCCGGTCTGTGCCCCGTCGTAAACGGTCCTTGTACTGCTCCAATCAGCGACTGTAGCTCGAGGACGACTCTCAGGGAACCGTGAATGAACGGTAATAAACGCTCTCGTGGCCGGAGAAACCATCTAGCGAGGTTTCGTCCAGTTGTTCGACTCAGCGCTCGAAATGAAACAGGGATTTAAGACCATACTACCGAAAGGCATCCGCTAATGGCAACGACTGACGACTCTGTCAACGGGATGACCGAGCACTGCGACGACTGCGATCTGGACACGCTTCACGAGGTGTCCGTCCAAATTCGGACCGAGAGCCTCAAGAAAGAGAACGCCCAGTTCTCCCGCGAACCCTACCGCGTGGCCGAGTGCCAGCGCTGTGGGAACCGGACGAGCCAGCGGATGAACAACGCCTGAACGCACGATACGATTCGCATACAGCGACGCCCGGAACGGATCTCTCGATACCGCACTCTCGCTCTCCCGACGCCCAGCGCCGTCCACGTGTAACGGTGCGCTCTCTTTCGAGATTGACTTCATCCACGCTGCTCGAGAAATACCGGTCTTCGCGCCCGTCTACGCCGTCGTCACTTCACAGCCGTCTTCGGTGATGATGATCGTGTGCTCTTTCTGGCTGACGAGGAAGCCGTCGTCCTCCTTGAGCACCGGGTAGCCGTGGACGATGTTGTTGCGCTTGAGCCGACGCAGCGCCATCTCGGCGCGGTCGGTCTCGAGCCACCGGGTTGCAAAGGGCAGCGTGCGGAACTCCTCGGTGATCTGCTCGAGTGCGTCGCGAGCCTGTCGGTTTCTGACCGATCCCTCGCGCTCGAGCGAGAAAATCTCCTCGCTGGCGCCTTCGGTGACCTTGCCGCCGCCGTCGGTCGCGAACGGTTCGATCGCAACGACGTCGCCGACCTCGAGCGTCGTCCCCTGCGAGACGGCGCGGTTCGGGATGTTGGGGCTGGTGTGTTGTTCCCAGTGGCCCAGCCCGTGGCCCGTGAGGTTGACGACCGGGTTGTAGCCGTAGCCGGTGATGACGTCCTCGATCTCGGCGCCGATGTCGCCGGTGTCGACGCCGGGTTCGATGATGTCGATCGCGGCCTCGAGGGCCTGCTCGGAGGCCTCGGCCAGTTCGAGGTTGCCCGAGAGGTCGACGGTGATCGCGGTGTCGGCCAGCCAGCCGTCGACGTGGACGCCGATATCGAGGTTGATCATCTCCTCGCCGAACGTCTCCTCGTCGTCGATGGAGGGCGTGGCGTGGGCGGCTTCCTCGTCGATCGAGATATTGACTGGGAACGCCGGTTTCCCGCCCAGTTCGCGGATGCGATCCTCGGCGTACTCCGCGATTTCGAGGTGGCTCGCGCCGACCTCGACGCGTTCGGCTGTCTCTGTGCGGACCTGGGAGAGGATCTCCCCCGCTTCGCGGTGCTTTTCGTACTTCTCGGACTCGAGGTCCACCTCGGATTCGGCCATGCACCGGGGTTGTACCGGTCGACAAAAAGAGGTTCCGTCTCCGGTCGACTCGCTCCGATGGTCCCGCTCAGGCCGGCGGTGTCGTCGAACGGTCGGTATCGACCCAGTCGCACTCGGGACAGGCGTCGACGCCTTGTACGTTCGAGAGCCTCGAGGCGCACTCCGGACAGTGCCGGGCCGCGTGGTATGGGGCTTCGAGCATCGAGTGCGACGAGGATCACGACGATATTAAAAGTACCTCACGTCAATCGTCGAAAACCATATCTCGACTACCGACGGTCCGCTCGAGCCGTCTGCATCGCGTCGCTGTTGTACGCCGAGCCGAGGGTTCCGTCGGAATCGATCGCGATGACGCCGGCCTTCGAGCCGGTGAGTTCGCCGAACTCCTCGATCGCGAGCGAGGTCGCCTCGTCGGCGTCACAGCCGCGCTCGACGTGGCGGGCGACCCGTCTCGAGAGCGTCACGCGGGCGATGTCTTCGCCGGCACCGGTCGCGCTGACCGCCGCGGCGGGTGAACAGTAAAAGCCCGAGCCGACCTGCGGGACGTCCCCGACGCGGCCCGCGAGCGCGAGCCACCGGCCGCCGGTCGAGGTCGCCGCGGCGAGGGAGTTGCCGTCGAACGCGACGGCACCGACCGTATCGTGATCCAGGTCGTTGTCGGGCCGTTCGGGGTCGCTGTTCGGGTTTTCGTCTTCGTCTCGGCCGTCGGGATCGGACCGGCCGTATCGCTCGCGGATCCACTCGAGGTGCGCGCTGGAATCACCCGCCGGGGGCTCGAGGTCGCTCCACTTCTCACGCGTGCGGTCGGACCAGAGATCGACGCCCGTCTCGACGCCGAACGCGTCGGCCAGCGAGACGGCGTGATCCCCGGAAACGAAGCCGTGGGGCGTCTCCTCCATGACGACGCGGGCGACGCGAAGCGCGTGTTCGACGCCCGGCATCGAACAGGCGGCGCCGAGGGATCGGTCGTCGGTCATCAGCCCCGCGTCGGTTCGGATCTCGCCGTCGCTCTGAACCGCACTGCCGACGCCGGCGTTGAATCGCGGATCGGACTCGAGGACCGCTACCGCCGCTTCGACCGCGTCGACGGGGTCCGACTCCGATGCGCCGGCGTCGGCGGCCTGCTCGAGAACGTTCTGTCTGGGTTCGGGCTCCTCGGGATCGCTACCGGTTCCACCGTGGACGAGCACCTGCATACGCTCTCGAGCGAGCGCGGGATAGGAGAGCGTTTCGTGATCGATCGGCGGAACTGAATCCCGTACACTTACCACAGCAGCCTGTGTACCGCTGACGACAATGACGCCAGTCGCGATACTCGCCGCCTTCTGTGCGACGATGGCTGCCATCGCCGTCTGGCGACTGGCGACCGACGACCGCCGGGACCGGGTCGACGTCGGGTCGGCGCTCACCGTCGTCGGAATTACCGTACTGGCCGTCCTGTGGACCGCCCTCGAGGAAGGGTGGTTGACGGCGGCGGGACGGGGAACGCTGGGCGTCGTCGGTGCCTGTCTCGTCGGCGCTGGTATCGTAATGATGGTCCGCTACTGGGACGACCCCCCGGAGCCCAACTGCTCGTAGCATCCGATCGTCTCGCCGTCTGAGGCCGGACGGTAACCGACCGTACAGGGCTGACAGTGCGCATCGAGCGACCGAACGGGCTACAGTCCGCGTTCGCGTCGCATCTCCGTCTCGATTCGATTTCACCCCTCCACGTTTCGTCGTCCGTCGATAGAAATGGTAGACCTTTTACCCCCGTCGAAGAACCGTACAGACGAGATGAGCTACGACAAGATCGAGGTCCCGGAAGACGGGGAGAAGATCACGCTGAAGGACGGTACCGAGAACGAACTCGAGGTGCCTGACAACCCGATTATCCCGATTATCTACGGTGACGGTGTCGGCAGTGACGTCGGTCCTGCCGCACAGAAGGTGCTCGAAGCCGCCGCGGAGGCGACCGGCCGCGACATCAACTGGATGCGCGTCTACGCTGGCGAGTCCGCCCGCGAGAAGTACGACGAGAACCTTCCCGACGAGACCGTCGAGGCCATCAAGGAACACCGCGTCGCGATCAAGGGTCCGCTGACGACGCCCGTCGGCGCCGGCTTCCGCTCGCTGAACGTCGGCCTGCGAAAGCTGCTCGACCTCTACGCGAACGTCCGACCGACCTACCACATGGAGGGTGTGCCGTCGCCCGTCAAGAATCCTGGCGAGATGGACATGGTCACCTTCCGTGAGAACACGGAAGACGTCTACGCCGGCATCGAGTGGGAGGCCGGCACCGACGAAGTCGAGCAGGTCAAAGAGTTCGTCGAAGCGGACATGGGCTTCGACAACACCATCCACGACGGCCCCGTCGGCATCGGCATCAAGCCGATCACGGAGTTCGGAACGAAGCGACTCGTCCGCGAGGCCATCGACTACGCCCTCGAGAACGACCGCGACTCGGTTACGCTGGTCCACAAGGGGAACATCATGAAGTTCACCGAAGGCCAGTTCCGTGACTGGGGCTACGAGGTCGCCGAAGAGGAGTACGGTGACGAGGTCATCACCGAGGACACCCTCTGGGAGGAGCAAGACGGCGAAGTCGACGACGACACGCTCGTCGTCAACGACCGCATCGCGGACAACATGCTCCAGCAGCTCCTGACCCGGACGGACAACTACGACGTCATCGCCACGATGAACCTGAACGGGGACTACATGTCCGACGCCGCCGGCGCACAGATCGGTGGCCTCGGCATCGCCCCCGGTGGGAACTTCGGTGAGGGACGTATGCTCGCCGAACCCGTCCACGGCTCCGCGCCGAAGTACGAGGGTCAGGACAAGGTCAACCCGACCGCGATGATCCTCTCGGGTCGCATGATGCTCGAATACATGGGCTGGAACGACGCCGCCGACCTCGTCGTCGACGCCGTCGAGGAGACCATCTCCTCCGGCAAGGTCACCTACGACCTCGAACGACAGCTCGAGGACGCCGAAAAGCTCGCGACGAGCGAGTACGCCGAGGAAGTCGTCGCGAACATCGAGAAACTCTCGTAGAGAGTTTCTCGTCCTCTGGCGGTGAAACCGCCAGAACATCGAAAAGCTGTCGTAGACCGCTTTTCGGGCAGTCAGCGTAGCGATCGGCCGTCGAACTCGTATTTCTGCATTTTTTTCGACCCCACTCGAGTTGCGACTCACCCACGAAACGGCTCTCGGCCGTGTCGTAACGCTCTCGTCGCGACGGGCCGAACTCGCTCGCATGACTGACGTACGCGCGGTCGAGTCGGCAGACGAACGCGAGGACGCCTTCGCGGTCCGCCGGACGGTGTTCGTCGAGGAACAGGACGTCGACGAGGAACTCGAGTACGACGAGTACGAGGAGGAGTCGATCCACTTCGTCGCCTACGACGGCGACGAGCCGATCGGAGCCGCCCGACTGCGCGAACCCGAACCGGGGCTCGGGAAGGTCGAACGCGTCGCCGTTCTCGAGTCGCGACGCGGGGAGGGGGTCGGTCTGGCAGTGATGAACGCGCTCGAGGAGCGGGCGCGTGGGGAGGAACTCGAGTCGCTGAAACTGCACTCCCAGACGCACGCCGCCCCGTTCTACGGCCGTCTGGGGTACGAACGCTACGGCGAGGTGTTCGAGGAAGCCGGAATTCCGCACGTGAAGATGCGGAAATCGCTCGAGTGACGAATCGTTGGGATTCGGTTTCTCGGGGCCACATCTCTCGGAGATGTCGTTCTGGAACACGGTGTTCGCGAACTCATGCGACGCGAGTGGGACGCTCTCGAGACGTATCACTATCGTAGCCGCTGAACGTCACTGCACACCTGATCGCACGACGGCTGTCCGATCAGCGTGTACATCGTTTCAGTTGTTACCATAACAGAGAGGGGGTGGTGTCAAATTATACGGCAGATTCTGACGGCTAGGGGTTTCCACGTCCTCCCCAGCCGATTCGCTCGTTCCTTTCAGTCACTCGCTCATCCCTCGCACGCCTTCGAATCACGGTTCCCTGTCGGTCACCGTGATTCAGCGTGCGCCATCCGTAGGGATGTACTGATCTAAACGACGCGATTAACCGAGTCGGCTCTCCCACGCCTCGGCGTCCATCGACTCGCCGGTGACGCCGTCGGGGTCCTGGGCGGCGAGCAGAACGGCTGCATCGTCCATCACGTCCGGATCGAGAATCTGCTCGCGCTCTTCGTCGGGCAGGTGCGCCCAGATGTCGGTGTCGACCCGGCCACCCGGATCCAGGGCATTGGCGTTGACGCCGTGCTCCTCACCCTCGAGCGCCGTCGTTCGGGTAAGTCCCTCGAGTCCCCACTTCGAACTCACGTAGGGGCCGACGCCAGCCATCGCTCGCCGGCCGAGCCCCGATGAGATGTTAATCACGTTCCCTCGTTCCTGGTCGTACATGTGGGGCAGGGCTTCGCGAGTAAAGCGGAAGACGCCGGTGAGATTGATCTCGAGGACGGCCTCCCACTCCTCGTCGGTGACGTTTACGAGACCGCCGTCAGAGTCCATCGGCGCCACGCCCGCGTTGTTGACGAGCGTGTCGATACGGCCGAATTCCTCGAGCGTCCGCTCGATCACGTTTGCAACCGCGTCGCTATCCCGGACGTCTGCGGGCACGACGAGCGACTCGGTCGGGAGATCGGCGGCGACCTCGTTCAATCGGTCCTCGTCGCGTGCGGTGAGGACGACTCGAGCGCCTTCCGCCGAAAAGCGTTCGACCATCGAGCGGCCGAGGCCGCGACTCGCGCCGGTGACGATTACGACTTCGTCTTCGAGTACTGGCATAGCGGATCAATTACCCTCGACCGGCTTGAAGATTGGTTCGAACGGGCGTCACTCGGCACCGAATCGCTCTCGTACGTACCGCCCGACGAGACCGACGATTGCCAGCGCCATTGCGGCCGCGAAGACCACGACGAACGCGGAGGTTGGTTCAGTGATGGTCTCGAGTTCCTCGAGGACGAACTCGCCCGCGAGGACGGTCGCGATGGCGAACAGGACGATCCCGCCGAGGTTCAACAGGTGCGAGTTCGTCTCGGGGACGACGTCGGGGTCGTTCAACAGATAGAGGATCACGGCGAGGACGAAGGGCGTCCCGACGAGCCCGAAGGCGAGCACGAGGACGAGCAGTTCGAAGAAGGCTCCCTCGAGAAACGCGCCGACGGCCGAGACGAGTGCGACCGCAACGATCGCGGCTCGGTAGCGCGAATCCTCGACAGACTGCTCCCAGCCGAGTTTGTCGGCGAGGAGGTACGGCGGAACGATCGTGTTCCCGCCCAGCGTCGAGACGGCCGCCCCGAGGAGGCCGAGGAGGAACAACCACGTCGCGTACTCGCCGGCGACCGGACCGAGGACCTCGGCGGCCTGGATCGCGTCGAGCGTCGCCGGATCGACGCCCGCGTCGGGGAGCACGCTCGCTGCGACGAGGAAGACGGCGAGGCTGAAGATTCCGAAGGCGACGAGCATCGAACTCACCACGTCGAAGGTCGCGATGTCGCGATCGCTCTCGGTCCAGCCGCGGGCGCCCATTGTGTAGCTCTGCATCGTCAGGAGTGTGATGTGGACCGCGCCGCCGAGGACGCCGGCAACGACGACCGCGCCGCCGACGCCCGCCGGCATCTGTGGAACGAGCCCCGTCGCGGCCTCGCTCGGATCGATCGGGACGACGAACACCGACGCGACGAACGCGAGGACGACCAGCGAGACGATCAGCTTCGCGCCGATCTCGGCCACTCGGTAGCCGCCGCCGGCCAGTCCCAGCGCGAGGATGAGCGCCCAGGTGACCCCCCAGAGGCGCGGGTCGGCCAGCGCGGAGATACCGACACCCGCCGTCCCGATGACCGTTGCGCTGACATCCGCCAGCGTCTTCATGATCACGAGTTGGGCGAGTCCCGCGGCGAGGACGGCGTCGACGACGAGCACCCAGGCCCAGAACGAGCCGAGGTGCTCCTCGACGACCGCAACGATCCCGGCCTCGGTGAGCAGCCCCAGCCGCATCGCGAGATACTGGCCGACGGTGCCGAGGATCGCCGAGAGGACCACCACCCACAACAGCGCGTAGCCGAAACTCGCACCAGCGACCAACAGGCTGACCATCGTCGCCGGCCCCGCGGCGATCGCTCCGGCGAGCCACGTCGGCCCCAGTCGCTCGAGATACGCACCAACTCGTCCGACCCCCCACGAATCCGATGCCTTCGATTCGGTTGCCATCGGCTCTCCTTGCAAGCTACGGCATATAACTCCGTGGTATTCCTCGGTGATAACTCTTCGCGTTGATCGGTTACGCTCGAAACGACGCTCCCTGCGGACAGGATCGCCTCGATCAGTCCTCGGCCGTCGCCGAGACCGACTCGAGTCGATCCGACGTCCGCTCCGTGGCCGTACTCGAGACCAGCGCGAGCGCGAGGAGACCGAACGCGAGCATGACGAGGGCGACGGGGCCGGCGACTTCGCCGTAGCCGGCTTCGGGATCGATGCCGAGCAGGGCGGCACTCGAGAGGAGCGCGATCCCACCGGCGGCGGCGGGTAGCGCGACTCGGTCGGGAATCGCCGGTGGCCGTGGCTCACGCCCGGCGATCGAATCCAGGCTCGCGTGTCGGCCGGCGAGCGTGGCGGCGACGATCGCGCTCGCGAAGATAAGCGGGGCGAGACGGACGAGTCCGAGTGCCGTGAGGACGACGAGGTAGCCGACAGCGACGGTGCCAGCGAGTCGCGTCCGGTAGCCCACGAGCAGCGCGATTCCGACGCTCGTCTGGACGACCGCGAAGGCGACGACCCACGCGGTCATCGCGGGGAGGACCGCGAGCTCGAGGAACGCGCTCATCGGCGCGACGTGCGCTTCGGCGATGGCCTCGAACACCTCGGTCTGGGCAGACGCACTCGCCCAGCCGGGAAGCGCGTTCGCCCCGGGCTCGCTCCGGACGACGATCTCTTGGAGGAAGCGGTAGCCGACGAAGACGCGAAGCGCGTCCGCAGCGACCGTCACCGGATTCCCGCCGCGGTAGACGAACGAGAGTCCGCCGGCGACGAGTCCGGCGAAGACGGTCATCTCGAGACTCGTGAGATGGACGCGCGTATCGACCATCTCTGGAATCGAAAGCAGGTAGTAGACCGCGACAATGGCGAACCCGGCGGCGAGTGCCGGATACCACGCGCGGCGGATCGGCAGCGGTGCGTTGACGGCTCGCGTGAGGCGGCCGACGATGTCCGAACGCCGCCAGAGGACGGCGTCGAGCCCGTAGTACCGACCGGCGTTCGCGACGAACGCGAAGGCGATGGGGACGGTGAACAGCGGCGAGGTCCTGATCATTCCGAAGTGAAAGACGGGGATGAAGTACAGGACACCGAGGAGCGCCGCCGGTCGCGTCCAGAGTCCGAAGATCAGACCGACGGCGGTCGCGAGCTGTGCCGCTAACGCGAGCGCCGTCCACAGCTCCGGATAGGGGATCACGACGGTCTCGAGGATCGTCGCGAACCAGCCGAAAGTCCCGTCATCGACGGCCTGTTCGGCGACGGAGAGGACCTCCGCGCCGGCGTCCGAGCCGATCCATCCCGGATTCGGACCCGTGGTGATCCAGCCGAGTTTCCACCAGCCGCCAAGCATCAGTTCGTACAGCAGCAAGAACCCGGCGAAAACGCGTGCGAATGCGATCCACGGTCCCGCTCGTTCGTCGAATGCCGCTTCGTCCGCATCAGCTAACTCGTTTAACATACAATAGAATAAAATTAGCAGAAATTAATAACTCATTTGGTTTATTTATTATGTGGGTTGGTGACACGACAGCTGCACGTCGCCCACATCGTTCGCTGACGGCACAGAGCTGGTGCTCTCGAAGAACCTCGAGACATTCGACCGAGGTCGCCTGTAGACCGCGACAGAAAACCGCGGTCCCCGCGAGCGTCGTCCTCCGGTCTGCTGTAACTGTTTACCGGAGCAATCGCAAGACGGCCGGCTTTTGCTCCGGAAATGACTTACAGTAGGACGTCTCAGTCCTGCCAGCTCGGATTCTCCCGCGGTGGGCTGAAGATATCTATGCCACGCACCGTCTCGTCCCCGCGGTTCTCAGCCGCGTGGGGCTGTTCACCCGGAATCGCATAGGAGTCGCCGGGACCACAGACGACCTCCTCGCCATCGCTGCGGAAGACGAGTTCGCCCTCGTAGATGAACCCCGTCTGTTCGTGGGGATGGCTGTGTTCTTCGACCACCGCGCCGGGTTCGATCTCGAAGTGCTGGACGTTCATCGAGTCGGCGCCGGCCATCAGTGCCAGGTGGACGCCGTCGGCGGCTTCGGACGGCTCGAGGTCATCTAGGGAAACACGTTCCATACGCCTCGAGAGGTGACGACGAACCTAATACGTTCACCTCGCGGCGGAGCGCGTCGACCGACAACGTTCGCTCCGGTTGCCGAACCTTGAACTACGGGGAGGGTCCAGTTCGAGTCATGTACGCCGTCGTCGGCTGTAGCGAGTGTTCGAACCTCTGGATCATCGAGGGGCGCTCGGAGACCACGCAGTGTCCCCGCTGTGGCTCGCGTCGAGGATACGAGAAGCGCAAGAAGTTCGTCGAAACCGAGGACGCCGGGCACGCCCGCGACGTCCGCGCCTCGATGCTCGCCAACCGACAGGGCGAGGGCGAGGCCTTCGCCAAACTGGACTCCTTCGACGCCCTCGAGGGCGATGTCGCCGAAGGCGTTGTCGACGACGCGGAGTACCTCGAGGAGTCCGGTCTGGACGTCGACGAGGTCGAAGCCGCCGGCGATCGCGACCCGCGCCACCCGAGTCGCAGCGGGAGCAAGAAGGAAATCGTCGAACGCGCCCTCAAAACACTGGACCGACCGACCGAAGACGAGGTGATCGAGTACGCCGGCGAGCGCGGCGTGTCGGCCGAGTACGTTCGGGACGCCCTCGAGAAACTGGTCCGGCGCGGCGGGGTGAGCGAGAGCGGCGGCCGATACCGATCGCTGTAGTCAGCCGGTGACAGGGTACCGAGCGGAACGTCAGGACTTTGCACCGCGCGTCCCAACGACGAGCATATGGACGAGACGGTGGACGTGCAGGGGACGGCGATCGGTGTCGGAACGATCGCCGCGCTCGCCTTCTTCGCGTACGGCAGGTACATCGACGAGACGATCCTCGGACTCGATCCGACGATGCTGGCGATCGGCGCATTCGCTGCGACGTTCGCTGCTATCGCTGTTCTCCACGGGGCGTACGGGCGTCGTGATTTCGCCGTCGCTCACGCCGTTGCGGCGATCGGTCTGGTTCTGGTCGCTCCGGCTACGAGCGCTCTTCAGGTGCTCGGCGGCTACCTGTTACTCGTCGTTGGTGGCGCGTACATCGCGCTCGTGACGATTCGGACTCGAAGGGCCGAGCGCGAGGCTGCCGGCTAAGCGACGACTGTTGAACTCCCTGGCCGATGGCCCGGTCCTCTCACCGACCCAGATCTTCGTGTGCACTCGCCAGGTGACGCGAGGCCAGCGCCGCGAGCAGAGAGAGTTCACCGGCTAACGCGCCGACGGCGATGATCTCCGCGAGCGCGTCGGCGTTCGAACCCGCCGGCTCGCCGCCGCCGCGGAGACCGAGAATCTCGAGCGCTTCGGACTGCGTCGGCAGTTTCGTCCCGCCGCCGACGGTGCCGACCTCGAGGGACGCGAGCGAGACGCTGGCGTAGAGGTCGGAGGCACCGTCCTCGCGCTGTCGTGCGTCCATCGTCGTGATCGTATTCGCGGCCTCGACGACCTGCGCCTCGTCCTGGCCGGTCGCGAGGAAGGCCGCGGCGACGACGTTGGCCGCGTGGGCGTTGAAGCCCAGACTGCCGGCCTTGGCGCTGCCGGTGAGGTTCTTGCGGGTGTTAGCCTCGGCGATGGCGTCGGCAGTGGTGTGCAGTCGTTCTTCGACGAGTTCGCCGGGGATCAGGACGTCGGCCGTCACCGACCGGCCCCGGCCCTCGACGGCGTTGATCGCGGCGGGTTTCTTGTCCGAACAGAGGTTGCCCGAGAGCGCGACCAGGGAGGCCGGCGTTTCCGCTTCGACGATCTCGCAGGCCTCGCCGGTCGCGATGGTGGCCATGTTCATCCCCATCGCGTCCTTCGTATCGTACGCGAATCGCAGGTAGACGGAGTCGCCGACGACGTACGGCTCGACGTCGAGCAGTTCGCCATGGCTCGTGGTCGACTCGGCGGCCTCGGCCAGCGCGTCGACATTGTCGTTGACCCACTCGACAGTCTCCGCGGCCTCCGCGACCCCTTTCACCCGGAAGACGGGTGCTCGAGTCATCCCGTTTTTCGTCACGCGAGCGTCGGCGCCGCCGGCGGTTCGGATTACGCCGAGGCCGCGGTTGACCGACGCGAGCAGTGCGCCCTCAGTCGTCGCCAGCGGCAGGTAGTGTTCGCCGGTGGCGGCACCGCCGCCGTTCGAACTGGTCTCCTCGCCGTTGACGTCGACCGGACCTACGATCCCCATCGGAATCTGGGCCGCGCCGATCATATTCTCGATGTTCGGCTCCGCCCGCTCGGCGGGGAACGTGTAGTCGCCGATCGACTCGAGATCGGTGTCCGTTTCCTGCTCGACGTACAGCCGGCGGGCCTCGGCCGCGGTGTCGTGGTCTGCGTACTCCTCGAGTTCGTGAATGCGAAGCTCGCCGTCGCGTACCTGGGTAGCGAGATCCTCGGGGTCTGTCATGCGTTGGCCAAGACAGCGGTCGGTCCTAAGGGTTGCTGATCGTTCCGACTCGACTGCGGGCCATCGGATCGGAGCCGCACGCGATGTCTGGCTCCCGAGAACCAACCGCAGTCCCTCCCCGTCATCGATCGGAACTGTCTCGAGCGCCGTCGGTCGCTGACCCGCGATACCCCAGGACGAACTCGGCGGCGACGAGCACGAGGAACGCACCGCCGGCGATCGCTAAAATCAACTGACTCTGGAGTTCGTCCGTCGACTCCGCGAACATCGCCGCGAACACCATCGTGGCGATTACAGCGAATCGAACCCTGCTCCGTGGGTCGACGTCGGTGTCGGTCCTTGCGAGATAGAGCTGCGGAACGGCTACGGCCAGCCCAGCAAACAGGAGGAACGCGAGAAACGGATTGTCGCCGTACCGAAGGTCTAGCCACTGCTCTGTGGCAGTAATGGCGGCGGCTGCGACGACGAGGAGGAGAAACGACCCCAGAATGACGCGGTTTTCACGAGAGACCATATCGGCGTATTCGATCGAAGACAGTTAGGCGTTCTGTCATTCCCGGCTGATCCGGCCGTCTGGGTTGGACCGCCGGCTACGGCTCAGTCGGCGGCGGTCGAACTTCGTCGACCGTCATCCGGTGCCATCGGAACACTTCGTAGCAGACGAGCGCGAACAGCGAGCAGGCACCGACCGACGCGAGTATCAGATACCACATCCCGGCCGCGTCAGCGGCAAATAAGGTCGCGAAGACGGCCGTCGAAACCGTCACGAACTGGACCCGTTCTCGAGACCACGGCTCCTCAGCCGTCGCGGCGAGGTAGAGTTGCGGGCCGACGACGGCGACGCCGCCGAACACGAGAAACGATAGTACCGGGTGATCGTGCAGCGACGCCCCGAACTGGTGTTCCGCGATGTTCGAGCCCGTGAGGGCGACAACGAACACAAGGAGCGAGCCGAAGACGATCCGGCTATCGCGATCGATCATACGGCCAATCCCACGGGCTCACAGGTCAACCTTGCGCCGAGATGCAGTGGTAGCATCTCCGGAAACCGGTCGACGGATCGTCCCGCCGCGGAAGCCGTTTCGTCGCGACTCGCTACCGGACGCGGCCCGTCGGACCCAACTGTTTTGCCCTTCGCCTGCATGCTTGCTGCTGTGACATCCTCGCCCGCCCTAAAGGGCGGGGCTTCCTACAAGGGAAGCCTCGCGTCGAGGGAGGTTTCAGGACTCGAAGGCCGCAAGCGTCGTCTGTCGGGATTGCCGACTCGGCGTGCGGTGTCCTGCGGCCGTGTCACAACGACTCCCATTCCGTGGCGAGTCATCGCGCTCCGGTTTCCAAGGAACGCTCTCTCCCCACGGATCAACGCGACCAGCGATGTTCGCCGCCGCGTTGATATCTGCTTGGTACTCCGTAATCCAACACTTGCTGTTCGTACACTTGAACTCCGCCTGAGACCCACGAGAACCAATGTGCCCGCAAGCGTGGCACGTTTGACTCGTGTAGCGCGGGTTCACGAATTCGACCGGGATGCCGGCGTCGAGGGCCTTGTCCTCGATGCGGTCGGTGAATCGGGCGAACGTCCACGCGTGCAAGCGTCGGTTCATGTACTTCCCGTAGTCCAAGTTCCCACGGATGTACGACAAGTCTTCGAGCACGATCACTGGGTTATCAAACGACTCGGCGTACTCGACGGCCTCGTGAGACGCCTTTTCGACGATATCCGTCAGGGCGTTCTGGTAGTGGTCGAATCGCTCATCGACGCGCCACTCGGCGGCGTCACGCTCTTGCAGACGCTTCAGCGTCGTGTACATCTCCTTTCGGAGTGCTCGAGCACGACCGCCGTCATAGATGTACGGTTGTGTCGGAGTGTCATTCTGACGGGCACAGCCGGTCAGAAGCTTGGACTCGCCGATATCGAAACCAATTCGAGTCGGGTCGTCTGGGATCTCTGGTTCGGCTACATTGTACTCGACAGTGACGTTCAACACCCAGTTCGTGCGGTGCTGTTGCAGTCGGAACTCACCGACTGTTGCACTCTCGTCGAACAGGTCGAACCAGAGCGATTCCTGTTCGGGATTGATCCGAAGCGGAATCCAGAACGCATTACCACGCCCGGCCTGTGGAACGCGCCAGCAGAACTCGTACGTTCGATCGTCAGAGTGATCGATTCGGAAGCCACGGTTCGTGAATCGAACCGGGTGGTCGTCCTTGATCTCCGACGCGTTGTAGGTATCTCGAAGCTTCGGGACGTAGTTCTTGAGCGCGTCCTTGGCGTAAGACGTGAGCGTGTACGGCGTGACGATATCGTTGACTGCCGTCTGCGTATCCGCGTCACTCTCGAAGGCCTCCGAGAGGGCACGACGGTAGGTCGCCACGGTTCGCTCAAGGCGTTGCTCCTTACCTTTCGTGGGCGGAGCAAGCGTGGCTTCGAGCGTTTTCGTGGCGGTCGTCGTCACAACTACGAGTACGGGAGAGTAATAGTTAAAATTAATGAAAAGCTAACCATGCATATAGATGCCCAACCTAAACATCGAAGTGGATCAAGACGAGTACGACCGGCTGAGCGAAATCAAAGACGCACATGGCCTCACCTGGAAAGGGGTCTTACTCCAAGGCGCGAAGTCGTTGGACACCGAGGGGCCGCTCTAGGGCGAGTCGAGACACGAACGAACGCGATTCCTCCCCGTGCTAAAGCACGCGGTTTCCTCGCTACCGCAAGATGACAGCGGCTGCCGACCTCATCGTCACCAACGCGGAGGTTCACACTCTTACCGACCCCGACACCGTCCACGAGGCCGTCGCCGTCCGCGACGGTGATATCGTCCGTCTCGGCGACGCCGACGAACTGGCGTTTCTCGAGGGCGTCGAGACCGACGTGCTCGACTGCGAGGGCCGGGTCGTTCTCCCCGGCTTTATCGACGCCCACACGCACATGGAGCAATTGGGCCAGCATCTGGTCCACGCGGATCTCTCGAGCGCCGACAGCGCCGAATCGTGCGTCGATCTCCTGAGACGACAGGCCGAGGCGGACCCCGGCCGCGAGCACGTCCTCGGCTTCGGCTACGACGAAAGTTCGTGGGACGGCTCGCGGACGAAGCCGCTCACGCGCGAGGAACTCGATCGAGTCAGCGAGGAGCGCCCCGTCGTCGCGCTGCGCGTCGATCTCCACACGGTATCGCTGAATACGGCCGCGCTCGAGGCGTTCGCGGACGACCTGCCCGACGACGATCTCCGGTATGCAGACGGAGAGCCGACGGGCGTCGCCGTCGAAGACGCGGCCGAAGCCGTCAGGTCGGCGTTGACGGCGGGCCGCGAGGAGATGCGCGAGGTGCTCACCGCGGCGATGGAACGCGCGGTCGAACTCGGCGTTACCGGCGTCCACGACAAAGTTCGCGGCTCGAGGGCCCCGCAGGTCTACCGCGAACTGGCGGCCGACGACGCACTTCCGCTACGAGTCCGGATCGACTACTGGAGCGACCATCTCGAGTCGCTCGTCGACGTCGGACTCCCGACGAACGCCGGCAGCGACCGGGTGCGGACGGGCGCGATCAAGTCCTTCTCTGATGGAAGCTTCGGGAGCCGAACGGCGCGGGTCCGGGAGCCGTACGCGGACGCCGAGACGGCCGAAGAGGCGTCCGAAGACGCGCGCGGGCAGTGGGTCGTCGACCCCGACGAACTCGCATCTGTAACCGAGCGAGCCAGCGACGAAGCGTTTCAGATCTGCGTTCACGCGATCGGCGACGAAGCGATCGAGGAGACGCTGTCGCTCCTCGAGGAGACACCCAACGCGGCCACCGCACGCCACCGGATCGAACACGCGGAACTGGTGACGGACGACCACCTCGAGCGGATGGCCGAGGCCGGAATCGTGGCCTCGATGCAGCCGAACTTCCACCGCTGGGCCGACGAGGGCGGCCTCTACGATCAGCGACTCGGCCGGGAGCGTCGAAACCGAACGAATCGGCTTCGGCGGGTGCTCGAGGCGGACGTCCCCCTCGCCTTCGGCTCCGACTGCATGCCCCTCGATCCACTACTCGGGATCCAGTACGCGGTGAACGCGGGCACCGAGGCCCAGCGGCTGTCGGTCACCGAGGCGCTTCGTGCGTACACCCGAGGCGCGGCCTACGCCGGGTTCGACGAGGACCGACTCGGGACGCTCGAGGTCGGCAAGCGGGCGGATCTGGTGGTGCTCGAGGCGTCCCCGTGGGATCACTCCGAACGGATCGACGAGATCGACGTGGCGACGACGGTGGTCGACGGCGAGATCGTTTTTGACGGGCACGAGTAGCGGTGAGCCGTTTCGACTCGAGCAGTCTCCCACGCCCCTGCAAATCCCGGTACGACGTTTTTCGACCGACCGCTCGAGAGGGGGAGTGAGGGACCAGCCTCGGATTCCAGATGAGCGAGACTGACAAGACGAGCTACACGGACTTCGTCGGCGAGGTACAGCACCGTATCGAGGCCGGCACGCAGACCTCGACCTCGAGACGAACTACGGCCGCCCGTCGGACGTCGACGAGTCCGACGCGGTGTTCCGCATCAAGGCGGTCGTCGCGCTGTTGAACGAGACCGTTCCCGGCGACGGAATCGCGAACGTCGAACAGCAGTTCCCCGACGAATTCGATGAACTGTTCGAATTCGTCGACACCGAGGGAAAGCCGTGGGAGCAGCCGGAGCAGTCAGAGTGACCGGAGACGAATCACTGTTTTTTCGAGACTCACATTCTCACTCGAGTTCCACCCGACATCCCGTCTCTGCCGATTCGTAGGCGGCCTCGACCGTTCGCAGATCGGCAAGTCCGTCCGCACCGTCGGGTTCGGGTGCGGTATCTGTCAGTACGCAGTAGCCAAAGTAGTCGAACTCCTCGCAGACCTCGTCCACTGGCGGTCCCGTATACTCCATGCGCACGTCGCCGCTCTCGACGACCATCTCCTGTGGGACGACGCCGCCGAACGGCGATTCGATGTGGATTTTTCCCTCGGTGCCGACCAGCTCGAGCCGGCTGCTGGCGTGGGCGTCGAAACTCGCCGTACAGGAAGCCGTCGTGCCGGTATCGAACTCGAGTTGGAAGGCGACGTGTTCGTCGACGGCATCGAACGGCTCGCCGCTCGAGTGCGTCGTCGCGTACACGCCCTCGGGATCGCACTCGAGGACGAACCGAGTGGTGTTGAGGGGGTAAATACCGAGGTCGACCAGCGCGCCGCCGCCCGCGAGGTCGGGATCGAGCCGCCAGGTGTCGGGACCCGCGTGCGCTACAAGCGGGTGCGAGAAGCCGCCGTGGACCTGCACAACGTCGCCGACGACGCCGTCGTCGACGAGTTCCCGCATGCGACGGACCGTCGGCTCGGTCTGGAGGCGATACGCAGTCATCAGCGTTACGCCGGCGTCGGCACAGGCGTCGACGACCTCTCGAGCGCGCTCGAGGCTCGTCTCGAGGGGTTTCTCACAGATGACGTGTTTCCCGTGGTCCGCGGCCACGGTAGCGTACCTGCCGTGGGTTGCGTTCGGCGTCGCGACGTAGACAGCGTCGTACGTCTCCGCGTGGTCGCCGGCCAGAAACGCGTCGTAGTCGACGACGTGCGGGACGTCGAACGACTCTGCGACGGTCCGCGTTCGGTCGGGCGAGCCGGTGACGAGCATCGTCGTCTCGCAGTAGCTCCCGTCAGCGATGCCAGGGAGTGCGCGATTCCGCGCGAAATCGCCGACGCCGATCACGGCGAGGCGAACCGTTCCGTCGGGTGACTCCTGATCCCAGTCTCTCCGTGTGAAGTTCGCGAAGGCGTCCTCGAGTGCCATACGTACTCTATGGGCCCGAGAGAAAAGTCATCGGCGGCGGCTCGACTGGAGCTGTCTCCGCGATCCTGTTCGCAACGTTGAAAAACTGACCTCGAGTTTTCAATAGCTGTATCAGCCGGTAGTATTCCGCCATGAATGCGTATCGAAGGAAAAAGTTATTCAATAGCGGGCTGTGATGTGTAGTCAACCACAGGTGACGTAATATGGTCAAAATGGAAACGGCAGAGCTGGAGACCGATCTGAGTCTGTTCAAATACGACAACCTCGAGCAGTTGCCGCCCCGCTACCGGGACCTCGAGGAGGACGAACGGACCGAACGCATCGAGGCGGCGCTCTCCGAACTCGGCGACGACGTCGTCATCCTCGGGCACAACTACCAGCGACGCGAAATCGTCGAGCACGCCGATTTTATCGGTGACTCCTATCAGCTCTCGAAGGAGGCCGCCGAGGCGGACGCCGAGTACGTGATCTTCGGCGGCGTCACGTTCATGGCCGAGAGCGCGGACATCATCACCGACGACGAGCAGACCGTCATCCTGCCGAGCATGGAGGCCTCCTGCCCGATGGCCGGGATGGCTGAGGCGCTCCAGGTCGACAGCGCGTGGGCCGAAATCACGGCGGCCGCGCCCGACGCGAACATCATCCCGATCACGTATATGAACTCCTACGCGGACCTGAAGGCGTTCTGTGCGAGCCAGGGCGGACTCGTCTGTACCTCCTCGAACGCGCACAAAGCGTTCGAGTACGCCTTCGAGAAGGGTGACAAAGTCCTCTTCCTCCCCGACAAACACCTCGGGGAGAACACGGCTCACCGGATGGGGATGGAAGACCGAATTGCGGAGTGGGATCCGTGGGATCCCGAGGGGAAAGACGCCGAAGAAGTCGCCGAGAGCGACATCATCCTCTGGGACGGCTACTGCCAGGTCCACGAGCGGTTCCGCGTCGATCACATCGAGCAGGTGCGTGCCGAACACGACGATGCGAAGGTCATCGTCCACCCCGAGTGCCGTCGAGAGGTCGTCGAGGTTGCCGATAAAGCGGGTTCGACGGCGACGATCTGCGAGACCGTCGAAAACGCCGACCCCGGCGACACGTGGGCCATCGGCACCGAAATCCACCTGACGAATCACTTGCAACGGTGGCACCCCGAGGTGAACGTCCTCCCGCTCTGTGGTGACGCCTGCATGGACTGCAATGCGATGCGTCAGATCGACCCGAACTATCTGACGTGGGTGTTAGAGGAACTCGTCGAAGGTCGCGAACGCAACGTCATCGAGGTCGCCCCCGAGGAGAAAGAACTCGCGGGCGTCGCACTCGATCGGATGCTCGAGATCTGATCTACGATGACCGAAACTCACAACCACGACCACGAAATTGCGGACGTGCTCGTCGTCGGCAGCGGCATCGCCGGCTGTGCGGCCGCGCTGCAGGCTGCCCGCGAGGGGAGCGACGTCCTCCTCCTGACGAAAGCCACGAAACCAGACGACGCCAGCACCGACTGGGCCCAGGGCGGCATCTCGACGACTCGAGGCGATCCGGAGAGCCTCAAAGCAGATATTATCGCAGCCAGCGATGGTACCGCCGATCCCGACGCGGTCGACGTGCTCGTCGAGAACGCTGACGACGCCGTCGAGGACGTGCTGCTCGAGACGCTCGAGATCGAGTTCGACGAGACGAGCGACGGCGAGTTCGACTACACGCGGGAGGCCGCACACTCGAACTATCGCATTCTTCACGTCGACGCTGCGACGGGGACCCACATCTTGCGGCCGTTCCTGAACCACGTCGCCGACCACGACCGTATCGAGGTTCGGCAGGATACCGCCGCGCTCGAGTTGATTACGCACGAAGGACGAGTCCACGGTGTTTTGAGTGACGAAGATCCGACGGGGTATCCGATCTTCGCCGGGACGACGATCCTCGCAACCGGCGGCATCGGCGCGCTCTACACGCGCTCGACGAACCCCGACGACGCGACGGGCGACGGGATCGCGATGGCCGCCCTCGCTGGGGCGGATGTCGCGGACCTCGAGTACGTGCAGTTCCATCCGACGGCCTACGACGGTGACGACCCGTTTCTGCTTTCCGAAGCGTTGCGTGGCGAGGGTGCAGTACTGCGGAACGGGGACGGCGAGCGGTTCATGGACGACTACCACCGCGATGCCGAACTCGCGCCGCGAGACGTCGTCGCCCGCGCCGTCGAGACCGAGCGGGCGGAGACGGGTGAAGTCGTCTTAGACGTGAGCACGCTCGAAGGCGAGTTCGCCGAGGAGTACCCTGCCATCGCACAGAAGTGTCGCGACCGCGGCATCGAGGGCGCTGAGATTCCTGTCGAACCTTGCGAGCACTTCCTGTGTGGCGGTATCGACGTCGACGGCCGCGGACGGACGAACCTCGACCGACTGTATGCCGTCGGCGAGTGTGCCCGAACCGGCGTCCACGGTGCGAACCGGCTGGCGAGCACCAGTTTGCTCGAGGGGCTGGTCTGGGGGCTCCGCGCAGGGGAAGACGCTGCGGGTCTGGACGCGGACCCCGAAACCGTCGAGGCACCCGACCTCCGCGACAGCGATCCCGACCTTCCAGAGCGCTTCGCCGCCGAGAAGTCGATCCGCCTGAAGCGGACGATGGACGAGTATCTGGGCCTCGAGCGCGATCCCGAGGAGATCGCCCGTGCGAGCGCCGTCCTCCGGCGACTCAAGGGCGAGGTCGACGCCTACATCCGAACCCGGACGGCGCGGGACCTGTACGAACTCCGGAACGCGAGCGTGACAGCCCTACTGATCGCTCGAGCGGCGAGCGAGAATACGGAATCGACGGGCTGTCACTACGTCGTGAACGACGCGAACGAGACGCCCGGCGAACCCGAACAGCCGGCGGACGACTGAACCACAATGATCACCAACGCACAGGTCGAACGCTGGCTCCGCGAAGACGTCGGCCACCACGACGTGACGAACCAGGTTCCGGGCGAAACCACGGGGCGCCTCGTCGCGAAGGAGTCCGGCGTCGTCGCCGGTTTCGAGGCCGCGACGGCCGTCTTCGACTACCTCGGCGTCGACGTGCTCGAGACGCTCGAGGACGGCACCCACGCCGAATCAGGGGCCGAACTCCTCCGCGTCGAGGGGCCCGCACGCGAGGTGTTGCGGGGCGAACGCGTCGCAGTAAACCTTGCGGGCCACGCGTCGGGAATCGCGACGCGAACCCGGCGGGTCGTCGATCGTGCTCGGACCGAATCCGACGACGTTCGGATCGCCGCGACCCGCAAGACGACGCCCGGACTTCGGGGGCTCGAGAAACGCGCCGTCGTCGCGGGCGGCGGGGATACCCACCGACTCGATCTCTCTCACATGGTGATGGTAAAGGACAACCACATCGCCGAGATGGGCCTCGAGGGCGCGATATCCCACTTTCAAGAACGGACCTCGTTCGCGACCCAACTCGACGTCGAGGTCGAGTCCGTCGCGGACGCGCCGCGGGCGGCCGCAGCCGGTGCGGATATCATCCTGCTCGACAACATGACGCCCGCCGAGACCGGGGATGCCGTCGACCTGCTTGCGGAGTACGACGGCGTGCTGGCCGAGGCTAGTGGTGGGATCACGCTCGAGACCGTCGACGACTACGCCGCGACGGGTGTCGACGTGATTTCGATGGGGTCGTTGACCCACTCCGCGCCGTCGCTGGATCTGTCGTTTCGGACCGGCGAGTAACCGGCCATCGTGCTCGAGGCCGGACGTGGGGATAACAGCCCGTTGCATCTGCGTGTGTCTCACTTTTAGACGTTCGACTGATAGATTTCCGTATGATGGAGCTCCCACTACCGCCCGAATCGGGCTGGAACGCCCAGTATCTCGCCGGCGACTGGATCGAACCCGACGATCGGGATACGCTCGCGGTCGAGAACCCCTACACGCGCGAGGAGATCGCGACCGTTCCGGCCGGGACAGAAGACGATGTCGACCGGGCCTACGAGGCGGCGAACGAGGCCCAGAAAGAGTGGGCCCAGCAACCGCCGCAGGCACGAGCGGAGGTGATCACCGCGGCGACCGAGTTCGTCCGCGACAATCGCGAGGCCATCGTCGAACTGCTGGCCCTCGAGTCCGGCAGTACGCGGGTCAAGTCCGGGGCGGAACTGCAGACGGCGACGGGGATGATGCAGCAGGCGGCGAGCTACCCGTTCCGGATGGACGGCCAACAGATGGAGTCGACCATTCCCGGGAAGGAGAACGTCGTCGAGCGCCAACCGGCCGGCGTCGTCGGCGTCATCTCGCCGTGGAACTTCCCGCTGCATCTCTCGATGCGGGCGGTCGCGCCGGCCATCGCGACCGGGAACGCGGTCGTGCTCAAACCGGCCTCGAACACCCCGATCACCGGCGGCTTGCTCCTCGCGCGGATCTTCGAGGAAGCCGGGGTGCCGGAGGGCGTCCTCAACGTCGTCACCGGCAGCGGCTCCGAGATCGGGGACGCGATCTCAGACCACGAGATCCCGCGGGTGCTCGCCTTCACGGGGTCGACCGAGATCGGCCAGCGAGTCGCCGCGAACGCGGCCGGCAACTGCGCGCTTCCCGCGCTCGAACTCGGCGGGAACAACGTCCACGTCGTCACCGAGAACGCTGACCTCGAGCGCGCGGTCGACGGCGGAACATTCGGTTCGTTCCTCCACCAGGGCCAGATCTGTATCTCGATCAACCGCCACCTCGTCCACGAGGATGTCTACGACGACTACGTGGGGATGCTCACAGACCGCGCGGCGAACCTCCCGACCGGCGATCCGACCGACGATGAGACGGTCGTCGGACCGATCATCGACGAGAGCCAGCGCGATCAGATCCTCGAGTACGTCGAGACCTCAGTCGATGAAGGCGCGACCCTCGAGACTGGCGGCGATCACGACGGGCTGGTCGTCCAGCCGACGGTCCTCTCCGACGCGGACAACGACATGGCCGCGGCGTGTAACGAACACTTCGGCCCGGTCGCGCCGGTGATCCCGTACTCGAGCGACGAGGAGGCGATCGAACTGGCCAACGACACGATCCACGGCCTCTCGGGGTCGGTCCACAGCGAGGACCTCGCCCAGGCCCGATCGATCGCCGACGGCATCGAGACGGGCATGATCCACATCAACGATCAGCCGGTCAACGACGAGCCCCACGTTCCCTTCGGCGGGATGAAACAGTCCGGACTGGGCCGGTACAACGGCGAGTCGATCATAGAGGAGTTGACGACGACGAAGTGGATCTCGGTCCAGCGCGAGTCTCGAGAGTACCCGTTCTGACGGCGGTCGCGGATTTCATTACTGGAACCAGGAGAGAAACCGGTTCCAACTCCAGGCCGCGAGCGCGACCGCCGCGACGAGCGCCAGCAAGTACAGCGGCGCCGCGTCGGCTGGCGGGCCGTGAGCCGGGAGGAGCGCGTCGATCAGTCCCGCCCGGACGATCAGGATAGCGAACGCTGCGACGAGCAGCGAGCCGACGACGACGGCGATCGCTAGCCGATTGTCGGCAATCTGTGACTGCGATCGATCCGGATTGGACATCGGAGTACCGACTGTTCTACCGGCGGGGGTAGGGAATCAGTTGTACCTGCAGGCTCCGGGGCGATGCCGGTCGGCCGGTCGATCTCTCAGGACCAACATCGTTGGTGACTGTGAATGTGCCCAATTTCGGTTACGCATACTTCCATCTCATACGAGTTAGTAATCCTCAGTGAGACTCATAACCAGATTCAGTTACTTCATCATCCAAAGCTATTAGTCGTCAGCATCTGTCGTAGTATCCATGTCGATACAACGCCGGCAGTTCGTCGCAGCGGTCGGCTCCGCGGCGGTTGCCGGGATCGCCGGTTGTACGGCGTTTAGGAGTCGGGAAGACGGGGGGATCACCGGCGAAACGCTCCGGCTCACGACAACGACGAGCACCTACGATACGGGGCTGCTCGACGAACTCAACGCGCCGTTCGAGGACCGATACGGCGTCACCGTCGAGGCGATCGGGCAGGGGACTGGAGCCGCACTCGAGACTGCCCGCAGCGGCGACTCGGACGTCGTGATGGTCCACGCCCGCTCGCTCGAGGACGAGTTTCTGGAATCGGGTTATGGCATCAATCGCCGAGACCTCATGTTCAACGACTTCGTGGTCGCCGGCGACGCCGACGATCCGGCGGGGATTTCGGGGAGCGCGGATGTCGAAACGGCGTTCGCCGAGATCGCCGACGCGGAGTCGACGTTCGTCTCACGGGGGGACAACTCGGGAACGCACGCGAAAGAACTCGAGATCTGGGACGCCGCCGGCGTCGGCGACGGCGAATTCGGCGAGTGGTATCTGGACGGGGGCGGCGGCATGGGCGAGATACTCACCCAGACGAATCAGGGTGGCGGCTACACGCTCGCCGACCGCGGCACGTATCTCTCGATGCGGTCGGATATCGGCCTCGAGATCCACGTCGAGGGCCCGATCGAAGACGGGCCGGACCTGCTCGCGAATCCGTACGGCATCGTCGCCGTCAATCCGGCCGTCCACGACACCGTGAACTACGACCTCGCGATGGCGTACATTGGGTATCTCACGGGACTCGAGAGCCGCGAACGGATCGAGGAGTACGCGGTCGAGGGCGAACAGCTGTTCTTTCCGGAGGCCGTCTCCGAGGAACCGAACTTCCAGCAGTACGTCCCCGAGGGCTGGGACGGCGCGGGCGACGACTGAGACTGATTCTGGATGGTACTCGAACTCACCCCGGTCGCGCCGCTGGTCGTCGACTTTCCCTTCGAGTGGCACTACATCCGAAGCATCATCGCGGTCTCGCTGTACGTCAGCCTCGTTGCCGTTGCGCTGAGCACGCTGTTCAGCCTCCCGGTCGCCCTCCTCATCGGCTTCACAGAGTTTCGCGGGAAGACGCTGCTCACGTCGCTTATCAACACCGGGATGGGCTTTCCCAGCGTCGTCGTCGGTCTCGTCGTCCTCTTTGCCGTCTCGAATCAGGGGCCACTCGGCTCGTTCGACCTCGTTTTCACCCCCGAAGCGATGATCATGTCGCAGTTCGTGCTTGCAGCGCCCGTCATCGCTGGCGTCAGTCTCGCCGCCGTCAGCAGCGTCGAGCAGAACGTTCGAGACGCGGCGTACGCGATGGGCGGGACGCGGACGGACGTCGCGTTCGTCACGATCAAAGAAGCGCGCTACGGGATTGCGACGGCCGTGCTGGCGGGCTTTGGCCGCGCGATCAGCGAAGTCGGTTCCGTTCTCATCGTCGGCGGTAACATCGCCCGTTCGGACGGGACGTCGGTCACTCGGACGCTCACGACGGCCATCCAGCTCGAGGCCCGACAGGGCCGGTTCGAGACCGCGATGCTCCTCGGCGCGATCCTGCTCGTCCTCGTCCTGGCCGTCAACGCGATTGTCGTTCGGCTCGGAAACGACGGGGGAGGGCGGTACCGATGACGCTACGCGCGACGGACGTTTATCACGCCTACGGCGACGAAACCGTCTTCGAGGCTGTCTCGCTGTCGATCTCGCCCGGTGAGGTCGTCGCCATCATCGGGCCCTCCGGCGTCGGGAAGTCGACGCTGCTGCGGCTGCTCGCGCTGTTCGACGCGCCCGACGACGGCTCGATCGAGTACGACGGAACCGACGTCTGGGCGGTCGGCGACCGCGAGCGCCTCGAGTACCGTCGTCGGATCGGGATGGTCTTCCAGGAGGCCAGCCTGTTCGACGCGAGCGTCGTTCGTAACGCCGAGTACGGGCTCCGGGTCAGACAGTCGTGGACGGACCGCATTCGACACGAACTCGCGAGTCTCGTCGGGGCCGAAAACGGCACCATCGAAGTGATCGACGCGCTCGACGCCGTCGGATTGGCCGACAAGGCCGATCAGGACGCGTCGTCGCTCTCGGGCGGCGAAGCTCAACGCGTCGCGTTCGCTCGGGCGCTCGCGTACGAACCCGACGCGCTCCTCCTCGACGAGCCGACGTCGGATCTCGACCCGCGAAACACGGCCGTCCTCGAGGAGGCGATCCGCAACGCGCGGGACCGCGGCATCGGCGTCGCGATCGCCACCCACGACATGCACCAGGCCGAACGGATCGCGGATCGGGTCGCGGTGCTTCTCGAAGACGAGATTATCGAGGTCGGGCCAACCGAAACGGTGTTCGAGGAGCCGACCGACGAACGAACACAACAGTTCATCGACGGGGAGCTGATCTACTGATGACGATCGAAAAGGGCTACACCACGACGCTGGCGGTCGACGGCGTGACGATCGACCGCCGCGATATCGAGATGCTCGAGGCGATCGACGACCACGGCTCGATGCACAGCGCGGCCGACGAACTGGGCCGGTCGTACGCGCGTCTGCAGAATCGGATCGTCGAGATCGAAGACGCCGTCGGGCCACTCACCGAACGGCAACGCGGCGGCCGCGGCGGCGGCGGCACCGAACTGACGGACACCGCTTGCGACCTCTGCCAGCGGTTTGACCGACACGCCGCCGAACTCGACGGCGTCGCCCGGGTGACGGAGTCCGTTATCTCGGGCACCGTCCGGGACCGAACGGGCGAACTCGCGACCGTCGAGACGGCCGTCGGCTCGATACTGGCGCTGGTTCCCGAGGACGCGGGCGAAGTGCAGGTCAGCGTCCGCTCGGACGCCGTCGTGCTGACCGATCCCACCGAGACCCCTCGAGGCGACGATACCAGCCTTCGAAATCGGTTTTCGGGGACCGTCGTCGAGGTCGAACCGGGAGACGCGATCGATCGGGTGACGGTTCGACTCGCGGACGAGACGACACTTCAGGCGCTCGTCACTCGAGCCAGCGCGGAGCGACTGGGGCTCGAGACCGGCCGATCGATCACGGCATCGTTCAAGGCGACGGCTGCGAGGGGGATTGGCGTGGACTCGAGGTCGGAGTCGTAGGTGACGGAAACGCAGCGTTGGATGAGCGACTCGACACGACGAGTGTAAGTGAACGAGGGAAGGGATTCGAACCACGGTCGTTTCGCCTCGCTCCACTCCCTGATTCGAATCCCTCTGCTCGCAGTCACCGCTCACGAGTGTTCGCGGTGACATGCGAGGGAAGGGATTTGAACCCTCGGACCTCTACAGGAGCGGGTCTTAAGCCCACCGCCGTTGGCCTGCTTGGCTACCCTCGCACAGAAGGCACTCGACCGTTGACCGTGTGGTGGGATGTGCGTTTCGGTGTTGCTTCGAGTTATCTTTCGCGAACGAGTTTCACGATTCCCTCGAGCGACCGGATCGCGGTTGAGATCCCATCTCTGTTGGTACCCGAAGGCGAGCCCTACCAGTCGACGCTCAACGTCCCGTCGCCGTGGGGGTCCGGCGCAATCTCCTCGTCGGTGCGGCGGTCGACGACGTGAATGCAGCCGTCGTCTTTCTTCGCCGGGCAGACCTCCGCCGCGCGGACGTTGTGCTCGAGATCCTCTTCGTCGAAGAAGTACGTGTTCGGCTGGGCGATGCCGGACTTGATGGACATCTCCCAGTTGCTGCTGACCTCGGCGCACTTGCCCGCGCCGAAGCACTTGTTGGCCTCGAAGATGATCTTGTAGGGCTTCTCCTCGATCGGTGGCGCGTCCGACGAGCCGATGTCGCTCGCGCGCTGGATACCGTCGTCGTCGCTCATTACTCGACAGTTCGGCTGCGTCGCCTTTCGCGTTACGGTCGACGCGAGACGGGGCCCGAGCGAACACTACATCGAGCGGTCTCGAGTCAGCGGCTCACGACGACGGAGCTTTTGGCTCGGGGAGATCGTACGTCACACCGGTCAGTTCGCTCGAAACCTCCCACAGCCGACGGGCCGTCCCGCGGTCGTACGACCGGTCCGAGGAGGCCTGTCGTTCGGGAGTGCCGCGCATGTCCAGCAGTCCGCCGGGGCCGTAGTACGCGCCGCCCTCCGCATCCGGCGCGGTCGCCGCGTACAGCGTCGGGAGCGCGCCCTTCTCGGCCGGCTGGGCTAACACGGCGTTCATAAGCTGTCTGCCCAGCAACCGGATTCGGGAGCCACGGCCCTCGATTCCGCGGAACTGTAACTGCGTGTCCGCGTAGCCGGGATGGACCGCGAGACTCTTGGCGGACAGCCCGGCCGTGAGGAACCGACGCTCGAGTTCGTACGCGAACAGCAGGTTGGCGAGCTTCGACTGGCCGTAGGCGTCCCACTTGTCGTACGCCTGTTCGCCCTGGAGATCGTCGAAGTCGATCTCGCCGCGCTCGTGGAGGCCGCTCGAGACCGTCACGACCCGCGCGGGTTCCGATTCGGGGGCCGTATGCAGTCCCTCGAGCACCAGTCCCGTGAGCGCGAAGTGACCGAGGTGGTTGACGCCGAACTGGGTCTCGAAGCCATCCTCGGTCTCCGACCACGGAATCGCCATCGTCCCGGCATTGTTGATCAGGACGTCGATCGGTTCGTCCTCGAGCCGATCGGCGAACGCGCGGATCGACTCGAGGCTCGCTAGATCACAGACCTCGACGCGGAGGTCGGCGTCGGGAACGCCCGCACGGACGTCCGCTGCGGCGTCCTCGCCACGCTCGGTGTTTCGACAGGCCATGATCACGTTCGCCCCGTGTCGGGCGAGTTCGCGGGTTGCCTCGAGACCGATCCCGCTGTTGGCTCCCGTGATGACGATCGTTCGGCCGTCCTGATCGGGAACGTCGTCAACTGTCCAGTTCACACCGACGCTAACGCGTGCCCGACCCCTAAACGTACGCACTGCGTTTCCCACCGACGGCTGTCGGTCTCCGTTCGAATACGCCGCTCGGAACCTTCAGGTGACGGCGGTCTGTCGCAAACGGCTCCAACTTCGGGACATGCAGCCGATCGGCCCGCACGATGGCTGATCCGAACCTGGTCTGCGGACATATATTCACGAACCGGTCGACAAACACTTATCAGCGCCTTTGTGGTCGGTTGCGTATCGAAATGACTTCGCGACAACCGTCGACCGTGGACCGACGGACCGTTTTGACAGGAGCCGCCACGAGCCTCGGTACGCTCGTAATCGCGGGCTGTGCCGACGATACCGGCGACGACGAGGGGGCCGATGATGACGGAGACGAACTCGAAGAGACGGCGGAGAATTCAGACTCGAGCGACGACGATACGGACGACTCCTCGTCCGAGGTCCACGCGGAGTACGAGACCACCGAGGTAGCGGTGACGGACGCCGACGGCGAGGAACTGGGCGAAGTGACGGCGGCGATCGCCGACGCACCGGAACTGCAACAGCTCGGACTGAGCGACACCGAGGCGTTACCAGCGGACCGCGGCATGCTGTTCGTCTACGAGACGGTCGAGGACCGAGAGTTCTTCATGCGGGAGATGTCGTTCGGGATCGACATCGTCTTCGCCGACGACGAAGGCGTGATCACGGATATTCACCACGCGCCGGAGCCCGGACCGGACGAGGACGGCAGGGACCAGACCTATGCCGGCCGCGGACAGTACGTACTGGAAGTCGTCTACGAGTGGACTGCCAAGCGCGACGTCGAGGAAGGTGACGTCCTCGAGTTCGAGCTGTAGTTATAGTAGCCACTGCACGCCATTGCACGCCTGACCACCAGCTGTGTCGGCGATCAGTGTGTGAATCGTTTCAGTTAATACTATATCTACCGCTGGGGCGACAGCGTTCGGAACGTGCAACGGGCTCTCGAACTCGAGACACCGCGGATTCACGGCATCAGCGGTTGGTGGTGCGATTGGTATCGTTTGGACAGGAGTGTGAAACCGAGCCCTCCGATTCGGTGAGTACGTCTGCAGAAGTACCTTTTTCTCGTCGGGTTCGCTCGTGTGGCTCGCTCACCGCTCTCTGCTCACGGACGCTTTGCGTCCGTTCGCACGGTTAGCGGGACCGCCGGTCCCGCTCAACTCCAAAAGTCTACGCTAAAAAGGCCGCTCGCTCCCGATGGTCGCTCGCGGGTGCTGCAGCTTTGGCTCAACCGCAGCGGTAATGCCTTGCCCTGTACTGAACGGTGCGTTCTTGGCCTGTACGCACTCCGAGTTTCGCGAGAGTGTTCTGAACAACGGATCCGGCTCCCGGCTGTTGTTATTCGTTGCCGACGGAGACCGACTCGAGCACGACATCCTCCCGCGGCCGGTCGTTCGCGTCGGTGTCGACGCCGCCGATCTCCTCGGCGACAGCCATCCCCGCAGTCACCTTGCCGAAGACGGCGTGTCTGCCGTCGAGGTGGGGCTGGGCGTCGAGGGTGATGAAGAACTGCGAACCGTTGGTGTCCGACCCGGAGTTGGCCATACTCAGGATGCCAGCGCCGTCGTGGCGCAGATCCTCGTGGAACTCGTCGTCGAACTGGTAGCCCGGACCGCCGCGGCCGGTGCCGAGCGGATCGCCGGTCTGGATCATGAAGTCCTCGATGACGCGGTGGAACACGATGTCGTCGTACAGCGGTTCGCCGTCGACTTCCGCACCCGTTACGGGATCGATCCAGGGCCGTTCGCCGGTCGCGAGACCGACGAAGTTCTCGACGGTTCGCGGGACGCGGTCGGCGTATAGTTCGACATCGATCTCGCCCATGCTCGTGTGTAGTGTCGCCGTCAGCACGTCGTCGGGGCTCGAGTCCGCAGTCGATCCGCCGTCGGTCGCGTCCGAGTTGCGTCCCACGTCGTCATCAGCGGGATTCACGCAACCGGCGAGTGCGAGGCCGAGACTCGAGGCGGTTCCAGCGAGCAGCGTTCGTCGACGGAGCGGTCGGTATGGAGCGATACCGCTCGTGAGTCTCGTAGGAAAATAACAATATCGGGTTTCAAACCCGACTCGAGGCGGTCCGCGGGCGCGCAGTACGACTCGGGACTGTCGCACTGTGCTCCCTCGGGCGTGACCACGCGAGCACGGCTTTTCGTCGACAGGTTCACTCGAGGAGGTCTGCTATCTCCGCGACGTCGTCGACGGTCTGGAGATCGCGCTCGAAGAACGCTCGACGAGCGCGCATCGTCTCCTCGTCCCAGTTCCACCACTCGAGTTCCAGAAGCTTCTTACGAACCGCCCGGGGGAATCGCCACTTGATCCGTTCGGCCGGGACTCCGGCGACGACAGCGTACGGCTCGACGTCGGAACTGACGACCGACCCGGCCCCGACGATGGCACCATCACCGATCGTCACGCCGGAGAGGACCGTCACCTTCGTCCCGATCCAGACGTCGTTACCGACCGTGATCGGCCCCTTCCCCGTCGGCGGAAGGTCGCTGTCGAGCACCTCGTCGTAAAAGCGGATCTGTTGTGACGGTCTCGTCGTCTCGTGGTTCGTCTGCTGGAACGTCGTCTCACGGGCGATAGCGCAGTATTTACCGAGTTCGACCGCTCCGACGAGATCGCAGTTCGGCTCGAGGTTCGTCCGGGTTCCGACCGTCACGTCACCGGCGAGGATGCAGCCCCGACTCAGCCTCGTATGCGGGCGGAGATCGATCGCGCCTCGAAGCAGACACCCCATCGCAATGCGAGCGGAGGGGGCGATTTCGAGAGCCGTCGAATCGAGATACCGGTCAACGAACCCGTGTGTCACGGACGGATAGCCTAGCACCGACAGCGAGCGTTCCACAAGGGTATCGAGAGTCACCGTAGTCAGTGTTACGGAAGATTAGTATAAAAATGTCGTTCGATTCACAACCGTACTGACGAATGCATCTGCTCGAACGGTAACACTCCCGCCCGCAGGAACGTCGTACGGTGTCGCGACGTCGAAAAACTCCGTTCGGTGACGTCGGGGGCTATACACTCGAGCGCCGCTCGAGCTTGGAATCGATTACTCGTAGTCGACGGAGACCGACTCGAGGACGACGTCCTCTTTGGGTTCGTCGTTTCGGCCGGTGTTGACGCTCCCGATCTCTTCGACGACGTCCATCCCGTCGGTGACCTTCCCGAAGACGGAGTGGCGGTCGTCGAGGTGCGGTTGGGCGTCGAGCGTGATGAAGAACTGCGAGCCGTTGGTGTCCGGTCCGGAGTTCGCCATGCTCAGGATGCCAGCGTCGTCGTGGCGGAGGTCGTCGTGGAACTCATCGTCGAACTGGTAGCCGGGACCACCGCGACCGGTTTCGGTTGGGTCGCCGCCCTGAATCATGAAGTCCTCGATGACGCGATGGAACGCGACGTCGTCGTACAGCGGTTCGCCGTCGACCTCCTCGCCCGTCTCGGGGTCCTCCCAGCTCTTTCCGCCGGTCGCGAGACCGACGAAGTTGTCGACGGTCCGCGGTGCGCGTTCGTCGTACAGTTCGACATCGATGTCTCCCTTGTTAGTGTGGAGGGTCGCAGTAACATCTCCCATACCTTCGGGGACGGCGGGCCGACAGAAAACGCTAGTGGTCTCGAGCCGCGGCGACCGAGCGGAATCTCGAGCGGTCGCGAACCCGATCGGATGTCATGTTCGGGTGACGACAGACGGCCGCAGCTACATACCGCGGGACGTAGAACGGCGACCTATGACCGCAGGAACGCACACGGCCGAGGACGTAATGCTTGCCCGGCTCCCCTCCGGTGTGGAACTCACAACGACAGTTCATACATACCAGGGCGGTGGAGACGGACCGACGCTCTACGTCCAGGCGGCCCAGCACGGCCGCGAGATCAACGGGACGGAGGCCCTCAGGCGATTTCACGAGCGACTGCCACTCGAGTCCGTATCGGGAACCATTGTCGCGGTTCCCGTCGCGAACCCGCTCACCTTCGATCTCGTCTCCTACATCACGCCCGAGGAGTTCGACAGCGTCAACCCCAACATGAACCGAATCTGGCCGGGCAACGCGGACGGCAGCCTCCACCAGCGGATGGCCGCCACGCTCTGGGCGGAGATCGAGGCGGCCGACGCGATCGTGGACCTCCACACGGGCAGCCCCGACATGCTCCCGCACGTCGTCTATCGAGAGGGTGACGAGGCGGCCCGAAACCTCGCCGAAGCCTTCGGGACCGACCTGTTGCTCTCCGAAGAGGCCGATGACGACGCCTCCGACGAGTGGCACCGACGCGGGTTCGGGGGGAAGCTCCGCGTCGCTGCCGCCCAGGAGGGGATTCCGTCGATCACACCCGAGTTATCTCACAACAAACACATCCTCGAGGACGCCGTCGAGATCGGCGTCGACGGCCTGCTCGACGTCTGTCGGTATCTCGGGATGCTCCCCGGCGAGGTACCCGATCGAGAGCAGACCGTCGCTCGCAACCACCTCGGGCAGGTCACCGCCGACGACGGCGGCCTGTTTCATCCGGAGCCCTCGCTCGACGTGGGCCAGGAGATCACCGCCGGAACCTCGATCGGCACGGTGTACGATCCGACGACGTACGAACCACTCCACGAGGCGGCGGCGGATCGCGATGGCATCCTCTACGCGCTCACGCAGGAGGCGACCGTCGTCGGCGGCGACCAGCTCGCGAGCGTCGCGCTGGTCCGCGAGGAGTGACGGCTCAGGGAAGCCCCAACAGCGAGAAGCCGACCGTCGAGACGACGACGAGCGCGACCGTCCAGACGCCGAGTCCGACCGTGAGCCACCCGAAGATCGCCCGCGTGTCGTCACCGGCGATCACCGCGAGCAGCGCCGCGAGGTGAATGCCCGCGAGTATCGGGCCGGCGAGCGCGAGACCGGCGAGTCCGTAGCGCTTCCAGAGCCGTCGCGCGCGTCCGTATCGGTCGCTCGAGTCGGTCAGGTCGGTGCCGGTCCGGCGGGCCCACCAGGCGACGAGTCGCTCGTGGGCGACGACGATCGCGCCGACGGCGGTGGCGCTGCCAGCGAAGGCGGCGAGCCCCGTCGCGACCGGATCGAGTCCGAGTCCGATGGCGACCGGGATGACGACGAACGGTTCGATCGCCGGAATCATCGCGAGCAGGAAGACGAGCAGGTAGCGGCCGAGGCCGGTAGCCTCCTCGAGGGTCGCGCCGACGTCGACGAGTGCTGGAACGAGCGTCATGGAAGCCGTCCGCCTGATGGACGTGTTAGTAGCCCTAAACGACCGTCGGCGAAAAACCGGTTTCGATTTGCGCGTCCGGCAGCGTTCGCGGCCAAATCCGTCAGCAGGTCGAGAAGCCACCGTCGACGACCAGCCCGTGGCCGCTGACGAACGACGCTTCGTCGCTGGCGAGGAACAGAATCGAGTCGGCGATCTCTTCCGGTTTACCGAGTCGCTTCAGCGGGTAGTCCTCGGCCATCGCTTGCCGGGCCGCCTCGGGATCGTCTTGCGTTGCTACGTACTGATCGAGCATCTGGGTTTCCGTAAAGCCGGGACAGACGGCGTTGGCGCGGACGCCGTAGGGACCGGCCTCGGCGGCGATCGTTCGGGTCATGTTCAGGACGGCGGCCTTCGTCGTCGAGTAGGCGGCCTGCTTCGGGAGCCCGAGAATCGAGGCCAGCGAGCCGACGTTGACGATGGAGCCGTGGCCCTGTTCTTTCATGTGGGGAAGCGCGGCGGCACAGCCGTTCCAGACGCCCTTGATGTTGACGTCGATAACGAAATCTCGAACGGAGTCGTCGACGTCCTCGAGGCTCCCGCCGGGGTGACCGGTGCCGGCGTTGTTGACCATCACGTCGATGCCGTACTCCTCGGCGACGGCGTCGACGACCTCGTCGAACCGCTCGCTGTCGGTGACATCGAGTTCGCGGAACTCGGCTTCGCCGCCGGCGTCCTCGATGTCGGCGACGGTCTCCTCGCCACCCGGCGTGTTGACGTCCGTCACGACGACGCGTGCGCCCTCCTCGGCACACCGCTTTGCTGTCTCCTCGCCGATCCCCGATGCCGCACCCGTGATGACTACCGTCTTGTCTTCCAGTCGCATACTCGCGATATCGGAGGGCGGCTACATAAATTCGTTCATTATTTGCGATTTAGATAGTGTCTTTGTTCGGCGAATAGCTACGATTCACAAACAGTGGTAAGGTTCGATCCTAATCGGCTGTGAACTCGAGTGCGCTCAGAAATGAAGCGTCGTCGCCGTTGGATCGATATCGGATAACCGGCGTCGATGAACGGAAACCGATGTGGCTCAGAAGGCGCGAAGGTCCTCGAGCACCGCTTCTGCACTGCCGTCCGCGATCACGTCACGCGCTTTCTCCAGCCCTTCCTCCAAACTCTCGACGTCCTGTCGGGCGTACATCCGGAACGCGCCGTTGAGCGCGATGGCGTCGGCGAAGTGGTCGTCGCGTTCGCCGGCGAGAACTTCCTCGGTGATCGACGCCGAATCCGCGGTGACGTCGTCGACCGCGAGGTCTTCGGCTTCCATCTCCATGCCGTAGTTCGCGGTTTCGATCTCGTAATCCTCGAGTTCGTCTTCACCCTCGTCCCACTCGGCCACCTTCGTGTAACCGGGTCGGATGTCGTCGTAGCCCTCCATCCCCTGGAAGAAGATGGCGCGGGAAAAGGAGAGGTGGTCGCTCTCCTCGATCAGGTCGGTCATCTTCTTCGCGAACGCGAGGTGGTAGAACGAGCCGAGGTGAACGTCGGCGTTGGCGGGGTTGGCGACGGTCTCGATGGTGTTGACGAACGTCCGGACGCCCATCATGTCGCGTCGCTCGTAGAGGTCCTGAATGCCGGGATTGAAGGCGGGCTGGTAGTAGAAGCCGAAGCCGGTCTCGTCGACCATGTCGGCGCTCTCCGATGGATCGAGTTCCGTCCGGACGCCGAGTTCGTCGAGGACGTGTTTGTACGCCGTCGCCTTCTGGGTCGGAACCCGATCGCCGGAGTGGACGACAACGGGGGTTCCCGCGGCGGCGGCGACGAGGCCGGCACCGACGCCGAGAACGGCGGAGGTGTGCTTGCCGTCGTAGTTCGCGCCGCAGTCGACGGGGTTCGCGTCGGGTTCGGCCGTCTCGACCGACTCCTCGAGCATGACGTCCGTGTAGCCCGCGAGTTCCTCGGGGTTGTTGCGCTTCCAGCGGTTGGCCAGCCAGAACGCGCCGAGGGTCGTCTCGTCGGGCTCGCCGGCCAGAATGCGCTGGAAGGCCTCTCGAGCCTGCTCGCGAGTCATGTCGTCGGCGGACTTCGGACCGGAGCCAACGATCTCCGTCATCAGCCGTTTGAGCGGCCACTCGCCGAACTCCTGGGTTGCCTTCGCCATACGCGATCGTTGGGACGGCCGGCGCAAAAACCTCCCGTTTCCGGTCTCGTCTCGCCGACGAATGACGGGTTTTTCGGCCAACAACGCGAACAGTCCCAGAAATCGGATCGGTCGCTACCGGGTCCGCGTCGCTGTTGGCCGAGCGACGCGGCTGGATCAGGGTTCCGTCCGATTCGGACCGGACGCGACACCCGCAGCACTCGAACCGACCCGAAAACAATACGGTCGTGTTCTCCCTAGCCCACCCAATGAGCAGCCTCTCGGGGGACTGGCGCGAGTCGATCGACGACGTCGACGCGGCCATCATCGACGGCTACCAGAGCGGCGTTCCCGTCGCGGAACGCCCCTTTCGCCACATCGGATCGGATCTCGGTATCGACGAGGACGACGCGCTCGAGCGGGTTCGTCGACTCCACGATGCCGGCATCGTCCGGCGCTTTGGAGCCGTTCTCAACCCGCCGGTGATTGGGTCGTCGACGCTGGCGGCCGTGCAGGCACCCGACGATCGATTCGACGAGATCGCCGCGACAATCAACGAGTACCAGCAGGTCAACCACAACTACGCCCGCGACCACGAGTGGAACATGTGGTTCGTCGTCACCGCGGGCTCGCGGGCGACGCGGGACGAACTCCTCGCGGAAATCGAGGAGCGAACCGGCTGTGCGGTGCTCAACCTGCCGATGCTGACGGACTACTACATCAACCTCGAGTTTCCGGTCGTCAACGCGGATCGGTTCGCACGTGAATCGATAGACGAGGGCACCGACTCCTCCGCGACCCGCATGAGCGAGGAGGCCACCGGCGACCTTTCCGCGTTCGACGCCGACCTCCTGCTCGCGATCCAGGACGGGTTCCCGCTCTCGAGGACGCCCTACCGGGACATCGCGGCCCAACTGGAGGCGGACGTCGATGACGTACTCGAGTCGATCGACCGGCTCGTCGACAACGGCTGCATCAAGCGCATCGGCTGCGTGGTCAATCACGTCGTCACCGGCTTCGACTCGAACTGCATGGTCGTCTGGGACGTCCCGGACGACCACCTCGATGCGTGGGGCGAGCGCGCAGGCGGCCTGCCTTACGTCACGCTCTGTTATCACCGACCGCGCCGGCCCGAGCAGGACTGGTCGTACAACCTGTTCACGATGATCCACGGCCGCGATCCCGACGCCGTCGACGCGAAAATCGACGAGTTGGCGACTGACTACCTTCCGGTCGATCACGAGCGGCTCTACTCGACGGAGACCCTGAAGCAGACCGGCGCGCGCTACGAGGAACTCGTCGGCGAGTGACGCTACGTTAGCCGAACAATCCGACCAGTACCAGCCCCAGCCCGGTCAAGAGGAGAACGCCCGCGATCATCGCGGTCAGCAACTGCAGCGAGGACTCGGCATCCTCGTCCAGTTCGAGTCGCGGATAGAGGTGTCGAGCACCCACCAACGCACCGATCCCCAGGGCGATTGCACTGACACCGAACGCGAGCAGTTCGGCGTTCATCGCTCACGGATACTGGCTCCGTGGTGAAAAAACGGCCTCCTCCTATCGGCTCTCGAGAATCGTCGCTCCGCCGGGTATCGGACTACGGGAGCGACATCGAGACTGCCGGTAGAATTGACGAGATATGGTCGACGTGGCACCGGCCTCGAGCCCACGACTAGCCGAGATACAGCCCCGCCGCCGCGTACAGAAACACGCCGCCGATCGCGAGCCCGCAGATCGCGATGCCGGCCCTGAGCAGTCGCATCAGGTCCGTCATCAGCGCCGGATACTCCGGTTGGGGCTCGAGGTTCGCGACGAGGACGTAACACAGCGTGCCGGCGCCGGCCGCGAATAGCCCGAACGTCGCCGGCGCGAGCCACGCCATGACTTCGGTGGGGGTGCCGGGGTCGTATACCCTGTGGCCGGACGGCGAAAAACCCATGCGCTCTCGAATGCAACGAACGAGTATGAGCGACCGCTCGGAAGAAGTGACCGAGAGCCGCGACACCGAGGATCTCCTCGCGGAGACCGAGGAACTGCTCTCGGGAACGGGGGGCGGCGTCGATACCGACGAGTCACGGCCCCCAGCGGAGCGCGAGCCACGGCGGTCGGTCGACGCGGACCAGAAGCCGGCATCCACGTCGATCGATCCCTCCGCCGAACCCGACGCAAACTCGAGTTCGTCGCGATTCTCGAGGCTCAAATCGAGACTCTCGATCCCCACGTCTGGACCCTCGCTCGAGCAGTACTTCTCGCCGCGAGCGTTCTTCGCGTTCGTCCTGCTGGCCGGAACCGGACTGGTCGCTGGGGGAATGACGATTCCGTTCGCCGGCCGCGTCCTCGGGATGTTCGGCGTCGCCTTCGCGGTCGGATTACTCACATCGAAACGGCGCTACCTCGAGATGGCCGCCGCGGGGACGACGGTCGGCGGACTCTCCGCGCTGGCCAGCTACACCGTGCTCGCGGTCGCCGGCTCCTATCAGGCCGTCGTCGCCGTCGGCGTAGCCGCCGGGCTGGTGGGCTGTCTCATCGGCTACTACTTCGGTCGGGACCTCCGTAATGGGCTCGTCCGAGATATCGACTGAGTGGCCGGCGTGCGGTGTCAGGCCCTTTTACGCCGTCGTCAGCTCCCAACCCCGCTCGGTCCGGCGAACGATCCCTTCATCGGCCATCGACTCGAGCAGTTCGGCGACGAGTTCCCGCGGCGCGTCGACATCCTCGCCGAGTTCGCCGACTGATTTCGGCTCGGAGCGAATGCTCGCCAGTACGTCGGCGTAGATCCGACTCTCGGGGCCGGTGCCGACCGTCTCGGAGATACCGTCGAGGACGTCACAGAGTCGCCCCTGGACCCACCGCTGGGCCAGCGAGAGTTCGTTCTCGAGCTGCTCGAGGTCTTCCAGCGCGTGAAGGAGGTCGTCGAGATCCTCGCCCTCGTCCCAGGCGACGTCGAGCGTGAGGTGCCGACAGGTCGTGATGTCGAAGCTGCTGTTGGCGGGATAGGCGCTCTTGCTCGCGAAGCCGTAGGGCGAGACGTTTACCTCGAGGCGAACGTGGCGAGCGATATGAAAGTACTTCCGGCGCTGGTCGTCGACCCGGCTCTCGATCAGGCCTGCCTCCTCGAGTTTCCGGAGGTGTTCGATGACCGCCTTGGGACTCACGCCGAGGTACTCCGAAATTTCGGTTACATAACAGGGTTTGCGGGCGAGCAACCGGAGGATTCGTCTCCGGTTTTCGTTCCCTAACAAATCCAGCAACGCGGCGGAGTCCATCGTGAGAGGGTTAGCGGTCGCCGCTGAAAAGGGTGTCTGCTCGGTATGAACGCGGAGTCCGGGTCTGGGTCGGTACCGATCCGTGGGAACGCGTGGAGTATCGCTCGAGTCGGTGTTCGAATCGCCCGTTAGTTGCCAGCGTCAGCGTGATCGGATGGGGTAGCGTTTCCCTGCCCAGGAGTTCCGTCGTCCGCCTGTCCTTCATCGTCGTCGGTCTGCTCGTCGAAATCGCTCTGTCCTGGCGGGCTAGCGTTTCCCTGACCCGGGTTCTCGTTGTCCGACTGGTTGCCGGGGTCGGCCTGACCGGGTTGGCTAGCGTTTCCCTGGCCGAGAGCACCGTCCGTTTGATTACCGGCGTTCGCGTGTGTCGGTGGTCCGCCGCCGGGAGTGCCGTCGGGACCGCCGAGCCCGCGTTCGATCTCGGCCACTTCCGGACCGGACAGCGTCGCGGCGTTCTCTCTGAGTTCGTCGAGTCGCTCGTCGGTGACGCCGGTTTCGGTGGCCTGCTGTTCGGTTCGATCGATCGCACGGTCGAACGACTGGATCTCCACGGTGAGCTGTGCCATCCGCGCCTGGTACTCGCCCCGGTGGAGTTCGTCTTTCTGCTCTTGAAGTACCTCGTGCTCGGCCTCGAGGTCGGCGTGTCGCTCCTCGAGGGTGTCCGTTTGCTCGCGGACCATCTCGGCCCGGGTCTCGTTGTCGGCGGCCTCGTACCTCGAATCGTGCATTCCGGACTCGACCGACCGCTCGGCGTCGGTCGCCGTCGATTGCATGAACGTCGACACGTCGATCTCCGGTTCGGCCTCGTTGCTCGACTCGTCCTCGCCGTCGGAATCGCCGGTAAGCGTCCCTACGACGGCACCACTCGCGACCGGGGCGACCGTGAGTCCGAGGATGGCGACCAGCACGAGGAACGCGACCGACCGACTGGCTCTCATTACTCTGGCACTTGTCCCGAACATACTAAAAAGACTGACCTTCGTTCGTACCGTTCAATCGAATTCGCGAGTCGTCGGTTCAGTTTCGACCGTTCACGACCGCTAGCGTCGTTTTTGCGGGCGTCCAACCGACCCTTGAATCCGAGTTCCAACCCGGTCGCCGCGTTCGGGAGACCGTTCATCTCCGAGCGCTGCCTGCGTACGAGTAACGGCTGGCGGTCAGACTTTCGGGTCGCTCTCGCTCCATGACTATCGTTCACACGCTGGTGTGATCGTTCGTGAACTGACCGGACGGCCGAACCGTCTCTTGACCGGGACTGTTTGCCCCGGAATTCGCTACCGGTGACCGTCTTCGCTGATAGTCCTTCGACTTAAGCCTGTCCGAAAATAGTTATATCCTCCTGGTGCGTGGTATCATATAGCATGTTCGAGCGCTTTTCGCGGAGCTACTATCTCGGACGACTCTACGTGACGCCGACCGACGGGGATCACGCCCTCATGCACAGCGACCAGCACGAGCGAATCAACGAAGCGGTCTACGCGACCGGCGACGGCGTCGAACGCCTCGACGCCCCGCTCGTGATGAAACTCGAGAGCCAGCACTTTCCGGTCCACGGGAACGAGAAGGTGCCGACGAACACGCTCGCCCTTCCGGAGCCGATGCTCGAAGGCTGTGAGATCCGGAACCCGCCGTCGCTTCGGGAGGTGTTGCTCGCCCGGC
Organism: Natronorubrum tibetense GA33; assembly: GCF_000383975.1. Taxonomy (NCBI): domain Archaea; kingdom Methanobacteriati; phylum Methanobacteriota; class Halobacteria; order Halobacteriales; family Natrialbaceae; genus Natronorubrum; species Natronorubrum tibetense. The sequence goes on along the minus strand of NZ_KB913017.1, from coordinate 1,183,826 downwards.
GCGAGCACGCCGAGCAACTGCTCACGTGGTCAGGCGGCTGGCCCGACTCCGGCGACGACCTGCGAAACGCCGGAACCTAGAAGTATTCTCGCTTCGCCCCTTCGAACGAATGCTCGACGAGCTGCTCGGCCGCGCCTCGCTCAAAGACCGTATCGACGAACTCGAGGAGGAAAACGAGCGACTGCAGAGCCGCTACGAGGCCGAATCCGAGCGCCGGGCCGACGCGGCCACGGCCAGACAGGACGCCGAAGAGAAAGTCAACCGGCTCGAGGACCGTATCGCCCAACTCGAGGGTGAACTCGAGCACGTCGACGGTGACGGTGACAGCCTCGCGGTCCGTCGCCGCGAACGCTTGCGCGGGAGCCGTCTCGCGGAGGTCGTGGGCCGACTGACCTCGTTCCGGACCGGTCCCGAGGGGGCGCTGACGGCTGTCCTCGACAGCGACGACGCCGTCGACGACCTCCGGGATGAGACGGATATCGACCTTGATGACGTGCTCGGCGAACGCTCTGCGCTCATCGACGAGGCCACCCCGTGCGTGCTCTGCGTCGACGACGCCGGTCTCGTCGGTGTCACGCTCGAGCCGCCGGTGGACCTCGCGGACGAGGCGCTCGGTGGCGACCACGATTCGCGTGTGACGTGGACCGATCGATTCGCCCTCGAGGAGGAGTGGCTCCTGCCGACCGGTCGGTACGCGCTCGCGCTCGTCCGAACCGATCTGTTCGCGCTCGGCGTCTACGAGAGCGACGAGCGCGTCGACTACCGGGGCTTCGAGAGCGACGTCAAGGGGAACCACTCGAAGGGCGGCTTCTCGCAGGCTCGATTCGAGCGCATTCGGGACGACCAGATCGACGACCACCTCGAGCGCTGTACGGAGGCCCTCGCCGACTACGACGTCGAGCGCCTGTTCGTGGTCGGTCAGCGTGGCGTCGTCGACACGCTGGTCGAGGAATCGGGACTCGAGGTAGCGGGAACCGCTGCCGTCGACGCGACCGGCGATCCGAAACCGGCGCTCGAGGACGCTCACCGGTCGTTCTGGACGACCGATCTGCGGGTACTGTAAGCGTCTCGCGTGTCGATGCCTGCCGCTTCAGCCGTGACCGCCGATGAACTGAACCCCAGTCGTTTTGAGCGATGCGGCCGCACTGTCGACCGAACGCCATATCCGACTTTGTCTCCGTCTTCTGTGAGCGCTGCGGCGAACAATTCACGACCTATCCCGGCTCCAACGCAGCGGATCGTGTGGTTCTGTTCCCCCGCGTGTGCACTTGAGCAACCGACGATTTCGATCTCGAGGTCGCGGTCACTCCGACTCGAGGACGGCGAAGCCAGGCTGTGATCGATCGCCGACCCATCGGTTCTCCGTTTCCGTCGACAAGTAACCGAAACGACACGGATGTCGTGAATATCTACCGTTAAGTAGGCCCTCGTTCATGATCGGGTATGCAAATTGCAATCCTTGCCCACGAAGAGTTTCCCGGGCGTGCCAAGACCGCTCTCGGCGTATTGCGATACTCCGACGACGAGGTTGTCGCCGTTCTCGACCGCGATAACGCCGGCCAGCGCGTCTCCGATTTCGTTCCCGATGTCCAGGACGCCCCGATCCGTGAGGGGATGGCCGACCTCGCGGCCGAGGACGTCGACGCGCTGCTGATCGGGATCGCGCCCATCGGCGGCGGCTTCGAGGCAAGCTGGCGCGAGGACGTCCGAACCGCACTCGACTACGGCTGTGACGTCGTCTCGGGGCTGCACTACTTCCTCGAGGAAGACGAGGAGTTCGCGGCGCTCGCTGCCGAGAACGACTGCGAGATTCGGGACGTGCGAAAGCCCCCAGAGGATCTGACGGTCAGTCAGGGCATCGCGGATCAGGTCGACGCCGAAATCATTCTCACGGTCGGTACCGACTGCTCGGTTGGCAAAATGACGGTCTCGATGGAACTCGCCCGCGACGCTCGGGAGGCCGGCCACGACGCCGCCGTGATTCCGACCGGCCAGACGGGGATCATGATCGAGGGCTGGGGGAACCCGATCGATCGGGTGGTGTCCGACTTCACCGCCGGGGCCGTCGAGGAGATGATCCTCGAGAAAGGCGACGAACACGACTACCTCTTCGTCGAGGGCCAGGGAAGCATCGTTCACCCGGCGTACTCCGCGGTTACCTGCGGCATCCTCCACGGCGCGATGGCCGACAAACTCGTGCTCTGTCACGACGCCGGACGGGAGGTAATCCACGGCTACGAATCGTTCGCGCTTCCCGATCTCTCGACGTACGTCGACCTCTATGAAAATCTCGCTGCGCCGGTCGCGGATAGCGAGATCGTTGCCGGCGCGCTGAACACGTCGAACCTCGACGACGACGCGGCCGCACGCGAGGCCGTCGACGAGTACGCGAGCGACCTCGGCATGCCCGCGTCGGATGTCATCCGCTTTGGAAGCGAGGACCTACTCGAGGTGTTGCTGTAAATGACGCTCGAGACCGCATTCGAACGACACGCGCTGCCGCTCGAGTACCCGTTCACCATCGCCCGCGGGACGGCGACCGAGGCCGAGGTGGTGACGGTCCGGATCGAGGACGAAGACGGCACGGTCGGCGTCGGCGGTGCCGGCCCGTCCCCCCACTACGGCGAGACCGTCGACACGGTGACGACGGTCCTCCCCGATCTGCTCGCCGTCGTCGAGGACTGCGGCGACGTCCACCAGCTCGAGCGGATCGAACGCCGGATGCGCGAGACCGTCAACCGGAACCCGGCAGCCCGCTGTGCCGTCAGCATTGCGCTGCACGATCTGGCGGCGAAACGGCTCGAGGTCCCCCTCTACCGGTACTGGGGGCTCGATCCGGCGCAAACCCTCGAGACCTCCTACACCATCGGGCTCGACGACACGGAGACGATGCGCGAGAAGACCGAGACGGCCCTCGAGCGCGGCCACGGCACGCTGAAAGTGAAGCTGGGGACGGACCGCGACCTCGAGATTATCGAGACGATTCGCTCGGTCGCCCCCGACGTCTCGCTGTTCGTCGACGCCAACGAGGCCTGGACGCCCCGCGAGGCCGTCTCGAAGATCGAGCGACTGACCGAGTACGACCTCGCGTTCGTCGAACAGCCCGTCGCCGCCGAAGACCCCGAGGGGCTGCAATTCGTCTACGAGCGCTCGCCGCTGCCGATCGCGGCCGACGAATCCTGTATCACGCTCGAGGACATCCCACGGATCGCCGACCGCTGTGACATCGCGAACCTCAAACTCATGAAATGTGGCGGGCTCCGGGAGGCGAAACGAATGATCCACGCCGCCCGCGCACACGGTCTCGAGGTCATGTGCGGCTGTATGACCGAGTCCAACGCTTCGATCGCGGCGGCCTGTCACCTCGCGCCGCTGCTCGACTACGTCGACCTCGACGGCTCGCTGTTGCTCGCCGAGGATCCGTACGACGGCGTCCCGATGCCCGACGGTCGGATCGATCTCGACGGTCTCGAGCGTGCGGGGACGGGTGCCGTACAGCGGTAATCGGAACCGGACTAGCCCGTGGGGAATCAACGTTCGCTCCGCGAGTAGTTTCACGGAACGAATGTCAGTCGGATCGTCAACGGACCTTTATGCCGTTCCTCGGTGTGGAAATGCGGGTATGTACGACGATGACGGCAGTCGAAACCTATCCCGTCGGACACTTTTGCGCGCGTCGGCGGGTGTCGGCGCGGTTTCGGTGGTCGGTGTGGGGCAAGCGAGTGCGAGCGATCCCGGTGGGGCGCAGTCCTGGTTCGACGACTCCTGTCCCGACGCGACCATCGAGCCGAGCATGGGTCACTGCGACGGCGCGAGCATGGACGGCTGTGACGACGATCACCCGGAGACGGTCGCGCTGCAGACGGCCGTTCGGGAGTCGCTCGAGGAGCAGTATCCCGACGTCGCCGCGTTAGTCGACGCGGGGTTCAAACCCTACTTCGATACGCTCAACCGGGACGACGACGGCTGGTCCCACTGGATCAACCCCGAATACGTCGGCGACGACGAGATTTTGGATCCCGACCGACCGGAGTCCGTGCTGGTGGACAACGACTCCTGGCGCTCGATCGGCGTGATGTTCATCGCGACTCGAGGCGGCGAGCCGGTCGATCCGCCGCCGGCGGTGTACGACGACGGCGACGCTGACGGGGACGCGGAGCGCGATGTGATCGACGGTGAGGCGGCGGATGACGACGATAACGATGGGCACGACGAGGATCACCACGAGCAGGGCGAGCACGATGGACACGACGACCACGGCGGGACGCCCGGTCGCTGCTCACCGTGGCATTACCACGCCGGTCTTCCCGGTCGGTTCGGCTGGTGGTACTACCGGCAGGCCTACGAGCAGGACTTCGCCCGTCAGGGGCTCGGAGGTCTCGAGTTTCCCTGCCGAACGCCGTGTATGATGCACGTCTGGAGCGTCGACCACCCCGAGGGCGTCTACGCCCACGGCGCGCCGCCGCCGGAGTACCGCGAGCAAGAGCCCGCGGAGAACGCCGACCTCGAGACCGACGCCGAACCCGGCACCGACGAACTGAGTTGGGAGACGCTTCCGGAGGATCTCGTCCCGGAACACCTGCCGGACGATCTGGCAACGCTGGTGCCGGGGCTGTAGTCGGTACTCGAAGTCATACATTCAGCAGTCAGTACTGCGGGTACTCGATTTAGAATCGCTCGGTAACTACAGATGCAGAAGTACCTTTTTCCGCCTCGGGATTCCTCACTTCGTTCGGAACCGCTCGGCGCAAAAATCTACGCTAAAAAGGCCGCTCGCTCCCGTTGGTCGCTCGCGGGTGCAGCGCTTGTGACCAGACCGCAGCGGTAAGTCCTTGCCCTGCACTTACCGCGAGTTTCACGCCCGACGTTAGATAAGAAAACGAATTGTCAATCAGCGAAAGAAGCGGTACTGCTATCCGCGAGCCTCGGATAACGAGCGAGCGGCGTTAATCGCTCGGTTGCAGGTGGGTCTGGGAATCGTTTGTCGCCGTGTACACGTTCCCCCGGACGCGAATTTCGCCGTGCTCGAGCGGCCGGCTGCCACCGCTCGCGTTCCGAGTGGACTGGGTGAGCCGCCAGAGCGGACGGATATTGCAGAGCGCGAAGCCGACGACGATGAGTGCGAACCCGGCGACGGTCGCCGCGGTGATCTGCTCGCCGAGGAGGGTCGCCCCGAAAATCGTCGCGACGACGGGTGACGCGTAGTTGATGAGGCTGACGTTCGTCGCCCCGGTCCGACTCAGGAGGGCGAAATAGAGGAGGAACCCGCCCGCAGTAGCGACGATACCGAGGTACGCGAGCGCCGCGACTGCCGACGGCGTCCACGTCACGCTTCGGATCGACGCCCCCGAATACGCGTAGGCCGTGGCGTGGAGGAACACCGCGCCGATACCCATCGACCACGCGTGGAGCGACATCGTCGGGAGAACCGGCGTCCAGCGTTCCGTCAGCACGGAGCCGAGCGCGAAGACGACTGCAGACGCCAGGAGCAGTCCAATACCGAGGAGCTGTCCGTCGAAGGTGCCTCCGGCGACGGCGATCGCGATGACGCCGGCGAGCCCGGCGCCCAGACCGACGACGTCGGTGATGACGATGCGTTCCGTTGGGAGGAGGTGAATCGCGATGAGCGGGGTAATGATCGGCGTGAAACTGAGCACGATCGCGGCGACGCTGCTCGAGACGTAACTCTGGCCGACGAAGGAGAACGCGAAGTGCGCGCCGATGACGAGGAGTCCGTTCGAGAGCACGAGCGCCAGATCCGCTTTCGTCCGGGGTCGCCACTCGAGACGGCGGAGGAGAACGATGCCGACGAAGACGGCGGCAGCGATGTCTAACCGGGCCGCCGCGAACAGGAGTGGCGGCAGCGTTTCGAGCCCGATTTCGATCGCCGTGTAGGCCGTCCCCCAAATAAGTGCGAGCGCACCGAACAACAGCACGTCTTTCGTATCACTCATGTCATATTCTCATGGTGTGTGGCTGATTCGAAGTTGATGGAGTGACTATTAGCGGCTCAAGTAAACGATTTGCGAGAATCGTGATACCACGAGCCAGCGTAACCGGGGCCGTGTGAGTCATTCAACAGACAGGCTTCTGGACGCGAGCGAGCGACGGTCGTGACGGCGTGTTCGAATGCAGCAATCGAACTCCGATCGGTCGCTCCCTCGGCACCGAGAAACGCGATTTCCGCTTTCCCCACCGATTTAGCCGTTCCACCCGAGTAGCCGGGTATGGGCTACGACACCGCGTCCAAGACCGATCCGGAGTCAGTCGTCCCCGAGGAGTTCGGCGGCATGTGGTTTCTCAAGGAAGACCTCGAGTCCGACCACCTCGGCTTCTCGATCCTCGAACTCGAACCCGGCGGCAAGGGGAAAGAACACGACGAGACCCACACCGATCAGGAGGAAATCTACTACACGGTGGAGGGAACCGCCGAGATCGAGTTGACCGACCGGGAGGAGACGGTGACGCTCGAGGCGGACGATCTCATTCGACTCGACGCCGAGGAGTCCCGCCAGATCTTCAATCGTGGTGACGAACGCGTCAAACTCGTGCTCGTCGGCGCGCCGCTTTGATTCGCTGAGGTTTTTTAGTGGAGTGAAGTGGGTTGACGTGGAGTCAGTGGGAACGAAAACGAGTCCTCTGCTGACGCTGGCGGCTAGGGTTACCACGTCCTCCCCAGCCGATTCGTTCGCTCCTTTCAGTCGCTCACTCATCCATAGGAAGACGCTCCGCGTCTTCCACGCAGTCGCTCGGTTCACTCGCGACGACCTCGCACGGCATCGTGCTGTGGCTCGCTGATAGCTCACCACAGCACAGCGTGCGCCACCGCACGTGGTCGGGTCGATTCTGGTAGTCGCGGTGGTCAGATCACGTCGTCGGGGTCGTGAGCGTCGGCCATCCGCTGGGCTTCGGCGGCGTACTGCTCCTGCAGGTGGTCATCGCCGACGGCACCGAGGTTACCGGGATCGGCGTCGATGGCCGCAGTCGTGTCTCGAGCGTCGGTAAACGACGTCAGCGCCCGCTCCTTGCGGAAGTATCGGTCCCCGTCGGTGGTCGCGTAGGTGAGGATGATCAGGTTCTGTTCGTCGTCGGAATACGTTCGTTCGACCAACCAGACGCGGACGGTGTCGGAAGCAGTGCTGGCCATGCGTCACTAATCGTCGTCGAGCGAGAAGTAGGTCGGGGCGGCGTCGACTTCGGCGCTTCTCGGCTCCGTTACTCCGACTCCCAGTCGATTTCCTCGCCGCGGCTCGAGTCCCGCACAATAAAGGGACCGATCGCGAGCGTCCGTTTGGCCATCGTCGCGATTCGCAGGATGAAGGCGATCAACAGGAGGAACGGTGTGACGGCGATGGTCGAAGTGGCGACGACGACCCAGACGATGGCGTCGATGCCGAGGACGGTCCCGCTCACGGCGTCCGCGTGGAAAAAGAGTAGCATCGACATGGCTACGACCAGCGCGGGGACGGCGACGTACATCATCGCCCGCGAGAGGTTGATCAGCTCCCACTGAAAGTACAGCGTCTTGAAGTGCTCCCGGGCGAGGCCGAACAGCTTCAGCGACTCGAGCAGTTCGTCGTAGGCTGCTTCGGCTTCGTCGTCGAAGGAATCGGCGTGGGCGTTTTTGATCCGCCGCGCTCTGAAAATTTTCCAGGAGTAGTTGTAGTCCAGTGCGGCCTTGACGACGTCGTAGGTGCCGAACTGGGCGCCCTCGAGGTCGTCCCGGATCGAGTCGGCGTGAGTCGTCAGGTTGTCGACGAAGTCGTCGACGCGCTCGATGAGTTCGTCGTCCCGGCTGTCGGAGACGGCCTCCCGAAACTCTCGTGCGCGCTCGTCGGAGGCGGCGATGATCGCCTGGACGAACGACGCGGGCTCCGGCGGACTGATCGGCGCGTCGATCGAGCTCTCGACGTCCTCGCGGAACTCGAGGGCTCCATCGAGACGGCCGCGCTGGTCTTCGACGGCCCCCAACTCCTGGGAGAGCACCAGCGAGTTGATGGTGACGACCAGCGTGACGCCGGTGATCAGGGCGGTGACGAGGGCCTGAAAGAGCGTGAGAACGGGCTCTTTCTCGCCCATTAGCGCCCGCAGCGAGATTGGACTCAGTTCCCCGACGACGAGCAGGCCGACGAAGACGAAGGCCATCAATCCGGCCGTGACGAGCCACCGGTTCGCGTTCAGCAGAAGCTGGTGCTTCCAGGTTGGATCCGCACTTCGCTCGGCCATCGTGTCGCTCGGCTGTGAGCCGTCGCCGCTCATCGCTCGCGGGATACCACGATGTGGCGGAAATAGCTACGGAGAAACTGCAGTCAGCGACGGGAGCCTGTCCGGAACGATTCTCCGGAGACGGGAATCAGCCGAGATCCTCGTCCCGTTCAGACTCCCGGAGGATGAACGGACCCATCGCGAGGGTTCGCTTCGCGACGGTAGCGATCCGGAGAATGTACGTGATGAAGACGACGAACGGCGAGATGCCGACGACGAAGCCGGCGCTGGTTATCCAGACGAGGTTGTCGACGCCGAGCGTCGACCCCAGCAGCGTGTTCCCGTCGACGTACATGATCATGATCCCCATGATCGTCAGCGCGGGCACCGCGATGTAGAGCAGTGCCCGCGAGAGGTTGATCAACTCCCACTGGAAGTACAGCGTTTTGAAGTGCTCGCGGGCCGGCCCGAACAGTTTCAGCGTGTCAATCATGTGGTCGATCTTCTCGTTCGCCTCGTCCGAGAGCGAGTCCGCGTGATCGTCGCGGATCTTGCGCGCGTCGTAGATCTTCCGCGAGTAGTTGAAGCTGAGCGCGTTCCAGATAACCTGAAACGTCCCGAACTGGGCGTTCTCGAGGTCACCTTTGACGTTCTCGGCGTTTTCCGTCGCGTCGTCGACGTAGTCGGCGATCTTCTTCCGGAGCTCGTCGTCGCGTTCGTCTTCCATGACTTCCTCGAGTTCCCTCGCCCGCTCGGAGACGCCGTCGACGAGTTCGAACAGGAACGCACCGGGTTCGGGGGGACTCGCGTCCTCGGAAATCGTGTCCTCGACGGTCTGTCGGAAGTCCATCGCTTCGCTCATGCGCTCGCGCTGATCGCCGATCGCACCGAGTTCCTGTGAGAGCACGAGTTGATTGATCGTGACGACGATCGAGGTACCCGTAATAATCGCTCCGATGAAGGCCGAAAAGAGGAACTCGATCCCGTCTTGATTCTCGACGATGGTTCGCAACGGCGTGAGATCGAGCAGGCTGGCGGCGACGAGCACGACGTACACGACCAGGAGGATCGCGACGGTGAACGCCCACCGGTTCAACTGCAGCAGGATCCACAGCCGGGTCCCGCCCAGTCTCTCCTGCCCGCCGGAGTCGTCGCTCGAGTCAGCGTCGCTCATCGACTGTTCGAACGGACGGCCGTGGTGGTCAAAATACCCGGCCCGGGAGGCGACGGCACTGGGGCGTGTTCCCACGATAACACGACGGGGTTCGTCCAGTGAGAGTAACTACTCGCCGCGCCGATCAGTCGTCGGTCACGTCGAACGGCCCGGCGTCGGGATCTTTCTGCGGTAACATCGGCCCGACGGATGCCGTCCGCCGGGTGACGGTCGCCGTTCGGAGGATGAACGCGACCAGCAGGGCGAGCGGAGAGATGACGACCGCGATGAGTGCGCTGGCGACGAAGGGAAGGTAGACCGCGCTGATCGTCGGCCCGGTGAGATCCGCGTAGACGAAGCCGAGCGTCATCGCCCCCAGAATCGCCGGCACGCCGCAGTAGATCGTCAGTTGCGAGAACCGGGTGAGCTCCTTCTGCAGGTAAGTCGTCTTGAAGTGTTCGCGAGTCGTGTTAAACAGCTCCAGCGTCCCGATCAGGTCGTCCAGCGCGTCGACCGCGTCGTCGGGGAGTGACTCACCGTAGCGCCCGCGGAGGTTCCTCGCGACGTAAAGCTGCCAGGCGGCGTCGTAGCCTACCGCCGCGGAAACTGCCTTGAACGTGCCGAACTGCGTGTGCTCTAAGGTGTCGTCGACCCGGTCGGTGCTCTCCTCGATGCTGTTCGTGTAGCGCCCGATCAGCTCTCTGACCTCCGCGTCGTCGTACTCCGAGACGGCGTCGTCGAGGGCAACGGCCTGCTCGTTGATCGTCTCGACAAGCAACTCGAGCAGCCGGGACGGCGAGGCCGGACTCGCCGCGACGTCCGTCGTCTCGGAGACGTCTTCGCGGAAGCTCATCACGCTCTCGAGTTGCTCGCGCGCGTCGCCGGCGGAGGCGAACTCCTGAGAGAGGATCAGCTGGTTGATCGAGACGACCAGCGTGACCAGCGAGAAGGTGCCGGCGATCATCCCGCCCGCGAGCCGGGTGATCGAGTCGTCGTTGGCAAACGAGATGATTCCGATCTCGTTCATGGAGAGAAACAGCAAGAAAACGGCGACTGAGACGAGCGAAGCGATGAACAACCGGTCCCCTTCGACCAGTACCCATTCTCGAACGCGAGTTACCGAGTTCGTTCGCTTTCCGATCTCGGTACCGTAGGACTCGAGCGTCTCGTCCGTCTCGGAAGACCCCATATCCGCATCGACAGCCGAGGCGACAATAAGCGGCTGCGTTGCACATACTGATTCCGCGCGTCTCCGCGCACTCTGATGCGTTCGGACTGCTTTTGGCTGCCGCGACGCTGCCCCTTCAGGGCCTACACTCAAATGCGTTCAGGCGGACGATATCACCATGCTCAGTTACGCAAACCGCCGGCGAGTACGTTCGGCGCTCTTGGCGCGAGGTCGGTATCGATGACGAAATCGACACCGAGCCGTCGGCGCGTGCTCGCCGCACTCGGCGTCGGCTCCGCAGCCGCACTCGCCGGCTGCACCGGCGACGGCGGTCCCGGAATCGGCGGCGATCCGGAGTACGAAACGGGCGAGATCGGCGATATCGACGGCGAACCGCGAACGGAGGACGAACAGGTCGCCGCCGAGGCGCTCGCCGAACAGGAGATCGACGAGGGCGTCACACCGCTCGAGGAGGTCGCACTCACCGACCACGAGTTCGTCTTCGAGGACGACTACCGCGGCTCGACCGTGCAGGGAACCGTCGAGAACACGGGCGACGATCGGATCGAACTCACCGAGGTCCGCGTCCGCGTCTACAACGACGACGGCGAGCAGATCGGGCGCTACCTCTCGTCGACCGGCGACCTGGACGGCGGCGTCACCTGGGAGTTTCAGGTCATTGTCCTCGAGTCTCCCGAAGACCTCGCAGACTACGATATCACCGCGCTCGGAACGCCAACGTAATTCGAACGGACCGTACCGTGGCGGGTCAGAGGGCGGATCAGCACCCGAGAGCGTTCTTACTCGTGGACCTCCTCGAGCAGGGCCCGAACCCGATCACTGCGCCGCTCGAGGGCGTCTTTCGCGGCGTCCGGGTACGCCTCGGACGGCGGATCGAGCCCCGGCTCTTCGTCCGGGTCCGGCCAGCCGACGACGACGCTCCCGGCCGCGCCGGCCGATTCGTACGGAACGGAGACGTAATCGTACACGCCCTCGTCGTCGAGGACGCGGTCAAAGGCGTCCCCGGGCCCCAGTTCGCCGCTCGACCATGGCTCCGCGCCGTCGGGAATCCGTCGCTGGTCGCCGTGCGTATCGGGGTGGTACGCGACTATCTCGTGATCGCCGCTGTCGACGACCCACTCGACCGTTCCGCCGGCGACGAGATGGACGACCGGCGGCTCGATCTGGCCCCCGGCGTTGGCGCTCGAGAGTTCGACCTCGGCGTACGCTTCGGGATCGCCCAGCAACGGGTCGTCCCCACCAACTTCCTCCTTGAGGCAGCCGGCGAATCCGGCCACGACGGACGCGGCGCTCGCCGACAGCAGTCGCCGTCGGGTTCGTCGTCCGCTCACGGGCCGGAGTTGGCGGGCGATCGGAATAAGAACGCGGTCACTACGGGACGTCGCGTCGCCTTTCGCTCCGCAGTTCGCTGTTTCCACGGTCCGATCAGGGTAAATAGCTGCAGCGCGAGCGCTTTTGTCCGTCCGTGGTGTCTCTCGACTCCCGTGCCCGACGCCGATCTCGAGGTCGACGAGCCGGAGACCGATTTCGACCTGAAAGACGAATACAGCGCCACGGTCAACGTCTTCCTCCACTTTACGGTGCTCGGCGCGATCACGTTGGTCACCGGCCGACCGTTCCTGTTTCCGAGCCTCGGACCGTCGGCGTATCTGATGGCGACGGGCGAGCAGCCGCGGGCGGAGGGCGGCTACCACGTCATCGGCGGCCACGCGGTCGCCGTCGTCTGCGGACTGATCGCCTACGCGCTGGTCGGCAACGAAGTCAGCGCGTACGTGGTCTTCGACCGCCCTAACATCGCGTTCTCGTGGGAACTCGTCTACCTGACGGCGAGCGCGACGCTCGCGATGATGCTGACGACGACGACGATGCTGCTGACGAAGACGAATCACGCGGCGGCGTGTGCGACGACGCTGATCGTCGCGCTCGGGCTGATGGGCGGTCTCGAGGATGGCGTCATCATCGTCATAGCCGTCGCTATCTTGTGGTATCTCCACGACCGCGTCATTTCGACGCTCGCCGAGTGGTTCGGATTCAAACCGCGAGATGCGCGAGCGTAACGGTTCGAGATCGTGCCGAGAGAAAACCGAGCGTAGCGCCTCAGGTCGTTATTCGTCCTCGAGGAGGGCGTCGTCGACCCCCTCGCGAACCTCGTCCGGCCCGAGCGCGAGCGTGTACGCCGGCCGCCCCTTCCCCGTCGGCGACGTCCCGTCGATATCGACCTCCTCGACGAACCCCTCGTCCTCGAGACGGTACAGCGAGCGCATGACGTCCGCCTCGGTAATCGTGCCGACGACTTCCGTGTCGACGTGCTCGAGTTGCGTTTTACACACGTGTCGAAGTTCGTGTGTCTGGACGGGTGTCTCGTCGTCTCGATCCAGTTCAACAACCCCGAGGAGGACGACCTGATTGGTGAGTGACAGCGTCTCGAACGCCTGTTCCGTGCCCATACAGTCTCTTTCGCATCGACCGTGGTAGTCGTTGCTCTTGTATACACGCTGCGCAAATCGGTACGAAAACGAGCGCCGAACCGCTCACACCGTCCGCCACGTTTCTAAGCGTGGGCGGAGGGCAAGTCTCACTGATCGCGATCAGGCGTTCTCTTCGTCCTGTAACTCCGCGAGTTCGGCCTCGACCTCGCTGTCGACCTCGGTCTCGACGTCGTCGAGTTCCTCCTCGTCGGCGGCCGGTTCGGACGTCTCCGTCTCGCCCTCGCCCAGTTCGGATTTGAGCGTCTCGAGTTCGGCGTCGACCCCGCTGCCGGTTGAGAGCTGCTCGAGTTCGCGGTCGATGTTGTCCTTGTCCGAGAGCACGTCGTCAAACGCGCCGGACTCGTGGAGTTCGTCGAGCGCGGCGGCGCGCGCCTCCATATCCTCGGTCTGCTCCTCGGCGCGTTCGATGGCGCGGCCGACGTCCTCGAACTCCTCGCCCGTGGCCGTCATCGCCTCCGAAACGGTCGAACTCGCCTTCGCGGCCTCGTGGCGAGCCTTCATCGTCTCCTTTTTTGTGCGGAACTCCTCGATGCGGTTCTGGAGCTCGTCTTTCTGATCGATCAGGCTGTCCTGCTGGCTCTGCAGCTGGGAAATCTGGCGCTCCAGATCCTCGATCTGGTTCATCTTCGTCTTCTTTTTCTCCAGGGCGCGTCGCGCCAGATCTTCTCGCCCCTGCTGGACGGCCGTCCGGGCCTGATCGTTGTGTTTGTCGACGTTCTCCTCGAGACGGCGTTTCTGCATCTCGAGGCGCTTTTTCTGTGTCGTGAGGTCGGCGATGCCCCGTTTGACCTGCTGGAGCTGGTCGCGCATCTGCTCGTAGGAGTAGTCGAGCGTCTGCGTCGGATCCTCAGCCCGGTTGAGCACCGAGTTGATTTTCGACCGGATGACGTAGGAGGTCCGAGAGAGGATGCCCATACTCCTACGTATCGCTCGTTGCCCTTAAAAACATCACATCAGCGACAGACGATGACGATAGCGGGGATAAACGGGACGATTCTCGCCGCGTTGATTAGGTACCGGGTCGTCGGTCCACCCATGACCGACGTGCTCGTTCCCGGTGGTCGGGACGTCCGCGGAACGCTCGAGGAACCTGATGGCGAGACGAACGCGATCGTCGTCGCCTGTCCACCGCACCCTCAGCACGGAGGATCGCGAAGCGACGGCCGACTCATTGCCGTCAGTGACGCGCTAGTCGAGGCCGGTATCGCGTGTCTCCGATTCGATTACGGCCCGTGGGACGAGGGCTACGGAGAGCGCGAAGACGTTCGCAACGTGATTCGGTGGGCACGTAGCGAGGACCGATTTGGCGGTGCGGGCGCAGACGGCTTGCCCGTCGGCGTCTTCGGCTACAGTTTCGGCGGAAGTCTGGCCCTGCTCGCCGCGGCTGACATCGATGGCACTGCGGCCGTCTCCGCACTCGCGCCGACTGCCCGACTCGCCAACGACCTCGACGTCGTCGCAGCACTGGATAGAATCGAATCGCCCGTCCAGATCTGTTACGGCGAACGCGATTCGACCGTCGACTGGGAGCCGGTTGTCGACCGTGCCCGCGAGCACGACGACGAGGTCACCCCGCTTCCAGGCGATCACTTTTTTGTCGGGCAGAACGCGAAAATCGCCGACGAAGTCAGTACGTTTTTCGAAGGGGCCGTGCTCCAGTCGCCGTAGTCACAGCCAACGAAAACGTCGTTACTTCGAATGGTCGTGGGTCTATTGTTACAAAAGCGACCTTCGCACGTCCACTCTAGCAAGCAGTATCCTCACTCAAATATGTATGTGATTCAATGCATATTATTGGCCTAATATAAAACGGAAGGAGTATATGACTGTCTCGACTAATAGATGTATGGATAGACGAACATATCTCGGAAGCGTCGGTGCAGTCGTTGCGGCCACTACGGTTGCAGGCTGTACAGGTGGTGAGTCGGATACCGACGACGGTGGAGACGACGATGAAACGGAGTACGGGGTTCTCTCGACGAGTATAACCGACCAGCCAAACGACATCGACCACTTCGAATCGCTCGACGTGACGATTCAAGGCGTCTGGATCAAGCCGGCCGACGCGGAAGACGACGAGGCCGAAGACGACGACACAGTGGAGACCGAAGACGAGGAAACCGAAAACGGCGATACCGAAGACGACGAAGAAGACGAGGAAACGCAGGACGACGAAGAAGATACCAACGCGGACCAGAGTTCGGGCCGCTACTACATCGAGTTCGAGGACCCACAAACCGCAGATCTGGTCGAACTGCAAGGAGATAACACACAACTCATCGACGAGGCCGAGGTCGAGGTCGGTGACTATCAGTTCCTCCAACTGGACGTAAGCGAGGCGGACGGCACCCTCAAAGACAGTGACGAGGAGCCGGTAGTCGAGACGCCGGGCAACGCGCCGCTCCAATTCCAGGAGGCGTTCGAGATCCGCGCCGAGGAAACCACGAGATTCATCGCTGATTTCGCTCCGTTCCGAACGGGGCAAGGGAAGTACATCATCCGCCCGGTAGCCAGCGGGACGCGGGTTCTCTACGGTGACGAAGAGTACACCGCTGACGAGGACGAAAACGGCGAGGGGGGAGATAGCGACGGTACTGATTCAGAAGACGAAAGCGACGACGCCGCCGGAAACGGTAACTAAGGTATTCGACACGACGACTCGCACCGGATTCCGACTACGTGACGCCAGTATCTGCCCCAGGCGTTTGCAGTGAGCGGGTAGATTTCGCGTCGCTACCGCTATACCGACTTCTCGAGACTCGTATCAATCCCGACCGTGTCTAGTCAAACACTTCGGCAGGCCGACTAACTCCACCGGCTCGGAGTTGTCCGGCGAGTAGACGACCATCTGCCCTTTCTCCATGTAGGGCACTTTCGACTCGAGTGTGCTCGGGATGTTGACGCTCTTGATCGCGTCCTCGTCGCCCAGGTTCAGGACGACGGTGGTGTTGATCTGTTTGAAAACGGCGTCGTCGATGTCCTGGGGGTCTTGGGTGATGAGAAAGAGGCCGAGTCGTTCCTTGCGGCCCTGCTTGGCGGCTTCCGTGAACTTGGAGATGACCTTCCGGGCCTGGACGCTGTCGGCGTCGGTGAGGAAGTTGTGAGCCTCGTCCATCCCCAACACGAGCGGCGTCTCCTTGATCCGGTCGAAGAACGGATCGTTCGAGAGCTTCTCGTCGATCAGCAGCGAGGAGAGCGCGAGGACGACAGCCTCCGTCGCCCGCGTATCGTTGACGTGGTAGGTCGGGACGACCGAGAGCCCGCCGGGGCGAACGAACTGGTGGATCAGTTCGGTGATCGGCCGGGCGTCCTGGTCGAAGACGTCCTCGAAGCCGAAGACGCGCCGGCGGACGGCGTCGTAGGTGGCCTCGTGGACGCGCCCGGACTCGTCGAGTTCCTCGCGCAGCGCGGGGTCGTCGAGGAAGGATTTGAACTCCGCGTAGGTGCCGTCGTCCCCGTAATCGGTGAAGAATCGGTCGATCAGGAACGTGAGCGCGCCGTACTGGTTGTCGTTGAGCGAGCCGCCCGAGACGAGCCACGGCCGCGTTCGACACATCGTGAACGGAATCGTGAACTCGACTTGCTGTGCGCTGTGGTGGCCCGCGGCGTACGACGCGTCGCCGACCTTCGGGACGAACGCCGTCGTCTCGTCGTGGCCGCCGTAGGCGACGCCCTCGCGCTCGAGACGGCGCGCGAACTCGTCGTCTAAGTCGGGGTTGTCGTCGTGCATCTGGGCGTACTCGTCCTGCGGGTCGAACTGGACGACGGCGGGGCTGACCTCGCGGCTGTCGTCCATCGGGTACGTCCGCTCCTCGGCGAGGAACTGCCGAAGGATGTTCTTCGCGCCGTGGGTCTTCCCCGACCCCGTGCCGCCGGCGATCAGGGTGTGCCGGAAGATCAGCGGATCGCCCGCCTCGTAGTCGTCCTTGATCCGGTAGTCGATCGTCGGCGGCGACGCCGCGGTCCTGACCTTCTCGCCGCCGACCGAGAGGTGGCCCAGGAAGACCCCCTCTTCGGGCATCTTGAGCCCCGTCTTGATCTGCTCGGTGTCGTCAGCCATCGCGATCACCGTCTGGGGTTTCGGGACACGGTCGGTCATTCGTCGCTTCAGCTCTCCGTCGTCGTCGTACAGAACCGCGACCGGCTCGAGTTCGGCGACGAACTTGTAATCCGACTCGTCGACCTCCTCGGTTCGCATCGCACGCCGGGCGTGGATCTCCGTCGCGTCGTCGGCGTGGTACTGCTGGGCGTACTCGAGGCCGGTGATCCGACAGAACAGCGTCTCACCGTCGGGGTAGGGTGCGAGCAGGTAGCTGCCGATGCGGATCGACGAGCGGTTGCCGTGGGTGACGTAGGCGCGCAGCGAGGTCTCCTCTTCGTCCTCCGCGACGCGCAGCCCCTGGGAGACACAGAGCGCACCGATGCCGACATCCTCGCCGCGAGGTTCGACGCTCGTCGCTTCGAAGTCGTCGGTCGGTTCCGTGTTCGTTCCTGTCGACCCGTCGGCACTCGAGGTCGCCGACTCGGATCTGCTCGAATCGGCTTCGACGTCGTCTAACGCGGACGAATCGGCGTCAGCGTCGGCGCTGAACTCACCGAAGTCACCCAGATCGGTCATATCAACTCCATCTGCCCGGGTCCTCAAACCCGTTTCCCTCCGCCCCGGCCGTAACAGCGACCCGGTAACACGGACCTACTCGAGAGCAAGGGCCAATAAACCGGAACTACGGGTTCCCTCGCGGCGGTAATATCGGGATAATCGCTCGGCTAACGCCGAGAATGGGTGGAAAACGGGGGGATCGAAAACGCGAACCGAAACCGAGCGGAAGCAAAACAGCGGCAGGGTTCGGTACGCCGCCGCTCGACCGCGAGGGGCGGCTCCGGGGAGTGCGGTTACTGGATCGTCGACAGTTCCTGTTCGTCTCGAACGATCAGCCCGGACTCGTGGTCGAACTCGAGCACGCCGGCGTCGGCGAGCATCGGGAGATGCGAGTGGTAGAGCGAGAGAGTTGCGCGCTCCGCGTCGACGTCGGTATCGTGTGCGACGAGCTCCGATGCGAGCTGTTCGACGGAGAGCGGTCGTTTGTGGTCGGACAGGACCGAGACGATCGGCATCCGGACGGGGTGGACGATCGCGTCGAGTAGCTCCTGTCCGCGGTCGCCCTCACAGAGCGCGAGCAGTCTCGCGAGATCGGCGGGGTGGACCGGCGGATCGTCGACCAGTTCGGCCCCGGTTTCCGCGTCCCACTCGACGATGTCGTACTCGGCCAGTCGCGGGAGGTGGTTGTGAACGAGGCTGACGCGAACGTCGTGTCGCGCCTGTCCCGTCGAGACCTCGAGAGACTCGCGCTCGACGAGTTCCGTCGTGAGCTCCTCGAGAGTGAGTCGCGTCCGGTAGGTGCCGAGTACCTCGAGGAGGCGAAGGCGTCGTGGATGACGGAGAACGTCGTAACACTCCGTCGGAACGTCTGCTAACGGGTCCTGTTTGCTTCCGCCGCCGGAGGATGCTTCCGAACTCATTACTAACACCCACTGCTGCAGTGCCCATAAGCCCGCTTCCAAAACGATTTGGCTCCGGAATCTGTGATTACTCTCGTAAGACTGGGATAACTCGCCAAGAGGGGCGAAATTCCGGCGTAGCGGCAATGGTTCGGGCGTCAGAAACCGTAATATAAGATGGACAGTGGGGAGTTCCAACCGGTTTCGGTATCAAAGACACACGAACCAGTCTTGCCGTTCGCCGGGCCGCGTCGCCGGCGGTTCGAGACTGTCGACCGGTCGACCGACCGGACTCCCGTGCCACTGTCTTTTTGCAGTCACGAGACGTACTCGGGTTATGATCCTGGTACGCGGTCGTGCCGGCGGCACCGAACTGACTGGCACGCTGTACGAACGAGGTGAACGAGCGCCCTCGTTTCGCGGCGCGCCCGACGAAAACGCCGCGTACGTCTGGGTCTGTGACGAGTTTTACGAGGTCGACAGCGGCGGGTCGACGCAACTGGTCGACGGGCGCGAGGTGAACCTCGCGTTCGAGTCGCCCATGCCCCGCGGCTTCGATACTCGAGATCAGGCTCTCGAGGGGGCCAAAGAACACGTTCGAACGCAGTTCGCCCGGATCGGTATCGATCCGGTCGACGTCGAACTCGAGGTCGAGAAACGTGACGGCGACGCCACCGATGCGTAATCGTGGTTTCCCGACGCTAAGCCCCTGAAATTCAGCTTTGCGTGCGTTTTCGCCTGTACTACTGTTTCCCGACCGATCGTCCGCCGACGAACGCCAGTACCGTCCCGACGACGATCACCGCCGTTGCCGGTGCCGAGAGACCGGGGACCGCATCGCCATCGTCAGTTTCGTCCCCGTCGCCTGTCGTCGTCGAGTTCGTTCCGGGTGCATCGTCGCTCTCTCCGTCGTCGACGACTGCGTCCGTCTCGAGGTCGTGCGGGTTCGGGTGGTCGAACGCCGGTGCCGCGTCCTCTCCGCCGTCGATGGTGACGGTGGCGTCCTGATCGAAGATCGGTAACGGCATCTGCCGCGGGAGTTCGACGCGGCTCTCGCCGAAGTCGATCGTCGTCTCCGACGGCGGCGCGTCGTCGGCCACTTCGACGGTGATCGTCGCGAGTTTGGCGTTGCCCGTCGCGCCGTCTTCGACGGGATCTCGCCACTGTTCGAGGACGGCGGTGCCGTCATCGTGAGCGAGCACTCCTTCGGCCTCGACGTCGGTCTCCGGCCCCTGCTCGAGCCACGGTCCTCGCTCGATATCGGTGATCTCGAGGTAGTCGGGGTGGTACTGCGCGGCGAGCGCGACCGATTCGACGCCTTCGCCGCCGTGACCGCCCTGGCTCTGCATGGTGATCTCGACGGTGAACTCCTCGCCGGGATCCGCGTCGATCGCGTACGGCGACGGGCGGAGCACCGCCGACTGATCGCCGGCGACGGCCGTCCCGGCGGCGAGCCCCAGCGTCGCGACGACGAGGAACGCGAGCGCCGTCGCGACGAGTACGGTGCCGGCACCGACGGCGATCGATCGGCGAGTGGGACTCGAGATCATCTCGTAGCGTTCGGGCTCATGAGCGTTCGATTAACTGTCGTCGCCGTCGGACGGTCGGTCGGCGTTCGCCGTCCGTTCGCCGTCGTTGTCGTCGCTCGAGCGAGTTCGCGCGTAGAGGTACGCGCCGGCACCCCCGCCGGCGACCGCGCCGAGCGGTCCGAAGCCGGGCATGCCGTCGCCGTCGTCGGAGTCGTCATCGTCGGCGTGGTTGTCGGGATCGCCGTCGACGCCCGAATCGTCGTCGCTCGGGTCCTCGACGGCCGCGGCGTCGACGTCTGCGCGCAGTTTGAAGTGGTCGTAGCCGTCGGACGTCGGCACGTCGAACTCGTAGGGCCAGTGGTCTTGATCCGGTTCGTACTCCCCGAACAGTCGAAGTTCGGGGTCGTCAATGTCCTCGATGAGCGCGAGCAGGTCCTCCGCGTCGAACGCGACTGCGACGCTGTCGCCGTCGACGGTCGCCGACTCGGCCTCGAGGTCGTCGCCGGTGCGGACCACCGCGCGGAACGAGTCGGGCTGGATCTCCGACGCGCCGTCGGGCACGTCGATAGTGAGGGTGCGTTCGTCGCCGTCGCCGGCCACCGTCGCCTCGTCGACCGTCTCGTCGACGCGGAGGATCCGGTTCTCGCGCTCGGGCGCGATGGTGTCCACGTCCTCGAGGTACTCGAGGAGCAGCGGCCCCTGGAACTGGCCGGACGCGAGGATCCGCTCGGCCTCGGAGAGGGTGGGTGAGTTTTCGATCGAGTAGTCGTTGTGCGCGAAGTAGTACGTCTCGTCCTCGTCGACGGGTTCGCCGCCGATGAAGACGTTGTCGACCCAGAGATCGTCCTCGTGGCCTTTCCACTCGTAGGAGACGCCCGAGACCTGAATCGCCGGCTGTGCGCCGAAGGCGTCGTCCGGGTGGGCGCGCAGCTCTTCTTCGAGGTAGTCGACGACGTCCTCGCCGGTCACCTCGAGCACCTCGATCTCGTTCGGGAAGGGCAGAATGTCCATGATGGCCATGCCCGTGATCTCGCCCGGTCCATGCGTCGAGTCGCCGCGAATGCCGCCGCCGTTCTGTGCGGCGATATCGACCTCGATATCGGCCGTGTCGCCGACGGTGCGCATCACGTCGGTCATGAAGTTCCCCCAGTTGGTCTCGACGGCGTAGTTGTCGAACGTGGCGTTCAGTTCGACCTCGCTCTCGACCACCGGCTGGCCGAGTTCGTCCTCGAGTTCGCCGGTCCACTCGTCGGTCAGGTCGGCGAGATACTCGTCCTCCTCGATTTCGTCAGTGTAGCGGACGGTGATCTCGTCGTACTCCTCGGCCGCCGGCGAGGGGTCCCACTCGGGGAGCAGCAGGTCGGTCCGCTGCCAGTCGGCGAGGTCGCCGTTCGCGTCGAGCGTGATCGAGCCGACGTGGTCGAACTCGTCGCCGAACTCGCTGATGATCGTCCCGTCGACGACCTCCGGTTCGTCGAAGACGACGCCGGAGTGTGAGCCAACGATCGCGTCGAGCCCCTCGACCTCCTCGGCGAGCGTGTAGTGGACGCCCGTCGAGACGTGGGAAGCGCAGACGACGACGTCCGCACCCTCGTCCCGAAGCGCGTCGACCGCCTCCTGGGAGCCCTCGACGTAGCCGAGCACCTCCCACTCCTCGGGATAGTCGGTCAGCGAGTGAAAGCCCTCGGAGACGAGACCGAAGACGCCGACGGTCAGGTCCCCCTGCTCGAACGTCCGCCAGCGTTCCGTCCCCGGGACCGGCGCGCCCTCGTCGTCGAGCAGGTTCGCGACGACCCAGGGGAACTCGCTCTCCTCGAATCGAGCAGTCGCGACGTCGGCACCGAAGTCGTACTCGTGGTTGCCGGCGCCGACGACGTCGATATCCATGTAGTTCAGCGCCTCGATCATGTGCTCGCCCTCGAACTCGAGTCCGAGCACCGAGGGCGCGATTTCGTCGCCGTTCCCGACGAACATCGACTGCTCCGCTTCGTCGAGTGCCTCTTGGACGACCGTATAGTATCGCGCGATATTCAGATCCGACTCCTGGGCGTCTTCAAATCGTCCGTGGAAGTGGGTGTCGTGGACGAGCGTCACCGTCTCGTCGGCTGATTGCGCCGCCACGCTCGCCGTGGTCGGCAGGAGCGCCGCGGCCGACACGCCGGCGGTCGTCCCGAGAAATCGGCGTCGACTCGAGTCGACGGCGGATTCGTCTTCGTGACTCTCGACCTCGCCAGATGTTCGTGTCATGGTGACACTCATCGATAGCAGCCACTAATAGATTTACATCCGACAACCTCTGTGGATACTTTTTACACATCCAATGTTGAATGGACGACGTAGTCACACGTACCGGACTAGTACTCCTCGTCCCACCGGTGATCGTCGTAGGTCCGTGCCTGAGACGTGTCGAACTGCGCCTCGAGCGTCTCGCGCAGCGACCGTTTCTCCGAGCGGCTGATCCGGGCGAGTTCGTCGGCCTTCTGGACGATCGTCGGCGGCCCGTGGGCGACCGCGACGTTCTGTAACAGTTGGATCGTCAACCGTTCGCGCAGTTCGGGATCCCGCGTGAACGCGTAGGGGGCCTCGATCCGGTAGACGAGGTCGTCGCGGGGGTCGTAGACGATAAAGAATGTCACCTCGTAGGTCTCGTGTGGCAGTTCGCGCTCGACCCCGAGCGCGTCGCCGTCGACCGAGAGCGGCCGGTCGACACCGCCACGCGACCGGAACCAGTTGGTGTAGGTCAGCGCCGACGTGTCTCGGTCCCAGCGCTCGCCCTCGACGTCGTCGACGTACTCTCCGCGCTCGAGAAGTCGGGTGAACAGCGCCGAATCGTCGTTCCATGGGGCGCTGATGTCGACATCCCGACGGGACTTCAGCGTCCGCGTGATGACCCGCGTCGCCGGGTTCTTGACGAATCCCACGAGGGGTACCTCCCGCTCGACGAAGCGTTCGACCAGCCGCACGTAGTTTTCGAGCACCGTCGTGGGTCGCGGATCCTCGAGCAGGAAGTCCGCGAGGTCGGGGTGCTGGTCGGCCCAGCGGAGCAGCCCGCGCGGGTAGAGGGGGCCGTCGAGCACGAGCAGGTCTTCGACGTCTTCGGCGTGGTCGCAGGCGTGTTTGCTCTCGGCGAGGTAGAGCGCGAGCGCGTGAACGACGCCCTCGGCGAATCGCGGAAGCGGCGGGATCTTCACGGCGCGACTCCGGCTGTAGCCCTCGTCGAATTTTCCCCAGTTTTCGTCGACGGTCATCGTCTCGTCGTTCGAGTGGACCGTCATCACGGTGGTCCGCGAGCGGTGGAGGTCGAGGTCGCTCGGCGTCGCGCTCATCGCCGCCTGCGCGATGTCGATGACCAGGCCGTTCTTGAACGTCGTCGGGTTGATCGTTCCGGCGTCGAGGCCGTGTTCGGTCGGAAACGGCCGGTCGTGGAGGGCGACATCCTCGCAGTCGACGTACCGCCGGCGCTGCTCGCCGACCGGGTCGACGACGGTCCGTCCGTCGTCGAGGAGCGGATCCAGAAACTCCGCCCAGACCGTCTCGGCGAACGCGCGACGGTCGCGCTCGTCGGCGCCGTGATCGATCCGCCTCGCGAGTCGCGCGATGCCGTCGTAGTGGACCGGATCGAGCGTCATATTCTGTCGCGCACAGTCCACCCGCAAAAAGTCAGCGGTCGGGGGTGGCTCGAGCCGCGCTCATCGTTAACTCGAGGACGTGTAAATTACCATCAGAAAAATTATATGTACTGGCGATGTGATGCCGTTTATCCCGATGTCCAAGCGAGGAAGGCAGACGGTCGAAACTGACGGACGGCCGATCAATTGGCGGCAAAAGGGCGGCGGCGTCACGCTCTACGACGAAACTAACCCCGACGCCTGGGTCCACATGACGTTCGAAGCCGGCGTCCGGCCCGAACACCGGCTCTTCATGATCTGTGACGACTGTGGGGCCGTCTTCGCCCAGCGGACCGCGCCGGGCCACAGCACGATCTGTGGCGACTGCGGTGCGACGTTCGAACACTGATCGTCCGGCGTGATTTTCGCGACCGCGTCTCGAGTTGGAGCGATTGTCTTCTTCCCGTGGTGATAGTCACCGTCGGGGTGAAGACTACTTTATAGCTGGTTGACGTTCACTCGAGCGAGACGAACGGAGCGGTCTCCGGTACCTTTGAATCAGTGATCAGCTATGTGCGCTCAGACCGACGTTGGCAAGACCGATTCGGACCGTGACGCGGCGACGATCAGACTAGACGAACTCACGAAACACTACGGTGAGGTCACCGCCAACGATGCGGTCAGTTTCGACGTCCACGCCGGCGAGATATTCGGTTACCTCGGTCCGAACGGCGCGGGGAAGACGACGACCATTCGGCTATTGCTCGGACTCATCAACCCGACCTCCGGTACTGCAAACGTACTCGGTGCCGACATCCGCGACCGACGGGCGCTCACCGAAGTGAAAGCCGACATCGGCTATCTACCGGATTCCCTCGGATTCGAGGAGCGACTAACCGGGCAGCAAGTACTCGACTACTTCGCCCGAATGCGTGGCGACGAACGGCGAGCGGAACTACTGGAGTTGTTTCATCCGCCGCTCGAGAAGCCGGTCGAGACGTACTCACACGGGAACAAGCGAATGCTCGGCATCGTCCAGGCGTTCATGCACGATCCGACGCTCGCGATCCTAGACGAGCCAACATCCGGTCTGGACCCGCTCAAACAGGACCGACTGCACGCCTTCCTCGAGAACGAACGCGACGCCGGGAAGACGATCTTTTTTTCCTCGCACGTCCTCAGCGAGGTCCAGCGCGTCTGCGACCGAGTGGGGATCATCCGCGACGGCGAACTGGCCGCCCTCGAGGACATCGATGACTTGCTCAAACGGGGCGGAAAACAGGTCCGGGTACACCTGACGAAACCGGTCGACGAGGAGCAGTTCACCACGGACGAGATGATCGACGTCGAGGCCGTCGATCGGACGGTTCGGTTCACCTACACCGGCGAGGCCAACGCGCTGTTGGGTCACCTCGCTCGGTTCGACGTCGAGGATGTCGAGATCGGGGATCCACAGCTCGACGACATTTTCAAACACTATTACGGGGACAGTCCCCTCGGAGAGACAGGATGACGGCCATCCTGCGCGTCGAGTCGCGGAAGCTGGTCCGGGGAACGGTGATCCTGACCGGGCTCCTCGTCGTACTCTCTGCGTTTTTCTTCGTCGTCTTCCCGAGTATCCAGGAGGAGGCGGAGCTGTTCGAGGCGGTGTATCCGGACTACTTGCTCGCCCTTCTGGGGATCGAAGAACTCCACACGATCGAGGGGTTCATCGGCGGCTACATCTTCCCGTTCGTCTGGATCCTGCTGGCTGGGATCTACTTCGCATATGTCAGCGCGGGCATGATCTCGCGAGATATCCGCACGCGACGGATGGATCTCACGCTCTCCAATCCGGTCTCGCGCGAGTCGGTCGTCCTCCAGAAAGTCGCCGCCCTGTGGGTCCCCGTGGTGGCGTTGAACGTCGGGATGATGGCCGTCTTATTCGCCGGCGCGACCGCCCTCGGTGAGCCGATCGATCCCGTCTCTCTCGGGATGGTCCACCTGCTTGGAGTTCCCTACCTGCTGGTCTGTGCTGGGATCGGTATCCTCCTGTCGGTCGTCGTCGATCGCGTCGAAACCGCCCAGACCACGGCGCTGGTCCTGGTGTTCGCGCTTTGGCTGGTCGACGGCCTCTCTCAAATGAACGCTGACTTCGAGTGGGTCGGTGAGATCACTCCAAGTCGATACTACGATCCGTCGGCGATCCTCGTCCACGAGGAGTACGCCCTGACAGACGCGACGATCCTCCTCGTGACGTTTCTCCTTCTGGTCGGCGTTGCCGTCCTCGTCTTCGTCCGGAGGGATATCTAGCATGACGGCTATCCTCCGACTCGAGTCCAGAAAACGCGTCCGCGGGTCGGTCGTCCTGATCGCCGTCTTCGCCGTACTGTCGGCGCTTTACTTCTCGATGTTTCCCGGGATACAGGAGGAGATGGATGTCTTCGAGGCCGCGTTCCCGGAGTACATGTTCGACATGTTTGGAATCGAGGAACTCCACACGATCGAGGGCTTCATCGCTGCCGAACTGTACTCGTTCTTCTGGAGCCTCCTTCTCGCCATCTACTTTGCGTACGTCGGGGCCGGGCTGATCGCAAGTGATGTTCAGGAACGAAGGATGGACCTCACGCTTTCGAACCCGGTTTCTCGCGAATCGGTCGTGCTCCAGAAAGTCGCCGCTCTGTGGGTTCCCCTGGTCGCGTTGAACGTCGGGGTCCCGATTATCGTCTACGTCGGCGCACTCGTCATCGGCGAATCGTTCAACCCCGTCGCGCTCGCGATGGTTCACCTGCTCTCGATTCCCTACCTGCTGGTCTGTGCCGGGATCGGAGTCGTGTTGTCCGTCGTCGTCGACCGCGTGAGACGCGCCAGATCGACGGCCTTGACCCTTGTATTCGCCCTCTGGCTGGTCGATAGCGTCTCCCGTATAGACCCGGACTATGAGTGGATCGGTACGTTCACCCCGAGCCGATACTACGAAGAGACGAACATTCTTGTCCACGAAGAGTATGCGTTCCTCGACGCCGGGCTCCTCCTGGCGGTCTTTCTCGTTTTGATCGTCGTCGCCACTGTTGTCTTTACGCGCCGAGACATCTGAGGCCGCACCCCCTTCTCCTGTCTACGTGCTGTGGCCCCTGACACTCACGCGTCGACACTCTTCGCGCGATGAACGAGGGGACGGGCTATATTGGGACCGGCGGTGTGGAACCGTTTCATGATGCTGTGTCGAAGAGACGTGCTGAAACTCGCAGGGGCCACTACAGCAGTGACTGTTACCGGACCCGCGGTTGTCGCCCAGGAAGACCCCAACGACGACCTTCCGGCGTACGGCCAGTGGCTCACGCTCGAGGACGGCGCACTCGAGTTCGCGTACCTCGACTGGGGGACTCTCGGCGAGGTCATTCAGACTGATCTCGAGGAGGCGGATCCCGCTGAGGAGGTTCCGGCGGAGTACGAGACAGACCCGATGATCGGGCCCGTTTCGGAAGGAGCGCTCTCGACGTACCTGTTCGTCGGGCTTTCGCTCGGCCAGTTCCGACTCGGCCGACTCCTCGAGGAGACCGCGTTCGAGTCGACCGTGGAGGGGCTGTTACAGACGCCCGCCGCGTTCGTCGTTACTGGCGACCTGATACCGGAAGAGATCGACGAGCAACTCACTGCTGAGCCTGAAGCGGAGTTCATCAGACAGTTCGAGTCGACCGATGAAATCGCAGGCGCGGACGTCTTCACTCCAGTCGACGGGACCGATGACGCGGCCATTGCCGTCGACGACGATTCACTCGTGGTTGCCACCGCAGCGGAACTCGGCAGTGAGACCGAGCCGACGACGGCGCTCGAGACGACCGTCGGTGCCGCGGCGGGCGACGTCGAACGGGCGACAGAGGAGTCCGAGACGTTCGAGTGGCTCCTCGAGAGCGCCGGGGGCGGCGATGTCGCCGTCGGCCAGTACGGCGATCCGTCCGACCCCGAGTTCGCGTTCGACGGACTCGAGGACGCCGAGGGGGTCGTCTCGTCGCTCACCGCCGCGGACGCGGAGACGGCTACCGGCGAGTTCGCGGCGCTCGTCGACGATCCGGACGAGGCGACGCTCGAGGAACTCATCGGCACCTCTGCTGACGAGCGCTCGCTCGATGTCGACGGTGACCGCGTGACGGCCACGGGCACCTGGCGTGAGGATATCACCGTGACTACGGGGTCGAGATAGACGGAGTGACGGCCGACTCTCGCCGGCAGCTTACTCGAGAAACCGTTCCTGGACGTTCCCCGTCGGCATCATACACTGCTCTTTTTGGCCGAAGATTCGGTAGCGATGTTCGGCGACGAGGTCGTACGCCCAGTCGCGCAGTCGCCGCGGGAGGTATCGGGTGGGGCCGAGCAAGCGGTAGATTCCGCCCAGTCGCCGGGCGATGCGGATCACCGCGGCGGATTTTACGTAGGCGTCGTCGCCCTCGATCAGGACGACGGAGTCGAGGTCGTGGCCCTCGAGTCCGTGATCGGCGAGCAACTGCTGTCCGACGTCGGACTGCAGGGACGCGAAGTGGAACTGACCCTCCGTATCTCGAGGAACGATGAACTGCACGAAGCCGTGACAGAGGTTGCAGACGCCGTCGAAGAGCACGATCGGGGCATCGTCTGGCACGTCGGAGGACATTAGTTACCTCGAGTTGGGCCGTCCGATAGTTCAGCGTTCCGATCGGGCGAGAACGACGCTCGCGACCAGCCACGTCGTACTGCGAATCCTCGCTCGACCCGCTTGCGAGTGGGACGCTACAAAGACTACTCGCGCTCACTGATCCGAACGAGCGCCAGTATCGACGCGCGGGCGGCGAAGAAAAAGCGGTTGACCAGCGATGACGCCGTCAGTATCCCTCGAGTTCCAGAACGTAGAACCCGGTGGTGGCGTCGGCGGCGTAAACGCGCCCGCTGTCTCCCGCGAGCTGGCTTTCCGCGCCCCACGTGAACGGAACGTTGTCCAGCAGGTCGGACCGCACTGGATCTTCTCGACGAACTTCACCGACCCCTTCGGTCGGCATGTACTGATCGATACGTCGGGGGTCTGCGGGATCCGAAACGTCGAACGTCTGGACGCCAGCCTTGTAGTCGCCGCTGAAGACGACGTCCTCCTGGTCGCCGACACCCCAGTCGGAGAAGTGGCCCGTCCACCAGAAGCCCTGGCGTCCGGTCGGCTGGTTGGCGTGCTGGGGGAACTGGAACGAAGACCGGAGTTCGGTCTCGCCGGTGTCGAGATCGAACTCGACAATGTGTTTGTAGCCCGGTTCGCCGCCGCCTACCTCTTCCCCGATCAGAACGATGTCTTTCGAGGGATGCGGAACCGTGTGGTGGCACGCCCGAAGCGGTACGTCAGCGTCATCCTGTCGCTCCCGGTAGTCGAACGATCCGACCACGTCGGGGTCCCCGGGGTCGGTCATGTCGAGGATCCACAGCCCCGCGCCCCAGTGGGCGAGAAACGCGTAGTCACCGCGAACGTGTGCGGCGTGAACGGTGTGATCGCCGACTTGGAAGTCCGACACCTCCTCTGGCGCTGTGGGATCGCTGATGTCGAAGACAACGAACCCGCGCCCGTGGCCGCATGTGATGAGGTAATCATCGCCGAAAGCCTGGACGTTGTGGGTACCGCTGGTTGCGCCGTCGACGGTGTAGTTGCCGAGGAGTTCGGGATCCTCCTTATTGCTCGCGTCGACGATGGCCCAGCCCGCACCTTCGCCGTCTTCGTCGACCGATCCTTCGTTGGCGGTGAACACGTACGGCTCCGAGGGATGAATGTCCGAGTTTCGGATGTCGCCGCCTGCACCGGTCTCAACAACCCCAGTCATCTCCGGATCGGTCGGATCCGAAATATCCACGATCCGTACTTCGGGGTCGACCGAGACGAACGACCCCACCGCCGCGAGGTCGAGATCCTCGTTTACCGCGGCGTGGGTATTCGCACCGTCGCGCGGACCGAGTGTGGTATGCCCGACGAGCTCGAGCCGCGGGTTGCTGTTGGTATTGTTCGGCGACGCTCCTGTGGATCCGGCTGCGACGACGCTCGCGCCAAGCGCCGCTGCACCTGTGGTTCGAAGGAATTGTCGTCGACCTGTTCCACCTTCCTTCCCGTTTCGTCCTGATGACATTGCAAACGGACCCACATTCGATCAAATCTTTAGTATTTGTTGACTGGAAATAGAAGTGTGACAATAATTAATTATTACTGAATCGTTCTGACATTATTCGCGAACAGGATTAGCGAACGCCCACACTCC
This sequence comes from Natronorubrum tibetense GA33, assembly GCF_000383975.1. Lineage (NCBI taxonomy): Archaea > Methanobacteriati > Methanobacteriota > Halobacteria > Halobacteriales > Natrialbaceae > Natronorubrum > Natronorubrum tibetense. The sequence continues at coordinate 1,153,912 of NZ_KB913017.1, read as the reverse complement.
AGCGTGTCCTTGGACGAACCCCCTGCCGACAAGGAAAGTAAGGCGATATTGAATGAGTTGCTTCGCGTTCTGAATGAACATTCGTCTATCCTAACATACCAATATGAACACCTCTAGAGGGTTGAAATTGCTACTCGAGGCGTCCTCATAGCGGACGACGAGTACCGCGGGGGAACGGCCCGTCGACGACAACGCATTACGCGTCCTCGAGCGAGTGACCGCGATTTCAGCGGGCTTCGGTCACCATTGCCCGTACCTGCTCGACTCGAGTGTCGACCGACGGCTGATCGATGCCGATTCCGGGGGCGGCCGACGACTTCGCACCCCGGTCCAGCTCGTCGGCGACGGAGCCGTCACCCGACAACGACAGCTAATTACGGAGCGCAGGTGACCCCTCGCACATGGACGCAGCGCTGATCATCCTCGACGGCTGGGGACTCGGCGATGGGACGAGCAGGGACGCGGTCGAAGCGGCCGCAACACCGAATTTTGACCGACTCGCGGAGACAGGTGCCTACGGCTCGCTCGAGGTCGCGGGCCGACGGGTCGGGCTCCCCGACGGCCAGATGGGAAACAGCGAGGTCGGCCACCTGAACATCGGGGCCGGACGGGTCGTCCACCAGGAGTACACGCGGATCTCGGACTCGATTGCCGACGGCTCCTTCCGGGAGAACGACGCGATCAACGCGGCCTTCGACCATGCCCGCGAAAATGGCGGTCGAGTCCACTTCCTCGGTCTCGTCAGCGACGGCGGGGTTCACGCCGATCAAGAACATCTCCACGCGCTGATCGAACTGGCGGCTGACCGCGACGTCGAGGCCGTCACTCACGCCTTCACCGACGGGCGAGACACGTCGCCCACGGGTGGGCGGGAGTATCTCGCCACGCTCGAGAATGTCGTCGACGAACACGGCACAGGCGACGTGGCGACGGTCTCGGGCCGGTACTACGCGATGGATCGCGACCAGAACTGGGGCCGGACGAAGCGCGCCTACGACGCCATCGTCGAGCGCGAGGGTGATTGGACCGCCGAGTCGGCCGTCGCGGCCGTCGAGGCGTCCTACAACCGGGACGTGATGGACGAGTTCGTCGAGCCGACCACGATAACCGGCCAGCCGGCGCTCGAGGATGGCGACTCGGTCGTCTGGTTCAACTTCAGATCCGACCGCGCTCGCCAACTCACGCGGATGCTCGCAGACATTCGTCCCGAGGACTGGGCCGGCGAGTTCGAGACCGACCCTCCGGAGACGGAGGTGGTAATGCTGACTCAGTACGACAAGACGTTCGACCTCCCGATCGCCTACCCGCCGAACCAGCCTGAACAGGTCCTCGGCGAGGTGCTCGCCGACGCAGGCAAGACCCAACTTCGGATCGCCGAATCCGAGAAGTACGCCCACGTCACCTACTTCTTGAACGGTGGCCGCGAGGTCGAGTTCGACGGCGAGATCCGGAAGATCGTCGAGAGTCCGGACGTGCCGACCTACGATCTCCAGCCCGAGATGAGCGCGCCCGAGGTGACCGACACCGCGATTTCCGCCATCGAATCCGACGATCCGGATGTGCTCGTGCTCAACTACGCCAATCCCGACATGGTCGGCCACACCGGCGACTACGAGGCCGCTATCGAGGCCGTCGAGGCCGTGGATACGGAACTCGGTCGGCTGACGGACGCGCTTCAGACTGCCGGCTCGAACGTCCTCATTACCGCAGATCACGGCAACGCCGACGATATGGGTACGGAGGAGGATCCACACACGGCACACACGTACAATCTCGTTCCGTTCGTCTACGCGGATGCTAACGGCTCCGACGGTGGTGAGCGAACCGATGACAGTTCGGGATCCTTGTCGGAGTCTGGCTCCGACGGTGGTCGAACGGTCCGTGGGGGCGGCACGCTCGCCGACATCGCGCCGACGATGCTCGAGTTGATCGGCCTCGATCAGCCGCCGGAGATGACTGGCGAGTCGTTGCTCGAGTAACAGTTCGAGACTCCTCGTTCGCTCACTCACCGATCGGAATCGGGCAACCCGGCTCTCCTCCTCCCTCGTAGCGATTTTCGCCAAGGCTTTTGCTACTCGCTGTGTGGGGTGTAGTCACATGAGTGAGGATTCCGACGACACCGACCGCAAATTTGCCACGAACAGCGTCCACGCCGGCCAGGAACCCGACCCGACCACCGGTGCGCGCGCCCCGCCGATCTACCAGACAACGTCCTACGAGTTCGACGATACTGATCACGCGGCCTCGCTGTTCGGATTAGAGGAGTTCGGAAACATCTACTCGCGGATTATGAACCCGACGAACGCGATGCTCGAGGAGCGCATCGCGACGCTCGAGGGTGGCGTTGGCGCGCTCGCGACAGCGTCGGGCATGGCCGCGTTCGATCTGGCGACGTTCATCCTCGCGGACGTCGGGGACAACATCGTCTCGGCGTCTTCGCTCTACGGCGGCACGTACACCTACCTCACGCACACCGTCGCGAAGCGCGGCATCGACACGAAGTTCGTCGACACGCTCGACTACGACGCCTACGCGGAAGCCATCGATGACGACACCGCGTTCGTCCATCTCGAAACGATCGGCAATCCGGCGCTTGTCACGCCCGACATCGAACGAATTGCGGACATCGCACACGACCACAACGTGCCACTGTTCGTCGACAACACGTTCGCGACGCCGCATCTGTGCCGGCCGCTGGAGCACGGCGCGGATCTGGTCTGGAACTCGACAACGAAGTGGATCCACGGCGCGGGGACGACGGTCGGCGGGATACTGGTTGACGGCGGCTCGTTCCCGTGGGACGAGGGTGACTATCCCGAAATCTCGGAGCCGAACCCGGCCTACCACGGCGTCAACTTCTACGAAACCTTTGGCGAGCAGGCGTTCTCCATCGTCGCGCGAACCCGCGGCCTACGCGACCTGGGCAACCAGCAGTCACCCTTTGACGCCTGGACGACGCTGCAGAAACTCGAGTCGCTCCCCCTGCGGATGGAAAAACACTGCGAGAACGCGATGGCCGTCGCGGAGTTCCTCGAGGACCACGACGCGGTCGACTGGGTGAACTACCCCGGCCTCGAGAGCCACGAGACGCACGAGGAAGCGAGCAAGTACCTCGAAGGTGGCTACGGTGGCATGATCACGTTCGGCCCCGAGGGCGGCTACGACGCCGCGGAAACGGTCTGTAACGAGGTCGAGTTGTTCAGCCTCCTGGCCAACGTCGGCGACGCGAAGTCGCTGATTATCCACCCCGCGAGCACGACCCACCAGCAACTCACCGAGGAGGAGAAACTCGCAAGCGGCACGACGGACGATCTCCTGCGCCTCTCCGTCGGCATCGAGGATGTCGACGACATCATCGCGGATCTCGAGCAGGCACTCGAGTCAGCGTAACTACCGACTCGAGCGGAGGACGCAGTTTTCTCGCCGGTTGTGGCCGACGGTCGCCACTCCGTTCCGTTCGAAACCGCGGTCGGTCCAATGTCGTTCAGAGCCGTCCGAAGGGAGGTGGGTTTATATTCTGATACCGTTACCGTACAACGAAGCAGCGGGTGTATGAACTCAACGAACCGTATGCGACGATGGACGACGGTCACTGTCGAGTTGCCACGCGAGCGCGGCTCCGACTCGGTGCTTGTGGACGCGATCTCGTACGGCCAGCCAGCAATCGATCGCCCGGTCTCGAAATCGAACGAGCGTCGAACCGTGGTCGAAGCGGGCCGACGGTGGATGTCGGATATCCTCCCCATGGAGTACGGAGCGTCGGACGAACCGAGTGATGAGCCCCTGGACACGCTCACGCTCCGAAACGAACTCCGAGATCGTCTCGGTGCGGTGGCAATCTCGTCGGAGCACGGAAATCTCGTCGTCCGAGTCGGACAGCAGTCGCCGACCGACCCTGTCGAAATGGTGTTCGATCCGACGCCGGTGATCGATTCGGTCCCCGACGGTGTCGACCGTTTTCTCACTCTCGAGTTCGATCCCGACGATGGAACAGTCGGGCGATTGTACGAACGGGATGGCCCGACAGCGTCGCTCCTCGAGACGTATCACGGCCGACCGAGACACCACGCGACCGACGTTGTCGCCGATGTCTACCGCGATCACGAATTCAGGGGCGGCACTCGATCGCACATCGACACGACCATTCGCCGGTCCGACGTTGCCCTGCTCGTCCGGACGGGGGACAAGGGTGTCCGACTGCACGCGGCCCAGGACTGCTGGGAGGAACACACCTCCAACATCCACAGAAACCCGACCACGGGTGAGACGAAAAATATCGTTCGCGAGCCGTTCGATGCGACAGAGCGAGCGCTCCTTCTCGAGGCAATCGAGGACTCGACCGAACTGACCGTGTTGCGTGGGCGGGCGCTCAAGGCGCTGGCCGGCCACGTCCTGAACCCGTATCTTACCGCCGACGGATCGGAGCGGTCCGACGAGACGGTCGAGCGGGCCATCGCCGCCCAGGACGGGCCGACCACCGGTTCGTTCGATCTCGGGGTCGATCCCGAACAGGCCGAAACCGTCCTCGAGATCATTGCGACGTGGCTCGAGGCGGATACGCAAGACGACCGTGACGACGATTGAACGAGAGATGCGACCGCGGCGCTCTGGATATCGCCGCACTGGGACCTGTACGCTCCCGCCGACTTGCGACGTCGGATCTGGACGACCCTCGACCGACTGGGCGTTCGAACCCTTGTCGAGAACAGCGTCCGGGACGGGGCGTTGTTTAACTGGCCCTACGGGTAACTCCGTTCTCACGGCCCCTCTTCCCTCGCTATTAAGGTGTCGCGGGTTCGATCCACTCGGTATGGCGACAGGGTTACTTACCGACGAGGCGGCGGAGCAGATCGTGACGACCTGCCGGACGGCCGTCGGCGATAGCTTCCGCTCGGCGACCTACTTCACTCGCGACGATTACGAACAGCTGTATCTTCGCGAGGACTTAGAGCGCGATGCCGACCTCTCGACGTTCATCGGCCACGAGTGGCGTGGGTTTACGACCGCCCAGACGGCCTACGAAAATTCCGAACTCGGCGACTACAACTACACGATTCGCGTCTTTGACAACGGCTTTTTGATCCGCGTGACCAACGAGAGCGAAGGTGTCCTCGTTACGACGGACGGACTCACGCTCAAGGACTTCGAAGAAGTTGCGACGGCGCTCAACTCGTTTCTCGGCGAGCGAGCACTCGATTAACGCTCCGGTTGGTTAGTTGGTTGGGCGCGGTCCGTATCATCGCGATGATCGCGGTCGCGTCCCCCCTCGAGGGGACCACTCGAGTGGGTGCCGATCGGCAACCCACTCCCGAGTTCGCCATCGATACCGAGGAGTCGGGCGAACCGGCGTCGTTCGGCAGCATGTCTATCGAGACTCATGCCGACAAAAAACGGCAATATCCGTTGTAGTTATGTAGCCCATTTGGTCCAGAAACTACTGGCTACGGTCGTGAAACGATCCCGCCGCAGTCGGGCGGTTTTCTGGTTTTAATGGTTTTATAGACCGAAACAGTCGTCCGATTCAGGTCGGAACGTAACACCCTTTTTCGTGACGCCCGTTATGCAAATAATGACCGACCTCCCGGACCCCGTCGCTCGCGAACTCGAGTCACACGACGCGTTCGAACCGACTACCGACGACGACAGCTACGAACTCACGACGACCGTCTTCGACGCGACCGTCACCGCGACCGAGGCGGAAGGAAAGCGAGACGGTGCATTTCGCGTAACCGTGACGCTCCCGACGCTCGATACCGCCGTCGCGGGCGAAGCCGTTGCTCCCGTCGTCGAGGACGGCTGGTTCGAGACGCTCGAGCGTCGCCTCGAGGACGTCTTCACCGTCGCGCACACGACCACGAACGACGAGCCGGCGATCGAGCGCGATGCGACCGACGTTACTGTGACTCTCGAGTACGTTGCCTGGGACGCCGGCGAAGGCGCCGACGACGCCAAAGCCCTGATCGAGTACGTCGAGGGCACCTACGCGCAGGGGATCATCCCCGGCTACGAGTATCAGGGGGCGGCGGCGACGCTGCTCGAGAACGCCCAGAGCCGCGGTCAGCAGGCCAGCGAGGGCGAGAGCGGCGGCATGCCGATGTAGAACGACAGCGGAAAAGTTCGTTCTAGTCCATCGCGATGTACGTCTTCGTATCCGTCACGCCCTCGAGTCCCTGCACACCCGAGGAGACGGCCTCGAGGACGTTGTACACCTCGGGAGCATCGATCTCCGCGATAATATCGTACGTGCCCGCGACGATGTGGGCGTCGGAGACCGACTCGACGTCCCGAATCGACTCGAGAAGTCCCTCGGACTTCCCGGCGGCCGTCTTGATCATAATAAACGCATGAACCATTCTCGACGGTGTGGTACACTTTCGCATGACTAAAACCTTTGCCCGTCTTACAACACTGTTCGACTAGTTGGCATGGTAATTCGGCGCAAGCTTATTGCCGGGGGGAAGCGTACTCCGGTGCATGCGGTTCGTGATCATCGGGGCAGGACGAGTTGGCCTGCGCACGGCGCGCGTTCTTCGAGAAGAGGGCCACGAGGTGTCGGTAATCGAACGAGACGAGGCGATGATACGTCGGGCCCGCAATCAGGAGTTCGCCGTCGTCGAAGGTGACGGCTCACACGAGGATGTCCTCGAGGAAGCCGGCATCGCCGACGCTGATGCGCTGGGCGCGCTGACCGGCGATCTGAACGTCAACTTCACGGCGTGTATGATCGCCAACCACTACGGCTGTCGGACGATTATGCGCATCGACGAGGCCTACCGCGAGGGGATTTACCGCAAGTACGCCGACGAAGTTGACGAAGTGATCTACCCCGAACGCCTCGGTGCCATCGGCGCGAAAAACGCCCTGCTCGGCGGCACCATCCGCGCCATCGCGGATATCGCGCCGCACCTGCAGGTCGTCGAACTCACGATTGCAAACGGAGCCCCGGTCAACGGCTACACGATCAGCGAACTGCAACTGCCCGCCCGCGCGACCGTGCTCGCCTTCGGCAAACGCGACCAGGACCTCGGGCTGCCGGACGAAGACCTCTCGCTCGAGGACGGCGACCGACTCGTCGTGCTCGCGGATTACGACGTGCTGAGCCAGGTCCGCCAGCTGCTCGTTGGCGAATCGGACGCACAGGCGGCCGCAAACGCGGGTTCGGACGCGACGTCGGGCACTGGAGGTGTCAACTGATGGTAACCGCATTCATCATGGTCAAAGCGAACACGGGCGAGGCGGATCGGCTCCGAGACAGTATCGAATCGATCGACGGCGTCCAGTCGGCACACATCGTCGCCGGCGACGTCGACATCATTGCGAAAGCCAGCGTCGAGACGCCCGCAGCGGTCAAGGAAATCGCTGCGACCCAGATTCAGGGCATCGACGGCATCGAGGACACACAGACGTACATCGCGATGGACTAGAGGAACCCAGCTTTTACCCTGCAGTCTGCCGCGCTGACGGCAGCAGAGCTGCCGCACAGCGCGGTGTCCCTCGGTAAAACCTGGACCAAAAGCACTCCTCTTTCCGTTCTCTCACTCCTTCCAGTCGTTCGCTCACATCAGTCGTCGGCCCGCTCGCTCCCTACGATCGCTCGCGGTGATTTTCTGGGCAATAGCCTGCCCTTCTCCGGGTCGCGCGCCTCTCGCAGTGCTCGGGTCGTGCTCCCGGCCGTAGAATCCATTCAGAGATCGAACGATCGTTCACTACAACTGCGTACTTACCGCATTCTATGAGCGAAACCTACAAAGACAGCTAAAATATATGGGATCATGTATCGCTAATGGAAGAGGGCTCACTTACGCAGAACATTAAACGACGCATCCGAAACCGGATATTGCTGGTATTTGTTTTTACCACAATCATTCTCGGTAGCAATTGGATTGGTTTATGGGATATATTTGGTATTTTTGATTGGAATACTGTGTCTAGTGCAGAAAGACGGGTTTATTTTGCTGTTATAATCACAGTGCTAACCTCGGTGATGTGGATCGTCTTCGGTCTTTTCGGGATTATACGACTTTACAAATGGCTGAAAAGCTAACATTCAGGCATACGAGAGAGCGTCATGGAACTGGTTCGTAGCCTCTCTATGACTACCTGACAAACAGTAAGTACAGCATCTGTACTTCTCGGTCGATAGCAAACCCGTTCTCAATGGAGAACAGTTCCGTTACTCCTCACCAACGACATCGGCCAGCACGTCCTGTACGTCCTCAAGCACTCGTGCCGGCTCCTGCATCGCATCCACGCGAACGAACCGGTCCGGGTCGCGCTCGAGCACCCGTTCGTAGTTCGCGCGCACCGACTCGAGGTAGTCTGCGTGTTCGAACTTGTTCGTCGCGCCGGCGCGCTCCGCGGCCGTCTCGGGGTCGAGATCGAGGTAGATCGTCAGGTCGGGATCGATAGTGAACGGCTCGTGGATGTCGACGACGTACTCGAGGGGATCGACCTCGAGGCGGTCATACGACTCGAGAGTCGCGCCCTGGTATGCGTAGCGGGAGTCCGAGTAGCGATCGGAGACCACGAGGTCGCCGCGCTCGAGCGCCGGTTCGATTACGCGCGAGAGGTGGTCGGCGTGATCGGCGGTGTAGAGAAACAGTTCCGCGAGCGAGTCGGCCTCGTCGTCGTCGATCGATCGGTAGACGGCGTCGCCGTACCAGGAGTCGTTCGTCGGTTCGCGAGTGAACGTCGCGTCGGGGTAAGAGTCCTGTAGGGCCTCCCAGACCGTCGTCTTGCCGCTGCCGTCCAATCCCTCGAGCGTGACCAGCATGCTCGCACCTCGTAGAGAGAGCTACAACTATCTGTCGAGAACCGTCGCGTACCAAACCACGGAGGCGATCAGCTATTTATCGCTGCGCGAGGATATTCAGTGTATGAAGGTGCTCGTCGCCGGCGGCACTGGTTTCATCGGGATGAATCTCTGTACGGAACTCGACGACCGCGGCCACGACGTGACGGCGCTCGCTCGCGATCCCAGCGACGCCGACCTTCCGGAGGGGGTCGACCGTGCGATGGGCGACGCCAGCGCCTACGACTCCATCGTCGACACCGTCGCGGGCCACGACGCCGTCGTCAATCTCGTCTCGCTCTCGCCGCTGTACAAGCCGCCGGGCGACCTCGACCACGAGACCGTCCACCTCGGCGGTACGGCCAATCTCGTTCGAGCCGCCGAAGAGGGTGGCGTCGATCGATTCGTCCAGATGAGCGGACTCGGCGCGGATCCGGACGCGCCCACCGACTTCCTTCGGGCGAAGGGGAACGCTGAGAACGTCGTCCGCGACTCACACCTCGCGTGGACGATCTTCCGCCCTTCCGTCGTCTTCGGCGACGGCGCGGAGTTCCTCGAGTTCACCAAACAGGTCACGACGCCGTACGTGACGGGACTTCCGAACGGCGGCGAAACGCGATTCCAGCCCATCTGGATCGGCGACGTAGTTCCCATGCTCGCTGACGCGCTCGCGGACTCCAGACACGTCGGCGAGATCTACGAAATCGCCGGTCCGCAGATCGTCACGCTCGCGGACGCGACGCGGCTGGCCTACGCGGCCGAGGGGAAATCCGTCAAAATCCTCTCGGTCCCCCTCTCAATGGCGAAACTCGGGCTGACCGCGGCCGGCGCGGTTCCGTTCGTTCCGTTCGGCCCGGATCAGGCCCGCTCGCTCGAAATAAACAACACCGTCGTCACCAACGACGTGAGCGCATTCGGCGTCTCGGAGGACGAACTGACGACGCTCGGCGCGTATCTCGAGGTCGGTATCCACGAGCCTCGAGAGCCACAGCCCGAATCCGCCTGAGACGTTCAGTGTCTGCTTGACGTATTCAATTGCTGGCTGATATGATCTCGAGGCGACTGACACGTTCGACGCCGGTCTGAAATCGGTCGGTCGACGTATCGGCGGCTTGCGGTTCTGTACGGCGAACTCAAGGGTGGACAGATTGGCCCAAAAATTTAGTATAAAGAACAGAACTGACATCGAAACCGACTCGTTTCTCGCGAGTTTTTTCGAGCCGAAATCCACCGCCTGCATCCGATTTCCCGGAACACAAAAGAAGAAGAGACATTCAACTCAACAAAAGACTTATGCCCTTGATCACTCTGTACCAATTCAACGGAGCCCCCTGACAAATTATGAAGCTGGCGATGATCGGATTCGGACAGGCTGGTGGCAAGATCGTCGATCGATTCCTCGATTACGACGATCGGACGGGTAGCGGAATCGTCCGCGCGGCGATAGCCGTCAACTCCGCGAAAGCGGACCTCATCGGTCTCGATAATATTCCGGAGGAGAACCGCGTACTCATCGGCCAGGCCCGCGTAAAGGGCCACGGCGTGGGTGCAGACAACGAACTCGGCGCGGAAGTCGCCGAGGAGGACATCGACGAGGTGCAAAACGCTATCGACGCGATTCCGACCCACGAGGTTGACGCGTTCCTGGTCGTCGCCGGTATGGGCGGCGGAACCGGATCCGGCGGTGCACCCGTCCTCGCCAAACACTTAAAGCGTATCTACACGATTCCTGTCTACGGTCTCGGCGTGCTCCCGGGCACGGACGAGGGTGGGATCTACACCCTCAACGCGGCCAGATCGTTCCAGACCTTCGTCCGCGAAGTGGACAATCTGATGGTCTTCGACAACGACTCCTGGCGACAGACCGGCGAGTCCGTCGAAGGCGGCTACGATCAAATTAACGAGGAGATCGTCCGACGATTCGGCATTCTCTTCGGTGCAGGTGAGGTCGGTGATGGACAGGAAGTCGCCGAGAGCGTCGTCGACTCCTCGGAAATCATCAACACGCTCTCGGGCGGCGGCGTCTCGACCGTCGGCTTCGCCAGCGAGGAAGTCGACCTGAACACGAGCGGTGGTCTACTCTCGCGCTTTACCGGCGACGGTGGCGGCAGCACCGACGATTTGGACGCCGCGAACACGACCAACCGCATCACGAGCCTCGTCCGCAAGGCCGCACTCGGGCGGCTGACGCTCCCGTGTGAGATCGAAGGCACCGAGCGCGCGCTGCTCGTCGTCTCCGGTCCGTCGGAGTATCTCAACCGGAAAGGCATCGAGCGCGGGCGGAAGTGGCTCGAGGAGGAAACGGGAAGCATGGAAGTTCGCGGTGGCGACTTCCCGCGAGAAGAGCCGGAAGTGGCCGCAGCACTTCTGCTCTCGGGCGTGACGAACGTTCCGCGAATCAAGCGTCTCCAGCAGGTCGCCATCGAGGCCCAGGAGAACATGGACGACATCCAGCAAGAGAGCGAGGAGAACCTCGAAGAACTCGTCGAAGACGACGAGGACGAACTCGAGCCGCTGTTTTAGGCTCACCGTTCTTTTGTGGCTCGACGACCCCAGCGGCCGCGCTCGTGTCGGGGGGCACGATAGTGATGTCTGGTGTCGACGAATTCGGTGTCTTGCTGTGCGTTCGGTCTCGGCTTCGACGTGTTTTTGCCCGCGTCCGGACAACCTTCGATAGATGCACGTCGTCGTCCCGTTCGCCGCGACCGACCCGAAGACGCGCCTCGAGTCGGTGCTCTCCCCCACGGAGCGGGCGGCGTTCGCACGGGCCATGCTCGCGGATGTCCTGTGTTCGATCGTTGAAGCGGGCCGGGAGCCGACGGTGGTGGCGACGGCAGCGATCGATCCCGCCGAACTCGACCTTCCGACGCACGTTCTCGAGTCGGTGTCGGTCGCAGTGGACGACCGCCCGCTCACCGACGCGGTCAACGCGCGTCTGCCGAGCAAGACCGACAGTGGGGACAACGACGGTGACACGGACGACGCCGTCGCCGTTGTCATGGCCGACCTTGCGCTCGCGACGACCGACGCGCTCGCGGACCTCTTCGCGGCCGGTGGCGAGGTCGCCATCACTCCCGGTCGGGGCGGCGGCACGAACGCACTCGTCGTTCGCCACCCCGGGTTTCGGGTGGACTACCACGGGGCGTCCTATCTGGACCACCGCAAGATCGCAGAGGAAGTGGGTGCAAGCCTCGAGACGATCGATTCCTTCCGGCTGGCGACCGATATCGACGAACCCGACGATCTCGTCGAGGTGCTCGTCCACGGCGACGAGCGCACTCGCGCACTCGCGACGCTTCGCGATTTTGGATTCGAACTCGAGCGACGGGACGGCCGCGTTGGCGTCGCCAGACGCGGGGCTGATGACTCGACGCGGGAACGGTAGCCGGGACCGAGCGACGAGCGACATTCGAAAGAAGTGAAGCCTTATGTGTCGAGCGACGCCACTCTGCAGTAATGTTCCCCGGGGCGAGCGAGTACGGCGTCGACATCGCAGTCGACGACGCGGCGGTCGACCATCTCCTTTCAGTCACGCCCGACGACGCCGAGGCACCGCCGGCGTTGACCTTCGCGCGAAACGTCTTCGTCCCGCTGACGACGGCGTGTCGCTACACCTGTACCTACTGTACGTACTTCGACGCGCCCGGACAGGCCTCCCTCCTCACGCTCGAGGAAGTCCGTGACATCTGTGCTCGCGGGGCCGACGCTGGCTGTACGGAGGCCCTCTTTACGTTCGGAGACGATCCCGACGACCGCTACACCGAGATCCACGAGCAACTCGAGGAGTGGGGCCACGACTCCATTCACACCTACCTGCGCGAGGCCTGCGAGGTCGCCCTCGAGGAAGGCCTCCTGCCCCACGCCAATCCGGGCGACCAGACGCGCGATCAGCTGGCCGAGGTCGCGGACGTCAACGCCAGTATGGGCGTGATGCTCGAGACGACGGCCGAGGTCGGCGCTCACGCCGGCCCCCGGCGGAAAGAGCCGGGACAGCGCCTGCGGACGATCAAAAACGCGGGCGAACTCGACGTCGCCTTCACGACGGGCATTCTGGTCGGCATCGGCGAGACGTGGCGCGATCGTGCGGAGAGCCTGCTCGCGATTCGTGAGTTACACGCACGCTACGACCATATCCAGGAGGTGATCGTCCAGCCCGTGATGAACAACGAGCGCTGGTCGGACGGCTCGCCCGACCTCGAGACGATGCGCCGGGTGACGGCGATGGCCCGCGTCGCCTTGCCCGAGGAGATTTCAGTGCAGGTGCCGCCGAACCTCGCGCCCGCCCGCGACCTGATCGACTGCGGCGTCGACGATCTCGGCGGGGTGTCTCCGATCACGGACGATCATGTCAACCCCGACTACAAATGGCCCGCGCTGCGCGAACTCGAGGAGATCGCGGCCGCCGCCGACTTGCCGCTCGGCGAACGGCTGCCGGTCTACGAACGGTTCCTGCCGGCCGACCTGCGAACCGACGGCTTCGACGGCGTGGCCGCCGACGGAACGGCCGAGGCGGGCGACGGTCGTGACCCGAACGCGGATCGCGAGTGGATCTCCCCGACGATTCGCGAGGCGCTCGAGGCTGACGGCGACGCTGGCGAACGGTATCGGTCGGTGCTTCGAAGCGAGACGACTGCGGTGTCGCGGTAGCGAATCCGATTCGGCGGTACGGCCGCGTCTCGAGCGACGGCGCTCATCTCACCGACGCTACTGGAAGATCGACAGCCGCGAGAGGTAGAAGATCAGCAACGCGACGGCGAACACCAGTCCGATAATTCGCAGCCCGCCGGCGATGCACGTCCGCTCTTTCGGCAGGAGTTCCGGAATCCCCAGCAACAGCCACAGTACGCCGAAGTGGAGTGCTGACGATGTTCCTACCGCGCCGACAAGGCCGTAGAACGCGTACAGTCCGAGGAAAAAGAGACCGATGGCGATCAACAGTCCTCCCGACTGCCATCCGTCGGGCTCTCTGAACAGTCCTCTTATCATACTGGTTCGTTGGTATCAACCGACAAATCGTTGTCGAGCGGATCGCTGCAGTATCGGTCACGCTGAGCATCTGTTGTAGTCCTCTCATCGACCCGTCCCTCGAGTTTCGTGAACGACGCCGAAACAGTCGTCAAAAGAACGCTTCGTGAACCGCAAGCCCTTCGCTCTCGAGAACTGGCCCCTCGACCGTCGTCAATCCATTGCCTCGCTCGATCACTTCTTCGCAGGGGATTTCGATCACCCCATCGTCCCGAATCGCCGCGAGCGAGTCGACGGAGACGCTGTAGACGACCCGCCCGAGTCCCGCGTAGACGATCGCGCTCGCACACATTGGACACGGCTCCGTGCTGGTGTACATCGTACACGCCTCGCGCTCGCCCGGCTCGAGTTCGCGGGCGGCCCACCGCGCCAGTTTGAATTCCGGATGGGCGGCGATATCGTCGTCGGTGCGAGTCGTGTTTTCGGCCGTCCGGACGACCGCGTCGTCGACGACGAGCAGTGATCCGAACGGCGTGTTTCCGTTGTCGACCGCGGACTGTGCGAGGTCGATCGCGTCTCGGATGAAGGACTCGTCGGGTGGCATGGATCGCCCTTCGTCGCCGGCGGTAAAACGCCTGTCTCTACCCCGGCGATCAGGTACAGGAGAAGCCGCCGTCGACGACGAGCGCCTGCCCGGTGATCCAGTCGGCCTCGTCGCTCGCCAGGAACAACATCGCGTTGGCGACGTCCTCCGGCCGACCGAGTCGCTTCAGCGGGTAGTACTTCGACATCTCCGCCTTGGTCGCTTCCCACTCCTCCTCGGTGCGATTCTCTCGAGGCATCGCCGTATCCGTCACGCCCGGACAGACCGCGTTCGCGCGCACGCCGTGGGGACCGACCTCCGCGGCGACCGTGCGCGTGAAGTTGACGACGGCCCCTTTGGTCAGCGAGTAGGCCCCGAGCTGTGGCGCGCCGATGACGCCCGCGAGCGACGCCGTGTTGACGATCGCTCCCGACCCCTGCTCCTTGAAGTGGGGGATGGCGGCGTGACAGCCGTTCCAGACGCCCTTGACGTTGACGTCGATGATTCGGTCGCGCTCGTCCTCGTCGATATCCTCGACGTTCGCGCGCTGGTGGCTGACCCCCGCGTTGTTGAGCACGATATCGAGGCCGTACTCCGCGACCGTCTCGTCGATAGCCGCGTGGACCGCGTCCGCGTCGGTAACGTCGAGTTCGAGTGCGGTTCCCGCCTGGCCCGCCGCTTCGACGCGTCCGATCGTCTCCTCAGCGCCCTCGAGGTTGATATCGGCACCGACGACCGTCGCACCCTCCTCGGCGAACAGGTGCGCGGCTTCGCGGCCCAGTCCGGATCCGGATCCCGTGATAAATGCTGTCTTGCCTTCGAGTCGCATACGCACACGTTTCCGAGAACCATGATAAAGCATCGCTCCGCGGTACCGGGCTGCCGCCTCGAGTGGAACGGGTCACCGACCGGGCCTGAGCCGATCTTCCGATTCGTTCGGACTATCAGTCGTAGTACGATTTCTTTATTCAGAATGGTTCGTGAAATCGCGTTCAGTATAGGTGATGAACATCCCGAATAACTCTGACAGGGAATACAGTCCTCAACATTGAGATTGAGAAAAGTATTTGAGTTTACAATTAAAATGTGAATTATGACAGAGACAAACAATTGGGAACCTGATTTAAAACATGATTTGTTGATAATCGTTGGAGTGGTGGTTTTCGCTGCTGTTCTCTTTTATGGATACATTCTCGGAGAATTACTACTTGCCCTTATAGTGACACTTCTGTTAATAGTTATTAGAGTACTATATAAAATTCTCACAGCTATTTTGCATATTGAAGAGTCACTCTCAATCGAACAGTAAGCACGTGTAGTGATCGAACTCCTGGTTCCAGTTTCAGGTGAGGTACTGAATAAAGAAACCACACTACTATCTACTGCTATCGAATGTGGAACCGCTTCGAACCGGTCTCAGTGAGCGTCGCCGACTCGTGCAGCGTCACGACCTGGCCCGTCGGCGTCGACTCGACCTCGGCGCTGGCGTCGATCGACTCGAGGGTACCGAGCAACTGGGCTTTCGGCGGTTTCTGGGCGGCTCCGCAGTCGTAAATCGTCAGCAGGCCGCCGTCTCTCGGCTCGCGGTCGTAGACGACGACGTGGGCGTGGTTCGGCAGCCGCCAGTTCCCGTCGTCGAGCGGTACGAGGTGGTTCACACCCTCATCTACGACCGGAATCCGCAAAAACCCGTCCCCCGATTTGTCGTTCGACTTCGCCCGTCAGTCGTCGGCCGGCACCGTTCGCTCCGCGCGCTCGTCCGCGTCGAGCAGCGGCGTCCCGTCGGCTTTCGGGCCGAGTTGCGGACCGAACGGCGGATCGTCGGGATCGATGACGCGGCGCGTCTCGTAGTCGGTCGAGCGCTCGACCGGAACGCGGCCGATCGAGGTGATCATTTCGACGTAATCCTCGAACGAACGGAACTCGCCGTGTTCGCCGCCGGCGCGGGTCGTGATCTCTTCCGAGAGGATCGTCCCCATGTAGTCGTCGGCGCCACAGGAGAGCATCTTCAGCCCCTGTTCGTCGCCGTACTTGACCCACGACGACTGGACGTGGTCGATATTGTCGAGGAAGAGGCGGGCGACGGCGATCATGAGTTCGTCCTCGTCGATGCTCGCCCCGCCGGAGACGACGTCGTGTTCGAACAGGGGCGTGTTCTGGTGGACGAACGAAAGCGGCACGAACTCCGTGATTGCGCCGTCGACGCGCTCTTGGAGGTCGCGAACCCGTTTCAGGTGCATCGCGCGGTGGGCCTCGTTGTCGACGTGGCCGTACATGATCGTCGCAGTGAGTCCGAGGCCGACGTTCGCGGCGGCCTCCATCGCCTCGAGCCAGTCGTCAGTCCCGATCTTGCCGGGACAGATGACGTCCCGGACCTCGTCGACGAGAATTTCGGCGGCTGTGCCGGGAACCGTGTCGAGTCCGGCATCTTTGAGACGGCCGTAGACCTCCTCGTAGGACCAGTCGGTACCCCGTCGGGCGTGGTAGCCCTCTTCGGGCGTCATCGAGTGGACGTGGACGTCGTCGACGCTCATCGCCTCCATCTGCTCGGCGTAGGTGCCGGGATCGGTCGCGTATCGTTCGGGCGGCTTGTAGTTGACTTCTTTCGGCTCGGGGTGGGCCTCGAGGATTTCGCGGTGTTCCTCGTCGAGTGTGAACGCGGGGTGGAGACCGGAGACGGAGGTGACCTCGTAGACGCCACGTTCGACGGCATCCGCGACGATTTCGCGCGATTCGCCGGGCGTCTTCGTAAAGCCCGCCGTTTCGACCTCGCTGTCCCGTTCGAAGGTGTGTGCCGCGTCCTTGAAGTTACAGAACAGACAGCCCACGTTGCAGGCCGTCGTGACGTTGTTGTTAATATTCGCGACGAAGGTAACCTCGTCGCCGACGACCTCGGCGCGCCGTCGGTCGGCCGCCTCGAGCACCCGCTCCTTGCGCGTCCGATCGATGCCTTCGATGTCCGTTCCCGTCGTGAGTAACTCGATGGCGTCGTCGACCGTCAGTCGGTCGCCGGCGCGTGATTTCTCGAGTGCGTTCTCGAACGACTGGTCGGTCTCGGGAACGTGCTCGAACACGAGGTCTGCCTCCGTCACCGGTCGCTCCATCGGCGTATCAATACCAGTACAGCGAGAAAAGCGTGTGGATTGTGGAGCGATTCGACCAATCGAGCGATCAGCCCGGCGTTGTTGGGCGTCGGTATCGACGAGGTGTCGGTCGACGCCGCGATCCTCGTCATCGTCGGCATCCTACTCGTCGCCGCGTCGGTGATCGTCGGCGTCTCGCTCGCCGAGCGACGCCAATTCAGCGGATCGTGAGGCGAATTTCGGTGGACTCGAGGTGCCACCGGATACTGAAACCTTCTTAGGGTCCGGCCACGGCAACTGGGGTATGAACCGCGGCGGCGGCTACGTCCTGAGGTGTCTCGTATGACGAGTGTCAAAGAGTTCCGCATCGAAGAGGCGGCAACCAACGAGGAACTCGGCGAAGGCTCGTTCGTCTTCACCGACGCTTACTCAGTGTTCGACTGGGGACAGATGCCCGACCAGATCCCCGAGAAGGGCGCGAGCCTCTGTGCGATGGGCGCGTTCAACTTCGAACTGCTCGAGTCCGAGGGCGTCCCGACCCATTACCGCGGTGTTGTCGAAGACGGTGAGGTCATCCCCCTCGCCGAGTCGTCGCGCCCGCCGTGGGAGATGGCCATCGATCTCACGCAGGTACCCGACCTGCCCAACGAGGGTCGGGAGTACGACTACGACCACTACCACGACGCGGCCGGCGAGAATTACCTAATCCCGCTCGAGGTCGTCTTCCGCAATCGCGTGCCGGTCGGCTCGAGCCTCCGTCGGCGGACCAATCCCGCGGACCACAGTCTCGAGTTCGAGAGCTGGCCCGAGGAGGCCGTCGACCTCGCAGAGCCGATCGTCGAATTCACGACGAAGTACGAGGAGGGCGACCGGCAACTCGGTCGCGAGGAGGCTGATACCATCGCCGGACGGGCCGATATCGAGGCCCTCGAGTCCGTCGCTCGCGAGGTCAACCGGATCGTCACCGAGCAGGCCGAGTCGGCCGGGCTGGTCCACGAAGACGGCAAGATCGAGTGTCTGTACTACCAGGGCGAGATCCGCGTCGCGGACGTCGTCGGCACGTTCGACGAGAACCGCTTCAGCTACGAGGGCACCCAGCTTTCGAAGGAGGTCCTCCGCCAGCATCACAAGCGCACCCAGCCCGAGTGGGTTCAGGCCGTCGAGGCCGCGAAAGCCGAAGCGAAGCAGGAGGACGTCGCGGATTGGAAGTCCCTCTGTGACGAGTCACCCGAATCCCTCGAGGAGGGCGTCCTCGAGACGGCGCGGGATCTCTACTGTGCCGGCGCGAACGCCTACACCGGCCAGGAGCTGTTCGACGCGCCGCCGCTTTCGAGTGCGATCGGTGCCGTCCAGCGGCTGTAGCGGCGGAGCTTTTCCCTTCGTCCCGATTTGGTCACCCGGCTCGTCTCGACTCGATTCGGCGGTTTCGACCTGTGACTTTCGCCGTCCCTGCCAACGTTCACTCCACGCGCTGTCACGACGGGGGTCTCGTTGACTCGACGCTGTGTTGGTGCGGAGTCGGTCGGTTTTATCCCCTAACTGTGTCGTTCGCTACCCATTCTCATCCCATGTCTGAAAGGTAATCCTCATATCGACTGGCCCAATACCATACGCTCGAGTACCGATGTCCCTCGCTGCCAGTGGAATCGTCACGAGCATCGTCCCGTTTGACCCAACGTACGGTATCGCGATCGTCGCGAGCGTCATGCTCGCCGTGATCGTCTGTTCGATGGTCTTCTTCGCCGTTGCACCACTCGTCTCCGACTCGTGGGCCGACCAGTTGAGCGCCACGAGCACGTCGTCGGCAACGCCGAGTGCCGAGCCGAGCGACGACTGAAGTTAGCTCTCGTTTTTTTGCGGGTGGGTTCCTCTTCGAGGAGATCCTCTCTCGAGGCGTGTTTCCGTTCATCCGAATCGAACGGCGTCGGGCCGGACCGAATCGGGGATCGACGTTATGATCCTTCGGAACCAGTCTCGCGTACGAGCATGGAGATCACGGTGTATGGGCCGTTGCGAAGCGCGACCGGAGAGAAGACGGTGTCGCTCGAGTTTGATGGTGACACCGTTGTAGATGCGATCGACGAGTTCGCAAACGCGTATCCGCGAGCGGTGCAGTACCTCTACGACGACGGTACCGAACTGCGACCGAGCGTCAGGGTCTCGGTCGACGGCGAGCGCGCGCGGCTCGAGGAGCCGGTTTCGGACGACGCGTCGCTGGCGCTGGTGCCGGCCGTTCAGGGTGGCTCTCAAAAATAATGAACGGCTGTTCGATCTCGACCGTTACGTCTCTCGAACAGCAGAGTCGAACGAAACGAGCGTTCTGCTCGTACTGGCAGCTAGGCGGGCCACGCCCTCCCCAACCGATTTCTCCGCACGGCGCGAGGCGCCGTGTGGATGGTTCGCGGAACCGCTGGTTCCGCGCTAACGCTCGTTCCCGTTGGTCGCTCGCACATCCACAGGAAGACGCTTCGCGTCTTCCACGCAGTCGCTCGTAATATTTGCTCACGGGCCGTGCGCGGCGCTACGCGCCGCGAACTCGAGGCGGTGCAACCGCCTCGTAGCGCCCGTTCGAAGAGTCTGCGGGACCTTTGGTCCCGCACTACTCGCGAGGACCTCGCACGACTTCGACCCACGTCTCGCTGATCGCTCGCCGTGGTACAGCCCGCGCCACCGCAGTGAGACGAGCCGGTCTATCGATCTGGCTCTACAGCCCGTACTGCTCACGTACCAGATGGTCGATACCCCGATCCTCGAGCACATCCATCGGCGCGAGCAGGTCGAGTTGCACGACGCCGGGGAGCCGCCCGATCTGGACGCCGCCGGTGAACGTACACCGCGAACGGACCTCGCCCTCGCTCATCTCGAGGAGGTCGGTGGCCCGGTCGAAGGCGTTCTGCGTGGCGTCGTTGACCGTCGCGCCGGAGCCGATCACCTGGATCGGCCCCATATCGTCCTCAACGTCGACGCCGTGCTGTGCGCCGAGTTCGCGGCCTGCCTCGCGCTCTTCGTCGCTGTAGGGTTTGCTGATGAACGGGAGGTCCTCTTCGGGCGGCAAGAGGAGGGGGCCGTCGAGTTCGAGGCCCTCAATGACCTCGACGTCCATCGTAACCGTCCCGCTGACGTCGGTCGTGTGCAGGGAGAGTTCGCCGTCGCCCTGATTCGCGTGGAGGTCGCCGACGTAGACGCCGGCCCCGTCGATCTTGACGGGACAGATCAGCGTTGCGCCGGGTCGGACCTGCGGGATGTCCATGTGGCCGTCGGTTCGATCCTCGAGGTCGGCTTCGGTCTCGACGCCGTAGTCGTGTTCGGCTCCGATGAGGAACTGGCCGAAGTCGCCCGCGTTGTGCGAGTCGGGCATCGTAACCGGCGGCGTAGTGCCGACGTTGCCGATGAACGGTCGAAGCCGTCCAAGGGTCCCGGGCATCTCGTCGGGTTCGTACAAGAGGATGGGATGCTGGCGGGAGTTCTCGGGAATGTCCATCACCTCGGCGGCGTCTTTTGCGAGTTCGTGTGCGCCGTCCTCGTCGAGCGTGATCCCCACCGTTCGATCGTCGTCGAACGCGACGGTGTAGCCGTACTCGAAGCCAAAGGAGGAGGCGTTCGCACCGCACTCCACACATTTGATCGACTCCTCGCCGGTTCCCTCGACGATGGTCTCGGGCCACTCGGTGCCACACTCCGGACAGCGGTGGTCGACGAACGGGTCATCTCCGAAGGCGTCCTCCCGTTCGGCCATCGACCCCGTGCTCGTCGCCATGCTCGTCACCTCGACATCCCGAATGTGGAGCGCGACCGCGTCTCCGACTGACGCCCCCTCGACGCGAATCGGTCGGGTGACCTCGTGGCCGCCGCGGAACTCGGGCGTTACCATCGGGCCCCAGCAGCCCGGCGGCGTGTACGTCTCGATCGTCCCGCCGTCCGCGACGGTTCCCGCCCACTCCTGGTCCGGACCGATCAGTCCAAGTGTGTACTGATCCACGAACAGTTTCTGTTGGGCCTCTCGTCCCTCTTGTTGTGTCATGCCATACCAAACTACGGCGCCGCCCTGAATAAGACTACTGTCGCTGGAACCCGCGTTTCGGTCCCATCTCCCGTTGATTTTGACAGGCGAATCCTCGAGCGCGCCGACCACAACGTCGCCGGCTACGATCGCGACGAATTCGTCTAGCGTACTGACGGGGGCGAGGTCGAGAACCTGAAGGGGCAACTCCACGCGGAGCTCCAGCCGCTGTTCGAAGACGTGGCGGTCGAGCCGGAAACGTCTGATCGAGCGCAACTCGCCACCGCGCGGGCGTCGGGGCGTCCCTTTTTCCCCGTCTGAATGGGGATTGCCCGCAGACTGCCGCCGTTATCCCTCGGGCCACTCGTCGGCGGAGAGCGGCTCACCCTGCAGGAAGGCTTCGATACCGTCTCGCGCGTCGTCCGTCGCACAGAGCTCCGCGAACCGCGCGTTCGAGTAGTCGAGCGCTTCCCCGTAGTCCCGGTCGACCATCTCGTAGAACGCCGTCTTCCCCATCCCGATCGCCGTCGGACTCTTCGATGCCACGGTCTCGGCGAGTTCCATCGCCGCCGTCACGTGTTCCCCGTCGGGCGCGACGCGGTTGAGCAGCCCCCACTCGAGTGCGGTCTCGGCGTCGATCAGGTCGCCGGTCAAAAGCAACTCGAGACACCGCTTTCTGGTGAGCGACTCCATCAGCGGTACGGCCGGTCCCATACAGAACAGGCCGACTTTTGGAGCCGTCGCTCCGAACTTGGTCCCCTCGGCGGCGACGGCCAGATCGCAGGCGGCGACCAGACCGATCCCGTTGGCCGCTGCGTGGCCGTGCGCGGCGGCGATCACGGGAGTCTGCATCTCGGTCACGGTGTGGAACGGTTCTTCCATCAGCGTCACCCATTCCTCATATTCCGCTTCGGTGTCGTGATCGCGGTACTCGGAGAGATCGATACCGGCCGAAAAGGTCTCGCCTGCACCGTCGACGACGATCGCTCGCACGTCGGACGCGTCATCGAGCGAGCGGAGCGCCTCGTCGAGTCCCTGTGCGAGTTCCGTACTGAACGTGTTCATCGCGTCCGGACGAGAGAGCGTGATACGACCGATACGTCCGTCGTGGCTGATCTCGACGGCCGTCGGCTGGCTGGTCGGTGGAGCATTGGATTCCATACGAGGTCTGTTCGTGGTTCGTCCCGTAGCGTGATAACTATAGTAGCCACTGCAAGTCAATGCACACCTGATCGCACGACAGCTGTGCGATCAGTGTGTAAATAGTTGCAGTTGTTACTATATCACTCTGGACCGATTGTGACGCGCCGACTCCACCCTCACGTCGCTGCTCACCGACGCGCGACGGATCCGTCCCGAACGCGAACACCCGCTCGACCGTGGCCGATTCCGCCGCAACAGGTTCGTTCAAGTGGCTCTTGTCCCTTCGAACACATAATGGCCGATTCGACGGACGAGGACTCACCCGAGTGCCGAACGTGTGGCGACCCCGTAGCATCGTCTTCCGAGCAACGCGTCGTCACGACGCTCGAGAACGGCGAGACGGTCTACCAGCACTTCTGTAGCGACGACTGCCTCGAGAGTTGGGAGTCGTCGGTCAACCGCAACGAACGGATGTAGAGAGGGTGGGGGAACTTCCCCGTCGAATCTAGTGGCGGTCCAAATCTGAACTGATGGGGCGAATCCTGTGGTGTGGTCCGATTCGCCCCATCAGTCGACGTTTGGAACGGTACTAGTCGAAGAGACCGGTTACTGGTTGTTCGCGACGACGCTCCCGATCCCGTCGACCGGGCGGTCCGGCGTGAATTCGTCGATTTCGTCGGGCAGGCCGAGCTGGTACTCCTCGCCGTTCTCCCGGACCGACGTCCGGCCGCGGTGGACCGAGACGTCGCCGTTCAGGTGGAGTTTCACGGCCTCGAGCAGGGCGTCCGCCTCGAGGGGCTGGCCCCGGTGTTTCATGTCGTCTAGCTCGGCGTCGTCGGGGACGTCGAACGCGCGCTGGGTGATGACCGGTCCCTGATCGAGATCGGTGGTCACGTAGTGAGCAGTGACACCGGCCACGCGGACGCCCTCCTCGATTGCCTGCCGGTACGCCTCCGCGCCGGGGAACGCGGGCAGTAGCGACGGGTGGACGTTGATAATACGGTCCTCGTAGCGAAAGACCACGTTGGGGCTGAGGATGCGCATGTACCGCGCGAGGACGATCAGATCGACGTCGTACTCGGCGAGGAGTTCGAGGAGTTCGTCCTCGTTCTGCTGTCCGCCCTCGTCGCCGATGTCGTGGAAGGGGACGTCGTAGTGTTCGGCCAGCGGCTGGAGGTCGTCGTGGTTCCCGATGACGACCCCGATGTCCGCGCCGAGTTCGTCGTTGGCCCACGCCTCGAACATCGCCTCGAGGCAGTGGCTCTCCTTCGTGACCAGGACGGCGATCTGCTGGCTATCGCGGTCGGCTGGGAACCGGACCTGAACGTCGAGACCGAGGTCGTCGCCGAGTTCGGAGAGGTCCTCGCGGAGCGTCTCCTCTGTACAGACCATCTCGGAGGTGTCGACGGCGAGATACATGCGGAAGACGCCGTCGCGGACGGCCTGATCAAGATCCTCGATATTGATTCCGCGCTCGAACAGGAGGCTCGTCACCCGGGCGATGAGCCCGGTGTCGTCGTCCCCGATCACGGTGATTTCGGTGATATCGGTCGTCATCGCAGCCACCTCCGCTCGGGCGAATAGGGAGTCATCAGTACGAGTTTGAGTCTACCTGTAGTCAAAAGTCCTGCTTTCCGTAGATCTTCCTGAGAACGGGACGGTACTATTCCGAATTGAATATTTGGCCATAATTAGCAACATCTCCACCAAAGTTATTAATGAGGGTGGGGCTGTTGCTAGCACCGAATGACGCTCCCACGAACCATCGATGTCGCGATCGTCGGTGCTGGCCCCGCCGGAATCGGGGCTGCAGTGGGGTTCGAACGCCTCGACCTCGAGTACGCCGTCTTCGAGCACGACCGTATCGGTTCCTCGTTCCGACAGTGGCCCGACGAGATGCGACTCCTGACGCCGTCGTTTCCGGCCAACGCCTTCGGCGTGCGCGATCTGAACGCGATCACGCTCGATACGTCGCCCGCGCTCGCGCTGGACCGCGAGCACCCGACCGGCGATCAGTACGCCGACTACCTCGAGGCGGTCGCGGAGTTTCACGAGCTCCCGATCGAGACCGGCGTCGACGTCAAGGCCGTCGTTCCCGACGACGGGTCCGCGGACGAGCAACGCGGAGACGAACCCGACGGAACTGGCGGCTCGAACCGGGGCGGGTTTACACTCGAGACCAGCCAGGGATCCGTTACCGCTCGGTACGTCGTCTGGGCAGCGGGGCAGTACCAGTACCCCTCGAGCGGATCGATTCCGGGCGCGTCCCACGCGGTTCACGTGTCGACGATCGATTCGTGGTCGGCCCACGCTGAGCGACACTCGATCGATTCCGACGCTGCAACCCCCGGTTCCGACACCGAGGTGGAGTCGGAGGAACCGTCATCGTCGTCACCGGTCGCGGCCGACGGCGCCGGTGTCGCGACCCCCGCCGCGGACGACGTCGTGATCATCGGCGGCGCGGAGAGCGGCATCGATGCCGCACTCGGCCTGGCCGATGCCGGGCTCTCGGTCACCGTACTGGACGACGACGGCCCGTAGCAGTACCGCAGCCCCGATCCCAGCGAGGTGCTATCGCCCCGAACGACGGAACGACTCGAGTCGGCGCTCGAGGCCGGCCGACCGATCGACCTCGTCACCGACGCGCGCGTCGAGCGAATCAAACAAGCCTCGCCGGCGGAGTCCGATATCGATCTCGATAGCGACGGGTACGCCGTCGTTACCGAGGACGGCGATCGGGTTCGCTCGAGCACGCCACCGATCCTCGCGACGGGATTCGTGGGGGGTCTCTCGCTCGTCGACGACCGGTTTGCGTTCGACGACAGCGGATGTCCCGACCTCACCGACCGCGGCGAGTCGACCGAGACACCGGGACTGTTCCTCGTCGGCCCGCAGGTTGCTCACAACGGCCAGCAGTTCTGCTTCATCTACAAGTTCCGCCAGCGGTTCGCCGTCGTCGCCGAAACCGTCGGTGATCGACTCGGCGTCGACACCGAACCGCTCGAGGCCTATCGCGAGAAACAGATGGTCCTTGAGGACCTCGAATGCTGCGAGCCGGAGTACTGCGACTGTTGAGAAGGGGGGAGAGAACCGAAACGGTCGACACGATCCACGATAGGGGCTTCGGCGTCCGCGGAAATCGGTGACGGAGTGGTACCGCAGTCGGTCGTCAGCGGGTCGCTCGTTGGTGTTTCACTCGATCGTCAGTGCGTTTCGTGAACGTGCTCGCGGAGTTCGTCGGTCTCGTCGAACGAGTCGTCACAGACGGCGCAGGTGTTGTGGTGAAGCGCGACGTGCTGGGTGACGCCGGCAGCGGACTGGAACGAGTCGTCACAGGTCGAACAGGTGTAGGACATGGCCAGTATCGACTTACGACGCACAGGTACAAAAAGCACAAGCGCTACAGTGCCGGCAACGGTCGAACGTGCGACGACATCGATCGACAGTCCGTCGGCTCCTGGCACCCGGACGACCTTCGAACGGCCGCTATCGGACCTCGTCTCGAGAGACGAACGCCGAGCCGTTCGCCCTGATCCACGTCTCCTCGATCGAACCGGCGGTTACCGCCGAATAGATGGTACAGACGTCCGGCCGGTGGTCGTTGCGTTCGACGTAGGCCCGATAGCACGGCGAGACGTCGCCGTCGTCCGACTGCGGACCGAGCGGCGTCGTGTCGGTATCTGTACTCGAGTCGGTGTCGGAGTCCGTGTTCCCGTCAGTCATGGTGGGTTCGTCTCAGTCCACAATGCCCAGTTCCTCCGTCGTGTCGTGATCGTGTTCGTGCTCGTCGTCGGTTTCCGCCCCTCGGCTGCGTCGTCCGTGTCTGCCCTCTCGGCCGCGTCGTCTTGCCGGCGCTGAGGATCCCGGACAGTACCGTAACAGGAATCGAGTTGTCGGGCATTCGGTTAACAGTGGTACTCCCAATCTATTATTAGTTATTATCTTAGACGGTAGTATTATTAAATTGGCGTGGCGATACCCGGTCGAGAATGCACCGAGAGTCACGCGCCGCCGTCGGAAACGGGGGAACAGCGCTGAATGACTGATACGGACCGCGAACGGGTCGTGCTGATCGGCAAGGAGAGTGTCGGGAAGTCGGCGCTCGCGGCGGGGCTTACGGGCGCTGCCCCGGCCGACGAGAACGTCGGCGGGTCGACGGTCTCGAGCGAGGTCTACCGAACGGACGACCTCGAGATCGTCGACACTCCCGGGATCACGCTCGAGGCGGATACCGAGACGACGCGGAAGGCGTTGGACAGCCTCGATCGGGCTGAAACGGTCGTGCTCGTCGTTCCGGCGACCGATCTCGACCGGGACCTCGACGATCTTCTGCCGCTCGTGGAGGGACGGGGGGTGCGGTGGTCGTCACCCACTGGGATCGAGTCGAGGCGGTCGACGAGGCCAGAGGGGTGATCGCGGACCTCGAGTCCGACCTCGCGGTCCCCGTGATGCCCGTCGACGCGCGAGCCCTCGATCGCGTCGCGGCGGACGGCGGCGTCCGAACCGAGACCGACGGCGCGGCGGTCGACTACTCGGCGCTGGCGGCCGACGGCCGCGACGTGCTGGCCGCGATTCGGCACTCGAGTACCTCTTCTGCCGGCGGCAAACTGCCCGGCGAAACCGGCGTTCAAACGGGCTGGCAGATCGAGCCACCTGCACGGATCTTCGAGCGGCCGGTTCTCGGCCCGGTCGTGAGCGCGCTCGTGCTCCTGGCTCCCGCCGCCGTCGCCGTCTGGTTCGCAAACACCGTCGCGGGCGAACTCGACCCGATCGTGGGGAGCGCACTCGAGCCCGCGATCGACTGGACGGAAACGCTACCAGGGCCGCTCGCGGCCGTGCTGGGCGGGGGCTACGGCCTGCTCTCGATGGGGCCGTTCCTGTTCGTCTGGGCCCTGCCGACGATGCTCATCTTCGCGCTCTTTATCCGAGCGTACTCAGCCAGCGGGCTCACGATGCGGGTGACGACCGCGCTCCACCCGGTCATGCGACGGGTCGGTCTCACCGGTCGGGACCTCGTCCGCGTCGTCATGGGATTCGGCTGCAACGTGCCCGTGATCACGGTCGCACGGGAGGTCTCGACCCGGTTCGTCGCGACGATGCTCGCTCGACAGGCCGTCGCCGCGATCGGGTTCGCACTCGTCATCGCGTGGGGCGGGCGGCTGCTGTTCTGATCCTGGTCACGACCCCGACGAGCGCTCGAGTTCGCGGTCGACCTCGGTTTCGGTTTCCTGCGCGGGCGGCGGCGCGGTACCCTCGTCGAGATAGCGTTCGACGTCCGCGACGGTCTCCGTCTCGAGGAGCACCGCGAGTCGACGCTCGAACTCCGCGTCGGATAGCTCCCCGTCGGCGTAGCGAACGCGCAGTCGCTCGAGGGCGTCTTCGGCGTCGTGATCGGGTATCGGTTCGTCCTCGGCTGCCGGCTCAGTCTCGCCGTCGAGCGCCTCGGCGAGTTCCCTGAGCAGGTCGCCGCCGAACAGCAGGCCGAAGATGGCGAGAATAATCGCGACCGAGGAGTTGATCACCGTGAGCGCGACGAACGTCGCCAGTACGGCGACGGTGACGACAGCTACCGACGGCGTCACTCCCCGAACGAGTGGTCGGCTTCCGGTCATACGATCGTGTTCGTGAACGAACATAAAAAGCCCCCGTCCGGATGAGAGATGCCGAATCCAGCCTCCGGTGTCGATGTTGCAGTAGTTCGCACGAGTAACAACAGACGTCCCCCTGGTAGCAGCTATTATTAATCCGAAGAAGTAAAGTAATAACTCGGCATACCGTGTCTCGATGCTCGAGTGCGTCATCGTCGGCGGCGGGATCCACGGCACGTACTGCTGTCAGCGACTGCTCGAGGAGACCGACCTCGAACACGACAACCTCCTGATCGTCGATCCACACGACCGACTGCTCGAGTCATTCCGGCAGAAGGCCCGCGCGTGCGAGATGGACGAACTGCGCTCGACGTTCGTCCACCACGTCGGCACCGAGCCGTTCGGCCTCGAGAGCTTCGCCGAGGGACGGGACCGGACGGATGAGCTCCGGCCGACGCCGGGCTATCCGCGTCGGCCGACGCTGTCGCTGTTTCTCGACTATGCGGAGTACGTGATCGACCGTGCTAATCTCGAGAACCTGCACAGACGGGCCACCGTCGAATCGATTCGACGGTCGGCGGACGGGACGGACTCGCTCGTCCTCGAGACGTCTGAGTCTCGCATTCAGACCCAAACCTGTGTGCTGGCGATCGGTCACGGGGGACGGTACCGGACGCCGCCGTGGGCCGCCGGCATCGACTCGATCACCCACGTCTGGGACGGCTTCGACCCCGAGACGCCTGCCGACGATACCGTCGTCGTCGGTGGCGGGGTCACGGCTGCCCAGCTCGCGACCTGTCTCGCCGAACGCGACCGCGAACCCGTCACGCTCTGTGCGAGACGCGACCTCGAGGCGGCGACCACCGAGGCCGACCCGCGCTGGATCAACTGGAATCACATCGATCGCCATCTCCACCGACACCCGCCCGGCTCGCGCGAGCGGTACGAAACCGTCCGCGAGGCGCGCAACGACGCGACGGTCCCGCCGACGCTGCTCGAGCGCCTCGAGACGACCGTCGACGACGGCTCGCTGTCGATCCGCTACGGCGACGTTCGCTCCGCCCGCGAGGTCGACGATCGGGTTCGACTCCTGCTCGAGGACGGCGGCTGCCTCTCAGCGGCGCGAGTCGTGCTGGCGACCGGTTTTGCCCCCGTTTTCGGTCATCCGTTCGTCGACCGCGTCGCGACGGAACTCGGCCTCGAGCGCGGCTATCGGGGAATGCCGGTCCTCGACGACGAGACGCTGGCGTGGTCCAGGACGGACGGACGCGGATCGTCGGTGTTTGTCACTGGCGCATTAGCGACAGGTTCCGTCGGCCCTCTCGCGGGGAATATCGCTGGAGCGCGGCGAGGGGCGGATCGTCTGACGACGGGGATCGCAGCGCGTGAGCGCCCGCCACTTTCGGCCGATTGATACGGATTATTGTACCGATTTACCGGCGCAACCGCGACCCGAGTGGCGGTTGCGCCGGAAATGACTTGCAGTAAACCGTATGAGCCCCGACCCGTTCGATCGGGACGCTCTTGAGCTGTCGGCGGTGACTCGAGTCCGAATGCGAGATCACGCCCTCAACTGAAGACGGTATCCGTATCGTTTTGTATGGCTGTGGAGTATTGGGGCTCATGAGCAAGATAAGGCCGCCGGAACTGGACGACAGACTGTCGAACGGGGTGGAACCGTACGTCCTCGATATCCGTCCGCGTGAGAGCTACCAGCGCGGCAACATCGACGGCAGTCAGAACGTCCCGGTCTACGACGATCTTCGACGCGGCGACGAGACCGTACTCCGACAGTCGCTCGCCGATATTCCCGACGGAAAGACGGTCGTCACGGTCTGCAAAGCGGGAATCGTCGCGAAAAAAGCGACTGCGATACTCGAGGAGGAGGGGTACGACGCCGCTACCCTTGCCGGCGGCATGCGGGGCTGGAACGGCTACCGGAACGGTTCGATCGGCTACCGCCTGTCGTCGACACTCGCTCGACTGCTCCGATGAGTGTTCAGGCGGCCGCTGCTCGTTCGAGTACTGTTCGCTAGCGGCCCGTCCGTTCACTGTCGAGCGCCGTCTGAGCCGTCTCTGTCGAAAAAGCGGCAAGAGCGTACGGTTCGTGGACGACTATTGTCCGAACCCGGAACCGTATCGTATGTCAACTGCCACCAACCCACTACAGGCTCGACTCCTCGAGTCCGACATCTACTACGGGTGGTTCGTCGTCGTCGGCTGTTTCGCCCTGTCGCTGATGACGGCCGGGACGATGTTCTCCTTTAGCGTCTTCCTCGGGCCGGTTCTCGAGGAGTTCGACCAGAGCTACGCGAACACCTCGCTGGTGTTCAGCATCCAATCGCTCGTGACGTTCAGCGGAGCCGCAGTGCTCGGCTTTGCGGTCGATCGCTACGGACTGCAGCGGTTGCTGGTCCTCGCCGCGGCGCTGATCTGTGTCGGATTGCTCGGCGCGAGTCGGTCGCCGTCGTTCTACTGGGTGCTCGCCTCTTACAGCGTCGTCGCCGCAGCGGGGATGGGGATCACGTTCGTCGTCGCGTACACGACGCCGCCGCGGTGGTTCGAGCGGCGTCGAAGCCTGGCGACCGGCGTCGCCGTGTCGGGGTGGGGCGTCGGTATCCTCGCCATGCCGCCGTTCGTAGAGGTCCTCATCGGGGCACTCGGCTGGCAGGGTACCTACCTCGCCCTCGCGGCCATGTTCTTCGTCGCGCTCGTCATCGCCGTCGTCCTGCTCGCGGACCGACCGCGAGCGGTCGGTGCAGATACGACCGGCGAGTTCGCGACTCCACCCGCGGCCGACGGCGGCGAACTGCGCTCGATGCGTGCACAGATCGATACGGCGTTGTCGACGGTGAAAACGCCGCTGTTCGGCGTCGTATTCGCCGCCATGCTGTTGATGTTCGTTCCGGCGAACGCCGTCCTGGTCTACCTCGTCGACTTCGCCGACGCCGCCGGCGTGACCCGCCGGATCGGCGTCATCGCGCTCAGCATCGTCGGCGGCATGAACGTCGTCGCCAAGTTCACCGCCGGCTGGGCCGCCGACGCCATCGGAACGGATCGAATGATGGCCGTCTGCGTCGTCCTGATGTGCGTTCCATTGCTGTTGCTCGTCGCCGTTCCGACGCCGGCGTCCGTACTCGTGCTCTCTGCAATCTTCGGCTTCGGCTACGGCGGAACCGCCGCGCTCATGTCGCCGCTCCTCGCGAACCTCTTCGGGACGGGGGACCTCAGCACGCTCTTCGGCGTGACGGCCATCGGGTTCGCCGTCGCCGGTACCCTCGTGCCATACGGCGTCGGTCTGGGAATCGACCAGTTCGGCGGCTACGCGGTTCCGTTCGTCGGTACCGCCGTTATCGGACTGCTCTCCGCCGCGCTCTTTCTCGCGGTTAGAGTCGCTCGACCGGACGTCTGACGGTTGTTCGGCCGTCGAATCGCGACGCCGTCGGCCTGTTCCGTCGAAATATTCACGAACGTGTATCACAGCGCAAACCCGAAAGCGTTTTTGAGCACGGTTACGGGGTTTCAGGTGATGACCGCCTACACCGCGACGGTGACCGTTCGACTCAAACACGGCGTGCTCGACCCCGAGGCCGAAACCACGAAACAGGCCCTCGAGCGCCTGGGCTTCGATCTCGAGGGGCTGCGCTCGGCTGACCGCTTTGAGGTCGACCTCGAGGCCGAGTCGGCCGACG
This sequence comes from Natronorubrum tibetense GA33, assembly GCF_000383975.1. Lineage (NCBI taxonomy): Archaea > Methanobacteriati > Methanobacteriota > Halobacteria > Halobacteriales > Natrialbaceae > Natronorubrum > Natronorubrum tibetense. The sequence goes on along the minus strand of NZ_KB913017.1, from coordinate 1,122,067 downwards.
CCGCGAGCGAGCGCGCGAGCGAGATGGCCGAACGCCTGCTGGCGAACCCGACCATCCACGACTACGACGTGGAGGTCGACGAGCGGTAGATGACCGTCTCACTTTCGCTGATCGAAACCGTCGGTCGCAACACCCGGGGGTGGCGACTGTGACCACGGTCGCTCACGCTCCCGTTGGTCGCCTCCCGCTCCCTGATCACACGAACCACACGGGGTGGTTCGCGTGACAGTTTCGATCATCAGATTCGGCGGCTCGAACTGCGACCGGGATGCCGAGCGCGCCCTCGCACACCTCGACATCGACGCCGAAATCGTCTGGCACGAGGATGGACTCCCCGAGAATACGACGGGGATCGTCCTCCCGGGCGGATTCTCCTACGGCGACTACCTGCGCGCCGGCGCGATGGCAGCGCGGTCGCCGATCATGGCCGAGGTCCGCGAGGCGGCGGCCGACGGCACGCCCGTCCTCGGCGTCTGCAACGGCGCGCAGGTCGGCTGCGAGTCGGGACTCACCGAGGGGGCGTTCACGACGAACGAGAGCGCCCGCTTCCAGTGTGAACACGTCTACCTCCGCGTCGAGCGCGACGATACGCCCTGGACGGCGGCGTACGAGGAGGGCGACGTCATCGAGGTTCCCATCGCCCACGGCGAGGGCCGCTACGAAATCGACGACGATCGACTGGCTGAACTCGAGGACGAGGGTCGCGTTCTCTTCCGGTACTGCGATGCGGACGGCGAGACCGGCCCGGACGCGAATCCGAACGGCTCGAAACACAACGTCGCGGGCGTCCTCGGCGAGCGCGAGCACGTCGCGGTGTTGATGCCCCATCCCGAACGGGCGACGCTGCCCGATGTCGGCGGCACCGACGGCCAGGGCGTCCTCCGCGGTTTCGAAACGGCCGTCACCGGTGCAGAATAGTCTGTTGCGGCGATCACTCCGCCGAAATCGGCGAGTCGCTTCGGGCAGATCGTCGACGACTCACTCTCCGAGTCGACTCAAACAGTAATAAGGTGGCGGCTCCTTGACGGACACGAACCCTGCCGGAGGGGATGTGTGTATGGAATCTGAACCGCGTCTCATCTACGCCGACTCCGACGCGACCGACGAGATCGTTCGGGGGCTTCGTAAGGCCGCAGAGAGCGTCGTCGTCGAAACCGCGGCCGGCTGCTTTGTACACCTTTCGAGTGCCGATTGCGTCGTTCTGACGTCGAACGTACCCGATACCGACCTCGTCGACTGCTGCGTGCGAGTTAGAGAGCGCGATCCCGACATCCCCATCGTCGTCTTTCCCGCGGACGGGAGCGAAGCGCTCGCCGGCGAACTGATCGCCGCCGGTGCGGACGGCTACGTCCCGCAATCGGCTGGGATCGATCTCCTCACCGCGCGAATCGACGATCTACTCGAGCGATCGAGTACCACGACTGGAACGGACACTGCATCCCCTATCCGTCCCGAATCCGACAACCGCGCTCGTTCCGACGGTTGCGTCACACTCGAGACGGACACCGACGCTGCGACACCGGCGATCACCCCCGATGCGCCGGCGACGAACGTCCCGGAAACGGACCCCGAGGATCGACTCGCGGTGCTCGTCGACCAATCGCCGTTCGCGATCATCGAGTGGTCCCTCGAGTTCGAGGTTGCATCCTGGAACCCCGCTGCAACGGAGCTGTTCGGCTACACGGCGACGGAAGCGCACCGCGAACACGGGATTGACTTGCTTGTCCCCGAGTCGGAACGAGAGTCGGTGACCGGCCACTGGAACCGGTTGCTCGCCGGAGACCGCCCCACCAAGGGCGGCTGGCAGACCTCACGGAACGTCCGCAAGGACGGCTCGAAACTCACCTGTGAGTGGTACAACACGCCGATTTTCGACGATGGAGACGTCGTCGGGGTCCGCTCGTTCACCCAGGACGTCACCGCCGAGCGCAAACGCGCGAACGCCCTCGAGGCGCTTCAGGAGACGACAAACGAGCTGATGCGCGCCGAGTCGGCCGACGAAATCGCGTCGGTCGTGATGGACGCAACTGAACACATCCTCGACCGATCGCTCGCCGCGCTCCGCTTCTACGACGACGATAGCGGGACGCTCGAACTCGTCGCGGGAACGTCAGAGCTCGAGGAAAACACCGGCAATATCGCCAGAATCGGCCCCGGGAACGACATCCTCTGGCAGACCTACAGCGACGGCGAACCGATCATCGTCGACGACGCCTCGCGGGAGCGGGTCCCCTACGATATCGATATCGAGTTCGGTAACTCCGTCGTTCACCCGCTCGGCGAACACGGGCTTCTGTCCGTCGCATCGCCAGGTGACGACGAACTCGAACTCGCAGAGATCCATCTCGTTCACGTACTCGCCGCGACGGCCGAAGCGGCGCTCGATCGAGCGGCGCGCGACCGGGAACTCGAGCAGACGAAGACGATCGTCGAAACGATCGGCGACAGCGTCTACGCGCTCGACCGGGACGGCACGTTCATTACGGTCAACGAACGGCTGACGGAGATAACGGGATACGACCAGGACGAACTCGTCGGCGAACACGCCTCGAGGGTTCTCACCGACGAGAGCGTCGAACGCGGTCGCAAACGGGTTCGTGCGCTCGTCTCGGCCGATGAGGACCGAGTCGCGACCTACGAGATCACGCTCGTGACGCGCGACGGCGAACGCGTTCCGTGTGAGGTCAACATGACGCTGTTGCGGGGCGACGGCGCGCTCGAGGGCTCGGCCGGGGTCGTCCGCGACGTCAGCGATCGTAAACGCATGGAGCGGGAACTCGTCGACCACAAGGCGAAGATCGAGCGGCTGCACGAAGTCGCCTCACAGCTCGACGACTGCGAGAGCACGGTGGAGATCGCCGAACTCACCGTCGAGGCGGCCGCGGACGTCCTCGAGTTCGACGTCTGCGTCGTCGACCGCGCCGAGGGCGAGTACCTCATTAAGGAAGCCGTCTCCTCGTCGCTCGACGGCGACTTTCACCGCCGCATCGGAGTGGACAAGGGGGTCGCCGGTATGACGTACCGAACCGGCGAAACCTACCGATTCGACGACGTTCGGACGGTGCCCGCCGCCGAACCCGGTTCCGCGGAGTTTCGATCGGTCCTCTCCGTGCCGATCGACGGCTGGGGCGTCTTCCAGACGGTCTCGACCGAGGCCGGCGCGTTCACGCGCGAGGACGAGGATTTGGCGGAACTGTTGCTCTCTCACGTGACCGACGCGCTCGATCGACTCGAATTCGAAGAACAGCTTCGGACCGAGCGCGACCGATTCGCGGCACTGTTCGAGAACGTTCCCGACGCCGTCATCAGCGCGCGACAATCCGACGGCGATGCGATCGCCGAAGCGGTCAATCCGGCGTTCGAGCACGTCTTCGGCTACGAGGAGTCGGCGCTCGTCGACGAACCGCTCCACCAATTCATCGTCCCCTCGGACGGAAAACCGGAGGCCGAAGCGATCACGCAACGCAGCAGTCGGGGCGAAATCGTCGAGGCGGAGGTCAAACGTCGAACCGTCGACGGCCTGCGCGATTTCATGCTCCGAGCCGTTCCCGTCGAGATGAACGAGTCCTCGAGCCGCACGTTCGGCGTTTACACCGACATCACCGATCGGAAACAGCGCCAGAAACGCGTCGAAATCCTGAATCGCGTGCTGCGACACGACATGCGCAACGGGATGAACATCATCGACGGCTGTGCCGAGATGCTCGCCGAGGCCGTCGACGGCGACGACATCGAGTACGCGGCGGCGATCCAGGAGCGAGCGGGCGAACTCATCGGACTCGCCGAAAAGACCCGGGCCGTCGAACGCGTCCTCGAACGCGAATCGACGACCGCGGGACCGATAAACGTCGCCGACGCCGTCGCCGAGGCGACCGCGCGACTCGAGAGCGCCTATCCGGACGTCGAACTCACCAGTTCGATCCCCGACCGAACGTTCGCGCGGACCAACGAGTCGCTCCGGACAGCGTTGTTCCAGATCCTCGAGAACGCCGTCGAACACAACGAGACGTCGGACCCGACGATCGACATCTCGGTCTGCGACCGGACGGACAACGGAATGCTGGCGATTTCCATCGCCGACGACGGGCCCGGGATGCCCGACGAAGAGCGCGAACTGCTCCAGGGCGATCGGGAGATCACGCAGCTCCGCCACACGAGCGGTCTCGGACTCTGGCTGGTCACCCTCGTCGTCACCCAGTCGGGCGGCCAACTCACCTTCGAGTCGAACGAGCCGCGGGGAACGGTCGTTACGATCGAGATACCACAGGCCGACCCCGAACTCGTCCAGTCGCCGGGTGATAGTACGGCGACCGGCGACTGACGAGTCGAGAACGAAGCGAGACGTGTCGGATCGTGTTCTGGGTCGGTCGGATCGTTCGTGGCGCGTCAGTACTAGCGAGTCAGCGGCTGATTGAAACTCCGTTCGCGTTCCATAACGGTCTCCCAGGTCAGTTCACACTCGCAGGAAACCTGCTCGAAGACGCTGGGGTCCTGTCGGAGGTCGAAATCTTTGATCGCCTTCTGAACCAGATCGTCACACTCCGTGCAGTTGTGCGGCCCGCGGTCGGAGCCGTGGCCGACGGGGTCAGAGACGACGATGGCGTCGACTTCGGCCGTCTCCTCGAGGACGTGGGCGACCGACCAGAGCCACGGCGGGCGATAGCCGTCGTTGAAGTAGAGTTCGTCCACCATCGTGTATCGCTGGACGTTACACGGGTTCATCGAGACGGTGTGGCAACCGGCGACATCGGCACAGCGCTCGATGGAGGAGATCATGTCCGCGACGGCCTCCGATTCCGTGAGGAACGGCGGCTTCATCAGGAGGTAGGCCTTGATCCCCGCGTCCGCTTCGCTTCCTGCCTCTTCGTCTGCAATTGCGGCTTCCGCGCAGGCGCCCTCGAAGTCAGCGAAGTCGAAGTACTTGTTCACGCAGTCGTGGCGGACCCGGTCGGTCGCCGTCTCGAGACCGATCGCGATGTCGGTATCGATGCCGTGGCCCGCGAAGTCGGCGATCTTCTCGCGGTCGACGAAGTCGGGGAGGGACTCTAAGACGATGCGCTCCCGATCCGCGAAGGTCTCGCCGATCGCTTTCCGGGTCTCGGCGCCGACTTCGCGCTCGTCTAAGAACGAGCCGGAGGTGTAGATTTTGATGAGCTCTGCCGGCTCGTCGGCGTTTTCGGACTCGTGTGCGAGACAGACGTCGATCTGGTCCATCAGCGCCTCGTGGGAGACGCTGCCGCCGTCGACGCTCTCGGCGACGTAGCCACACATCGTACAGCCGCCGGCGCGAGCCCAGCGACAGCCGCCGGTGTTGAGAATGATCGTCAGACTCGTCTTGACGCCGCCGGGGGTGTTGTCCTCGTCGAGCCAGACGCGGGTGGGTTCGTGGGGGTCGTAGCTCGCCTCCTTGCGCGAGCGAATCTCCCGCATCACCTGGTTGTGGGCGTCCATGCCCTTGCCCTGCTCGTAGACGTCGGGCGTGGGTTTACTCATTATCAGGGGCAAACAGCCCAGCGCCTAAAGCGCCTTCGTCTGGGGGCGTGGTTCCCGAGGTTCCGAGGGAGTGACTCGAGACCGTTGCTCCCGGCTTCGAACCGAACTCGGAGCCGCAAAATCGCACGACCGTTAGGCAGGCGATATCGTAATCTCTCCATCACGTCGAACGAGAACGTCGTAGCCGCAGTAGGAGAACCGAACCGTCGCTGGCGACCGCGAGTCACTGGCGGTCGAGGAGTCCACGACCGAATCCAGCGCTTCGGGGTCGATGGCGTCGTACAGGGGTGGAAGTGTTATCGGATCCGTCTCCTCGAGCGTGGCGACCCGCTCGATGATGGATAGGCTGGCCGTGCTGTCCGTCGACTCCGGGGCGAGTGAAAACATCTTTTCTGTCATGCTACTTCGTAGGTCGTTGCCGCCCTCGTATCTACTGTCGTACTCTTCTTCTTATTATATGGGGGTAGATAAGATTCGCCTGGAACCCACCGAGACGTGGGTCAGTCGTCGAACGTGTGGCGGAGCACTTTGGCCATGATCCGCCGCAGGTGCGTCGACAGCGTCGACGGCGAGATTTCGAGTTCGTCGGCGACTGTCGCCGCGTCGGCACCGTCGGGTTCGAAGTAGCCCATTCGAGCCGCGGTGCGAGCAACCTCTCGTTGGCGATCGGTGAGGGCCGCCTCGAGACCGTCGCCGGTCGCGGGGCCCGTTTGAGAGCCGGTGCTGTACAGTTTCTCGAGGTGGAACTGGATGCCTTCCTCGCAACAGTACTGCCAGTAGTCGCCGAGGCGCTCCCTGTTCGGGGCCAGTAGCCGGAACTCCCACCCGCGATCGGTGTTCCGAATCGAGAGCACCTGCAGTCCGAGGTCGGCTATCTCGGGAGTCGTGAACTTGGCGTTCGAACTCACGTAGATCTGGTAGATACGATAGTCCGTAAACTCCATCGCCACCTCCCACTCTGCCACCGTGTGATCGGTCTCGAGCAGGGACTCGAACGCCGAGAAGTCGGTATCGGATACCGAGTAGAAGATAATCGGGCCGGGTCGCTCCGGGTACGATAGCGGCTGCGACTCGACCGCGATCGTTGCCTCGGAGACATCCCGAACGGTCGGGGTCAGCGGGAGATCGTCGTGTGAAACGACCAACTCGGCAATGAAACGCTGTCCCATCGGGGTCTGGTGGCGGTCGTCTTCCTGATCGGACTCGTTACAGACGCATCTCCCGCGTCTTGATTGCATCGCAGGTGGGACAGACGAACTGGTAGGTGACGCGGCTTCCAGTGGTCGTGACACGCCAGCTTCCGTCGCTGTCGTGGTACCCACACGCCGGACACTCTGGGCTCGATTCGTCGAATTTCGCTCGGAGTTGTTCGAACGGTGATCTGTACGCAGACATGTGTCACTCTATGTCATGACATGATATAACATTCGGGGGTACCTGTCCGTCGAGTAAACCGTTCGTCCCATCACCGAGGTTCTTAGGCCTTCCCGCTCGAAGGACGTGTATGGAGAATGCCGACGCGGAGTACGGTGGCGGGGGACGGGCCACACCGGCGGCCGTAGCGCTCGAGACGCTCGTCGATCCCGTCGTTGCCGTGACGAATGGGACGATCACGTACGCCAACGGCGCGGCGCGAGACGCGTTCGGACTGGACGCCGACGCACACGAAACCGGCGCGGGCGAGTGGGAGGCGACGGCCGTATTCGCGTCGTGGGCTCGACTCGAGGACGAGATCCACGAGACGACGGCCGGTACGGTTCGTCGCGTGACACTCGAAATCGGCGGCGACAGCGGTGACGAGACCGCCGCCGATCGGTACGATGCCAGGATCCACCGGTCGACCGAGCGCGCGACGATCACGTTCGAGTCGGCAACCGGGGACGTCGACGAGCCCGCGTCGCCAGCCGAGAGCGACTACGCGGTCAAAGATCGGGCGATCAACGAAGCGCCGGTCGGGATTACCATCTCGGATCCGGACCTCGAGGACAACCCGCTCGTCTACGTCAACGACGCCTACGAGGAGATGACCGGCTACGACTACGACGATGTCATCGGTCGCAACTGTCGATTCCTGCAGGGCGAGGACTCGAGCGAGGCGGCTGTCGCCGAGATGGCGGCTGCGATCGACGAGGACTACCCGGTGACGGTCGAGATCAAGAACTATCGCAAGGACGGCACCGAGTTCTGGAACGAGGTCACGATCGCTCCCGTCCGCGACGAGGCGGGAACGGTCACCCACTACATCGGCTTCCAGAACGACATCACGGCTCGAAAGGAGGCCGAACTCGCGCTCGAGACCCGGACCGAGGAGCTCGAGTACCTCCTCGAGCGCATTGAGGGGTTGATTCAGGACGTGACGGACGTCGTCGCCGGTGCAACCGATCGCTCCGGGCTCGAGACCGACGTCTGCGAGCGGATCGCCGCGGAGACGGGCTACGACGGCGCGTGGATCGGCGAGCGAAACCCTGCGACGGGGACGATTGACGTCCGGACGAGCGCCGGCGAGTGTGGCGACACGTCGGACGTCACGACCGCCAGCGACCACCCCGCAGCCACCGCGCTCGCCGAGACCGAGGCGGCTACCGGAACGCTCGGGGGGACGACCCACGCGTCGTTCCCGCTGTCGTACAACGGCATCGAGTACGGCGTCCTCACCGTTCGAACCGATCGCGGCCGAGCGATCGATGATCGCGAAACGGTGATCCTCTCCGCACTGGCCCGCGCGGTCGCAAGCGGTGTCAACGCCCGTGAGACCAGCCGCGTCCTCGAGACCGACGCGGTCGTCGCCGTCGAACTCACGCTCACCGATCGGTCGCTCGCCCCCGTCGCCGTCTCCGCGGCGGCGGACTGTCGACTCGAGTACCGTCGCTCGGTGCACCGCACCGACAACGAGACGATGTCGCTGTTCACTGTCACCGGCCCCGACGCGACCGCGGAGGCCCTCGAGACGGCCGCGGCGGACGCCGGCCTCGATTGTCGAATCGTCGTCGAGCGCGAGTCAGAGTGTCTGATCGAACTCGCGGGCGGGGATGACCTCGTCGGCTGGCTCTCCGAGCGCGGCGTCCGTACCGAGGCGATCGAGAGCGAGGACGGTCGGGCGCGTCTCACGCTCGAGATCCCCCGCTCGGCGAACGTCCGTTCGATCGTCGAAGCCCTCGAGGATCGGTACGAAGGGACGGACATCGTCTCGTTCCAGCAGCGCGACCGTGACCCCGAGACGCGCCAGGAGTTCGCGGCGCGACTCGAGCGTGATCTCACCGATCGGCAGTTCGCCGCGTTACAGCGCGCGTATCTCAGCGGCTACTTCGAGTGGCCTCGGCCGACGACCGGCGAGGAACTCGCCCAGACGATGGGCGTCTCGCGTCCGACGTTCCACGAACACCTGCGGACGGCCGAAGCGAAACTCTGCCGGGCGCTCTTCGACGAGGGTAAACTCTCGGGTTGACACCGCAGGCTGAATGCCATGCTTACCCGGCTATAGTTGGGACTTAGGGTTCTGGACGGTCGCCGAGGTTTATCTATCAGGTCGTGATAGCTCCGACTATGCTCGATATCGCAACGTCGGTACCACTGCAGATGGGCGGCGGCGGCTTCCTGTACTGGGCGCTAATCTTCTTCGTGCTAGCGATCGTCGCCGCGGCGGTCGGCGCTCGCGGCGTCGCCGGGATCTCGATGGAGATTGCGCGGATTTTCGTGCTGATCTTCATCATTCTCGCGATCGTCGCGCTCCTCCTGTAGCGGCCGCCGTCTCGAGTTCCAGTTTCGTCTCGTTTCGACATCGACTCGAGACCATCATCAGTTACGATCTGGCAGTATTTGCTAGCCAGCAGTCAGACACTCATTCAACACGTGTTGACTGACTCTCGTACCTAACCGTACTCGAACTGAATACCGAACGTAATGTATTCTGGTTACGGTTGGGTGAGAACGACTAACATCATAGGCGACGAAGTGAACGGTGAGGAGTTATCATGACTGAACTCGGCGGATTTCAAGATAGGGTCGCCCGTGTGGATCTTTCGGACGGGGAGGTCGCGTACGAATCGATCGATGAGGAGGACGCAAAGAAATATATCGGCGCACGGGGGCTCGGCGTAAAGTACGTCTTCGAACAGGGAGTGGACGTCGATCCGCTCGGTCCCGACAACCTGCTTGCCTTTATGAACGGGCCGCTGTCGGGCACCCAGGTGACGATGAGCGGCCGGATCGCGGTCTGTACGAAGTCGCCGCTGACTGGTACCGTCACCGACAGCCACCACGGCGGCTGGTCCGGCGCACGGCTCAAGTGGGCCGGTTTCGACGGCCTCCTCTTCGAAGGCGAAGCCGACGAACCGGTGTACGCCGTCGTCGAGGACGGCGAGATCGAACTGCGAGACGCCTCCCACCTCTGGGGTGAGGGGTTCCACGAGACTCGCGATACGCTCGAGGAGGAAGTAGATGGATCCTACGGGAAGAACCTCAGCGTTATGGGGATCGGTCCCGGCGGCGAGAACGGCGTCAAGTACGCCTGCATCATGAACGAGGACGACCGGGCCTCCGGTCGCGGCGGTACGGGCTGTGTGATGGGGTCGAAGAACCTCAAGGCCATCGTCGTCAAGTCCACCACCCGGATGCCCCAGCCCGCGGATCCGGAGACGTTCAAGGAGGGTCACCAGCAGGCCATGCAGGCCATCACGGAGTCCGATGTCACCGCGCCCAACGAGGGCGGGCTCTCGATGTACGGGACGAACGTCCTGATGAACATCGGCGAGGAGATGGACGGATTGCCGACGAAAAACGGACAGTACACCTCGACCGAAGCCATGCGCGACGCGGAAGGTGTCGACATCGACGCCGAGCGCGTCTCCGGCGAGAACGTCCGCGAGAACATTCTGGTCGACGAACCGACCTGTCATTCCTGTCCGGTCGCCTGCAAGAAGGAAGTCGAAGTGACCGCGATGCACAAGGGCGAGGAGATGAACGTCCGCACGGAGTCCTACGAGTACGAGTCGGCCTACGCGCTCGGCCCGAACTCGGGCCACACCGACCGCGACGCCGTCGCGCTCATGCTCGAACGCTGTAACGACATGGGCGTCGACACCATCGACACCGGGAACATGATGGCGATGGCCATGGAGATGACCGACGAGGGCAAACTCGAGGGCGTGGGCGAACTCGAGTGGGGCGACACCGAAACGATGATCGACATGATCGAGGCGATCGCCCACCGCGAGAACGATTTCGCGGATCTGCTGGCCGAAGGGCCGCGTCGCGTCGCCGAGGCGAAAGACGCCCACGAGAACTCGCTGGCCGTCAAGGGTCAGACCATCGCGGCCTACGACCCGCGCTGTATGAAGGGGATGGGCATCGGCTACGCCACCTCGAACCGTGGGGCCTGCCACTTGCGGGGCTATACCCCCGCCGCCGAAATCCTGGGCATCCCGGAGAAGGTCGACCCCTACGAGTACGAGGGGAAGGGCGAACTCACCGCCGCCTTCCAGGACCTCCACGCCATCAGCGACTCGTTCGACATCTGCAAGTTCAACGCCTTCGCGGAGGGCATCGAGGAGTACGTCCTCCAGTACAACGGGATGACCGGACTGGACGTCGGCGAGGAGGACCTGCTCGAGGCCGGCGAGCGGATCTACAACCTCGAACGGTACTACAACAACCTCGTCGGCTTTGACGGCGACGACGACTCGCTGCCCGCGCGATTCCTCGAGGACGGCATCCGCGGACAGGGCGCCAGCGAGGGCGAGTACTGCGAACTCGAGGAGATGAAAGAAGAGTACTACGACCACCGCGGCTGGGTCGACGGCGTCGTGCCGGACGAGAAACTCGAGGAACTCGAGATCGATCTCGGCCCCGGAACGGGCGTCTCCGCGGGCGACTCGGCGGCACCGGCGGACGACTGACGCTTACGACTCGACCGGCCTCGTCGGCTACGCGGACGGATCCTCGGACGGTCTGCGGTCGTCCGATTCGGTTTCTTTTGCGGCCGGAACTCGCAGCGCGAGGAGAATCATCACAGCCGCGATTGCAGCCAGCGCGAAGAAGGCGTAATCGAAGAGCCCGCGGTCGGCGGCGGCACCGAAGACGACCGGGCTCAACGCTCCGACACCGAACGCGATCGTTCGCAGGAGCCCGAACCCGGTGCCGCGGATCTCCTCGGGGAGTTCGAGGATCAGATACGCCTCCGTGACCACGCCAAACCCGAGCAGAAAGCTTACGAGCACGGTGATCGCGGCGATCGGCACCAGCCCCTCGACGAACGGGAGGACGGCGAGCGCGCTTCCGGAAACGCCAAGCAGAACGAGCAGCGACCGTCGCAGTCCGATCCGATCGTAGGCTCCGCCCGCGATCGGCTTGATCACGACGCCGAGCGCGAAGAACGTCCCGAACAGGATCGACGCGACCGTCGAGGACAGCCCCTTCACTTCGATCACGTACGTCGGATAAAAGCCCGTAAACGCCTGCCAGATACAGAGCCCGAGCGTGAAGATCGCCGTCCCGTACATGATCGACGGATTTCGGAGCTCCGAGGCGACCAGCCGTGCCGTCTCGAGCGAGAGCGCACCGTCGGCATCGGTTCCGGTCCCGGAATCGTCGGCCGCGCCGCTATCGACGCTCGAGCCCTCGCCGTCGCTTTCGGGGACGACCCACCAGAGCAGGATGGCGACGCCCACGAAAAGCGGGATCGCGAAGCCGAAGCCGTACTGCCAGGCGAGGACGCCCGCGAGCAATCCCGCAAGCGGTGGGAGCACCGACTGGCCGGCGTCCTGTGCGGCCGCCGTCACGCCGTTTGCGGAGCCGATGGTGTCGGGGTAGAGCCTCGCAAGGGTCGTGTATCGCGCGACGGCGTACAGCGCCGCGCCGAAGCCGAACAGGATCGTCGCGAGGAACAGCAGGGCCGGCGTCCCGGCCGTGACGACCAGCAGTATCGTCGCCGCACAGAGGGCGACGCTCCCCGCGAGAATGTGGCGCTCCGCGAACCGGTCGGCGAGCACGCCGCCGGGAAGCTGTCCGAACGCGTACGCGAGGAAGAGGACGGTCAACAGCAGTCCCGCGGTCGTGTAGTCGAGGTCGTAGGCCGCCTGCAAGTGGGGAAGCAACACGGGATAGATCATCCTGACCCCCATGGAGAGCCCCCAGCCGCAAGCGACCGCGACCAGCACCGTTCCGCGGCCGTCGCCTCGAAGCGCGTTTACCTGTCGTTTAATAGATAAGAGTGGCTGCAAACGTACCAGTAGTCACCGGACGAGAGTTGTGACAGGAGCGTGATGAACGTTGCTTCTCCGCAGTCGGCAATTCGCGGGGATCGGTCGAACGTCTCGAGCGTCAGTGGTCGCGGAACGCGAGTCCGACGTTCGACCTCTGTCGCTTCCTCTCAATTAGCGATCTAATATTCACTCATCGATTCAGCCCGCCCCACTCCTCGAGTCGATCCGTCACGGCGTCGGTGAGGTCCGTGAGGTACGGCAGCCCCCACACCGCGACGATGATCGCACCGAGCGTGTTGAAGACGATGTCGGTCATCGTGTCGTCGAGGCCGTGCTGGGCCAGGGGCATCTGGATGCCGGCGTAGTCGGCGACAATATCCTGTGCGAACTCGCCAATCTCCCAGAAGACGCCGAAGGAAAGCACGAAGAGCACGACGAAACCCGGAACGAGCACCGGCGGGAGGTGGATCTCCTCGCGCAGTTCGTCGAGCGATCGGATCACGACGTAGCCCACCGCGCCGACGAGCGTGGCCGAGAGCGGGTGGGTGACGTTGTGCCACCAGAACGAGCGCTCGTAGATGTAGAACGAGCCCGCGGCGTGGAGGGTGACCACGAGCGTGATCCAGAGCACGAGCCCCGAATCGAACGGCAACCCGTACCGCCGACGCAGCAGCGTCGGGATGAACGTGATCGCGAGCATCGGTGCGACGTTCGTGACGGTCCCGGTGTCGAAGGTGAGCAACGCGTACGCGACCATCGCTGCTAGTCCCGCCCGGAGGGTCTGGACGAGCCACCACTGGACCGTCGCCGAAACCGGCAGTCGCTCCTCGAGCGAGGGATAGTCGTCGATACCCGACCGGATCGCGAACCGCTCCTCGTCGATCCCGTCGACCGGCGCCGAGACGAGTTCCTCGCCGGGGAACCCTCGGTAGTAGAGATCGAAGCAGACGCCAGCGAACAGTCCTGCCGCAGTGGCGGCGATCAGCAACCACATCACCTCCGCGTTGCTCGCGATGATGCTGGTTCCTGCGACGAGATCCTGCGCCCAGGTGAGCGTCGCCCACGTCGCCGCGATGGCGGCCGCAAGCATCGTGACGAACGCGACGGCGAGCCACCGCTCGAACTGCACCTCGGTGAGGCCGTGAACCTCGAGCGTGAGCGCCAGCGCGAGCGCGGCTGCGCCGGCGTACAGGACGATCTGTCGGGTCCAGAGATCCGGTGCGATAGTCGCTGCGAGCAGCGGTACGACCGCCGCGACCGTCACCTCCCAGGGGAGTGCAGCGCGTTTCGAGCCGAGCACAGCGGCCGGGACGAGAGCGATCGCGACGACGGTCGCGGCGAACAGCGTTTCGTGGACGAGTCCCTCGAGGAGCGCCCAGCCGCCGACGGCGAGCACGATGGCGACGGCGACCCACGAGAGGAGGGCGTTCGTTCGCTGCCCGTGAAATGCGCGTGTCGGCACGAGAGATCGTTCGTCACGTACGGCGGACGCTCGCTAAAACACGGGGCTTGCAGTGCCCGTCGCGCAGCGCTTGCGCCCCCACGCGTTCGAGTGGACGGGCGCGTAGCCCCCGCCTGACCAGTCGTATGCTGCCGCCGAACGTATCCGATCGTCGCCCCTACTCGAGTTTCCATGATGGCCACGACTCACGCCTTCGCGGGGCTCGTTCTCGCCGCCCTCCTCGCCCCCCTCGCGCCGCAGTTCGCGGTCGTCGTCGCGGTCGCGGCGATTCTCGGCGGAATTTTCCCGGATCTCGACCTCGTCGGGGCCCACCGGCGGACGCTTCACTTTCCCGTCTACTACTGGCTCGTCGCCACGCCCGCGAGCGTCGTCGCCGTCGCCGTCCCGACGGCGGCCACCGTCGGCCTCGCCGTCTTCCTCCTCGCCGCCGCGCTCCACTCGCTCTCGGATTATTTGGGCGGCGGTCTCGAGCCGAAATCCTGGCAGGCCACCTCCGAGCGCGCGGTCTACAGCCACTATCACGACCGATGGCTCGAGCCGCGACGGTGGGTTCGCTACGACGGCGCACCGGAGGACCTCGCGCTCGCGGCCGTGCTGGCCCTCCCCGCGCTGGTCGTCTTCGAAGGCACGATTCGGACGACCGTGGTCGCACTGCTCGCCGTCTCGATCGGCTATGCGCTGATCAGAAAACCGCTCGCGAGCGCGGGCGAATGGCTCCTCGAGCGCGCTCCCGATCACGTCGTCTCGGCCGTCCCGGATCGTTTTCTCGCGATGATCGACGAGGAACACGACGGGCGTATCGACTGACGCGATGCCGTCGCTACGGCTGTCGGCCGTCGGGATCGAGGCTGAACGATGTCGTCGAAACGAACGAAAACGAAGCAGGAGTGTAGTGCTCGAGCGGATCGGACTGCCTGAACCGGATCGGCCGTCCGCTACGACCGTCTCGAGCAGTGGGTCGCGGATGCGTCGGAGCGATCAGTCGTCGGCGACGGCGTAGGGCGCGCTGGCGTCGGTGTCGGCGTCGGATTTCGTCATCTCGACCGCGATGTCGCCGCCGTCGACCGAGACGAGAACGTCGTCGAAGGACTTGCGGTACTCCGTCGCGTGCTTGCCGGAGGTGTTGATGCGGACCCGCTCCTCGACGAGGTCGGCTTCGGTCAGCTTCTCCACCTTTCGGTAGGCCGTCGACATCGGAATCTCACACTGATCGGAGAGTTCAGTTGCGGTCAACGACTCCTCGCTCGTCGCCTCGAGGATGGCTCGGCAGGCGTCGTCGTCCAGTGCGCCGAGCACCGCACCGGCGTCGGCTACGTCGTCGGTTGTTGGCCATCCTCGCTTCGTGGTGGGGTTCGTAGCGGACATGGTCTTCACTTCGTCGTAACGGTCGGTCCACCTCCAATTGAGCCCCACTAAATACAGGGTGCTTTATATGGGGTCGGCGAAATTTGGCGCTCGAGTCCGTCTCGAGGCTGTTCTGTCACGGATCGAATGGACGGTTCCTGTCGTACGGCTGCGGACGCAGGGTTTAGGAGGCCGCCGGCCGCATCTGTACTCGATGTCTTCGGGGATTCGCGCGGAGGTCAAGATCGACGATCCGGCCGGCTGTGTCGTCACACAGACCGCTGGGGCGGCAAGCGGGAATGTCCAATCCGTCTCGAAGAGTACGAGCCCGGACGCGCCGGAACGCGTCTCCGAGGAGTTCATGCTCGAGGCCGAGGAGTACCCCGACTCGTTCGACACCGACGTCGAACTGACATCGATCTTCTCCTACGGCACGAGCGAGGTGTACCGATTCACTCGCGATCTCGGTCGCGGCTGTCCCTGCGAGTGGATCGAACGCCACGACTCGCCCGTGGTCGACGTCCGAACGCGGGGGTCGGCGCTGTTTCTCACCTTCCACGCGCCGGATATGGAGGGATTACAGGCGATCATCGGCGACCTCAAGGCGCAGTTCTCGAACCTCGATGTCCAGCGACTGCTCCAGTCCCAGCAGGACCACGCCGAGACGAACCTCGTCTTCGTCGACCGGAGCACGCTGACCGCGCGACAGTTGGAGGTCCTCGAGACGGCCCACCGGATGGGGTACTTCGAACATCCCAAGCGGGCCAACGCCGGCGAGGTCGCCGAGGAACTCGAGATCACGAGCACGACGTTTACCGAACACCTCGCGGCCGCACAGACGAAACTCCTCGACGCGATCCTCGAGTACGATGACTGAACACTGACCCACCCACTGGGGTTCTCATCGGTGAAGAATTCTTCGGGACCTACTGATGTTCGGTGGTGGACCGCAACCCTATATATAATGGACGCACAGCTATGAACGTAGACAACCGACATTTCAGACGACTACGGACCCCTACATGAGCAGATACGAATTTACCTGTCCCGACTGCGGCCAAGCGATCGAGGTCAACGAGGAGATGCGCGAGGCCACGTTAGAACACGGCTGTCCGGTTTGTGGGAGCGATGTCACGGCAGCGGATTTTGCCGCCGAACAGCAGACGAACTGACCGGTCGATTCTTGATGGCTACGGATTCTCCTCGCTACTCCTTGCGGTCGACATCGGTTCGGCGTCCGCTGAGCGACTCCGGCTCGAGTCGGTAGAGTTCGATATCGAGATCCTTCTTCCCCTGTGCCCAGATCTCGAACAGCGGGCGCTTTGCGTCACCGTACTGGGCGATCTGTCCGGGTGTCAGCTCCGCCGGCGAGATGTTCTCTAAGCTCCCCGTGGCGATGACGCTCCGGTAGGTCGAGCCCACCTCGTCGTAGACGACGAGTCGTGCCCCCGGCGAGGACTCGAGAAACTGCCGTTTCTCGCTCTCCGGCGTCGACACCAGCCGCATGTAGAACTCCCGATTATCGCCGTCGTACCCGTACGAAATCGGGATCGCGTAGGGATCGTCGGTGCGCGCAAGCGAGAGCACCCCCGTCTCGTGCTGACCGAGGAAGTCGTCGATCTCCGCGTCGCTCATTTCGGTCTCCTGATCGATAGCCATCGTCTCAGTGTCTCGAGCAAGGGGAAACACGCTCTTTATAGTTGCCATCGCCGTCGAACCGCGGTCGACCCCTCGGCTGCGGTCAGTTTTCCGTTCGGTCGTCGCGATCGCCGTCCGTTCCGATACAGACCGGTTCTCTGATCTCGAGGGCCGTCTCGAACGCGCTCTCACGGCCGGTTCGGCGACCGATCCGCAGCAGTTGCTCCTCGTGTGCGCGGCGGACCGCCGACCGCTCGCGCTCGCTCAGGTCGAGGTCGGCGGCCAGTTCGTCCCAGTGACCCCACTCGACGAGAAATGCCTCAAGCTCATCCTCGGCGTGGACGCGTTCGTACTCGCGACGATACCGCTCGAGGGCCGGCCCCAGCAGCGTCTGTACCTGATCGACGAGCGTCGGCAGCCGCTTCGGCGGCACGCTCGCCTTCGCGGCCGTCAGCACGAGCACCTGTCCCTCGATCGGGTCGCCGGCCATCAGCCCCCCGCTCGCATCGCTTTCTGGGCGAATTCCTCGACCAGCGGCTCGAGGGGATTCTCTTCGGTCCCGGCATCGGTCTCGCTGTCGTCGTCGCTCCGCTTCTCGTCCCCCTCGAAGACGACCGTCACTTCGGTGAGCGTCAACGACGGGCCGATGCCGACCGTCTCCGAGGAGAGCGTCGCCGTCCAGTCGTCGCCCGCCACGGTATCGTCAGCGACCTGCTCGCCGCCTAAATTCGTCAGATACCGAACGGCGAGTCGCTCGGAGATGCCGCGAAAAGATCGTTCGACCTGCGTTCCCATACTCGAAATTCGAGCGCCACTCAGATAAACTCGACCCAGCCGCGATTGCGGGACGGCGAGCGAGATCGCTCGTCCTCAGACGACCGCTCTGAACGCCACCACGGCGAGGACGCCCGCACACAGCGCCAGCAGGATGTTTTCGGTGCGCCACATTACACCGAGGACGACTGCAGCCGCACCCCACTCGGCCGGCCCGCCGGCGGCCAACTCCGGGCCGAGGACGGCGATCACGATCGCGCCCGGAAGGATATCGAGTCCGGCCTCGACTCGCTCGCCCACGTCGAATCGACGGACGAGCCAGATGCCACCGACTTTCGCGATCACCGTGACGACAGTCATCGCGAGGATGACGCCGACGACGAGCGGGTCGAGCGACAGTAGCTCAACCATCGTGTCGCATCACCTCGACCGCGGCTGCGGCCAGTCCGCCGATCAGGATGTACCACCGGCCCGGAAGCACGTTCGCGGCGACGACGCTCGTCCCCAGCGCGACGAGCCACGGTACCAGTGTCGATCGTCCTTCCCAGAGTTCGGCCGCGAGGGCGACGAACACGGCCGCGAGGATGAAGTCGAAGCCGTACTGGTCCGGGTCGCCGACCGATTCGCCGGCGAGGACTCCCAGAACCGTCGATCCGACCCAGAACAGCCAGAGCACGATGCCGCTCCCGAGCAGGAACGCGCCGCGGCCGCGGCCCGATTTTAGGTCGCGCATCGTTAGCGCCCAGTTCTCGTCGGCCATCATCACGAGGCTCCCGTAGATCTGGGTCGGCGAGAGGTGACGAAACCAGGGCTGGAGCGCCGCGCCCATCAGCGAGTACCGGAGGTTGACCGCGAACGTCGTGGCGACGATCGCGGCGATCGGAATCGGGTCCGCCCAGAGTTCGACGGCGATGATCTGGGAGGCACCGGCCAGCACCGTCGCGCTCATCAGGGCCGCTTCCGCGACGCTCAGCCCGGCCTGATTGGCGAGGACGCCGAAGGCGATTCCGTACCCGCCGACGCCGATCGCGATCGGCATCCCGGTGAGAAAGCCGGCGCGGACCCCCTCCCAACCGAACGTGACCTCGTCGCTATCCGGTGTTCGTTCCGTCCTCGCGCCGTCGACCGATGGATTCGACTCTCGAGGGACGTCTGTGCTCGACTCCGAATCCGTCGCCATTGCGTATCTCACTCTGCGACCGGCGGCGCGTAAAGCGTTCTCGGAATCGGAACGGTCCGTGGTATCGCGTATCCGGCCCCGTCTCGCTTCGACCGGTCCGGCCTATCGACTACTGCTCGACCGGCTGCGACCGCCCGCGTTGGACCTTAGCGACGTCCGCGGCCTCGCGCCAGTCGACGGGTGGCTCCGCACCGCTGACTCGCCGGCCGAACTCGGACAGCCCGCGTCCCTCGAGGACGCCCCTGTCGAGCGTGGTGAGCGCGTCCTGCAGGAAGGGCCACGGATCGTCGCGGCTCAGCACGTCGAAGGTGGGCTGTTCGTAACAGGAGCGAGCGATCTCTCGAACCGTGGCCGGGAACGACGGTCGGTCGACGAGGTCCGACTCCTCGCGCAGGAGACTAAGGAGGTAGGTTAGTTCGCCTTTCAGGTAGTGACAGCCGACGTCGAGGTCGTAGCCGGCTTCGATCTCGTCGGCGCGACCGGTCGCCAGCTGCCAGTAGTAGTGGGGAAAGTCCGCCCCCATCTGGACGTTCGCCGAAAGCGAGGTCCACATCCGCGGGTTGATCTCGGTCAGGTAGAATTCGCCCGTCTCGGGGTGGCGCATGTACTCGATGCAGGCGAGTCCGTGCCACTCGAGTTCCTCGAGCAACGCCTGTGCGGCCTCCTGTAGGTCGTCGTCGAAGACGGACTCGCGGTAGACGC
The DNA here is from genome assembly GCF_000383975.1 of Natronorubrum tibetense GA33. NCBI lineage: Archaea > Methanobacteriati > Methanobacteriota > Halobacteria > Halobacteriales > Natrialbaceae > Natronorubrum > Natronorubrum tibetense. Next base: position 1,102,275 of record NZ_KB913017.1, on the reverse strand, counting down.
CACCGCCACCGGTGTACGACGCGCCGCGAAGCTGTCTGTGCTGGACTGACGCCAGCAACTCGCCGTGATCGTAGAGCGCGCCGACCATGTACTCCTCCTCGATCGGGACGAACTCCTGGACGATGGGGTCGTGTCCGAACGTCTCCCGGAGGTGTGCGACGTTCGGCGTCGTCCCCCTCTGCAGGTGTTCGACGGTCTTGCTCTGTTGCACTTGATCCGGCGGAACCGAGTCGACGTATTCGTCGACGAGAAGGTTGTACCGGGATTTGACGATCGACGGCGTCTCGATCGTCTCGACGTCCTCGAGCGGGCGCGTATCCGGAACGGGAACGCCGGCGGCGTCCGCGGCTTCCGCCAGGCGAACTCGATCGTGAACTCGACGGAGCGTCTCGAGCGTCGGCCACGGCGTCGCGATGTGTTCCGCGAACGACTCCCGGTACTTCGAGAGGACGAAGATATCCGGTTCGCGGACCGGGACGATCGTCCGGACGTCGTCGCGCCGGGCGAGGGCGAGCAGCGCGTCGGCGTACGTCTCGAGGTTCGTCGTCGGGTCGGGAACCAGAACGGCTTCGTCGCAGTACCTCGAGCAGAACGATTTCGCCGTCGGATCGTCGGAGACGACGATGGTGTGGACGCCGCGCGGGGACAGCGAGCGGAGACAGGCGTCGGTACTCGGGACTGTGACGGCCGGGACGACGATCGATCCGCTTCGGTTGCCACTATCTCCAGAGTAGAATTTCTCTATTATAGACATGTATTTCAGGAACTGATGTTGTTCTTTATTAGCCCGCATAATAGCGGACCGGCCTGAAACTGCAAGTACAGTCTCCCGCCATGATGACTGTCTCGCGCGTTGATTCGGCTCGGGACATCAACTGACTCGAGCGTCGTTACATCCTCGTTCAGCCAGACCCGGACGCGCTGTCGTTCACACCGCCGTACGAGTTCCTTCACCGGGTTGCTGGCTCCCGATTGGTCCGCCGTTAGCCGCCGGCGACCGGCGGAAACACCGACAGTCGGTCGCCGTCCTCGAGTGTCGTCTCGACGCCCGCCATGTGGGTCACGTCACGGCCGTTTTTGAGCACGCTCAGCTGTGGTCTGATCGCGACGCCGTCGTCACCGTCCTCGAGTAATTGCCCCTCGAGCCCTTCGTACGCCGACTCGAGGCTGGCCAGTACGTCACCCACCGAATCGCCGTCGTCGAACGTCTCCACTCGCTCTTTCTGTCCGACGGCCTCCCGAAAGGTGGCGAAAAACCGAAGTTCGATCTCCATACTGTACGATCGTCTGCGCTCGTCATAAGTCCGGGTGGCCGACGTGCGTCGTACGTCCGGGCCGACTGTCCGGGCTCGAACGCGCGAGATGGCCACCGAGACCGATCGATCGCGGACTCAGTCGGGTAGCACGGCAGGGGCGATCAGACCGCCGAGGCCGCCGGCGAGGACGTGTACGTGACGGAGTCGACCTCCGCAGCCTCGAGGGCCTCGTCGATCGCACTGGACCCCGCTTCCGCCGCCGCCTCGCTATTGTCGGCCTCGATCGCGACGGTGACGGAGAACGCGACGCTGACCGTGTACGGGTCGAACGGGCCGGTGGGGTGTTCGTAGACGTTGGCGTCGTCGACCGACCAGTCCGCGATCGTTCCGTCGGCCTCGAGCGCCTCGAGCGTCGTTGCGAGTTCCTCGGTCGCTCCGTCGCGGGCGGTCGTGTCGCTTCCCCCGTGGAGGGTCACGAACGTCGTTCCGTCCCGCGAGACTGCAAACTCCATACACTCATTACCGACCGCGAGGGTTTGAACGCTTGGTCTGTCCGCACGTGCTTTCGTTCGGGTTCGGCAGTTCGTCCGCGACGAACGGCACGGCTGTCCCTCGATATCGTCGTCGATCCGCCCCAGCTGTTCGAGCGAGTGGTCGACCGAGCGCATGCGCCGCCGCCTGCGACAGCGATCCGCGAGTCGCTCGCGCTTGGCACCCGCCTCCCGGCCGATCGCTACAGATCCTGCAACCGAATCCCGTCTTCGACCAGTCGGGCGTTTCGCTCTCGGTCGAGGTGCTCGCCGAGTTCCTCGTGTGCGTGCAGTTGCGCGATTACGTCCGCGTAGAGCGTCCGCCACGCGATCGCGTAGATCGGCGACTGGCCCCACGCTCGCAGTTCCGGCACGAGGTCGTCGTAGGTCTCGTGGCGCTGTTCGAAGCGATCGATCGCCTCGAGGACGCGAGCCGCCGCCTCGCGGTCGTCCGCCGCGTCCTCGATCGCTCGGTTCAAGCGTTGCTCCCAGCCCACAACCGCTTCCTGCATGTCCGCTGCGACGTTCTCCTCATCGGCTGGTAGTCGATCGAGCACCGGTTTCGGTACGCCGAGTGATATCTCGTCCATGAGTCGTAATAGACCGGGGACCGGCAAGAAACTACGGCTGCGACAATGTCTTTCCGGGGTTCGGCCGGCTGTCGTCGCCGGTTGTGAAACTGTGCTCACGCGATTCCGTCCCGCCGCAAGCGTCGGGGTTCGTCGCTGCGGACTCCAACTCGAAGACGCGTGACATGGCGAACGTGACTATCGGCAGAGGTGGCGATTCCGGTGTGTGTCTACCGGTTCAGTTGCGACTTTTCAGCGAACAGTGCCCGATCGTTTCCCTCCAGCCACGTCGCCAGCATCAGTTCGTCGACAAACTCCTCGTCGATGCAGTACTGGCCCTCGTGGACACCCTCGCGCTGCCAACCGTTGGCCTCGAGAAACTCGATCGCAGCCTCGTTCGTCGTCGGGAGGTTCTGATAGAGCTTCTGGTAGCCGGCACCGTCGGCCCACTCGAGGCCGTACTCGAGCAGCGACGAGCCGATCCCTCGCCGCCGGAACTTCGGATCGACGCCGACGGTCAGTTCGGCGGTGTGGCGAAGCGATGGGAGTTCGGGCGCGTCGACGTGAAGCCAGCCGGCGACCGTTCGGTTCGACGGTGAGTCCTCGTTCGTCACAGTGCGCTCGTCGTCATCCGTCTCGGCGTCAGTGCGGGCGTCGGCGTCGGTCGCGGGTTCGGGGTCGAACGTTGCCACGAAAATCGCCCGCGAGTGTTCCTCGTTGGCCCGAATGAGGGCCGACTCTCGGTCGAGTTGGGTCGCGACGTTCTCGGCGACAATGTAGGTTTCCTCGCCGGCGACCTCGCGCATGGTCTCGATGATGCCGACTCGGTCTTCTTCCCGCGCCGGCCCGATGCTTACCGTGCCGTCCTCGAGGTCGAACTCGGTCGCCGTTGCCGAGAGAGAGACTCGAAGCTTTCCGTTCGTCTCGGTTAGATACCCTTCGGTTTTCAGCGCGTTCAGACAGGATTCGAGGTCATCCATCGAGAGGCACTCGGATCCGGTGTACGACCCCGACCGCGCGGGTTTCGACTGCGTCGGTCCCGAATCGATTCGGATCGATCGCGCCAACTCGCCGGGAGTGACGGCACCGTTTCGCTCGACGTACTCGTAGACGGTTCGTTGAATCTCGTCGTCGAACGAAAACGTCGGATGAACGCTCATACGACCATCGCCGCCGACGGACGACATAATTATGCTTCCCGTATCGTCCGTCGCCCGCATCCAAATACGGGCTTCCTCGACTTCGCCGACCGTTTCGTCTCGAGTTCGAACCCACGCCCGCTCGCTAATTCGACGTTGTGTCCGCACCGCGGAACGACACTACCGTTCCCGGTTCCGTTCTCCTCCCTGTTGGTCGATCGCCGTCGCGAGCAATCCGGTCTCGATCAGCGTTTCGACCGCCGCCAGATCTCTGTCGGGCCGTCGATCCCCCGACAGCGGTCGGACGACCTCCCGAACCGTTTCGTGGGCGTCACTCGTCCCATTTCCGAGCGCTTCGTCCACGTATTCGGCGGCCTCCGCTCCGCAAAGTAGTTCCGCCGCGACGACCTGTCGAGTGCGCTCGAGCACCCGTTGTGCGTTCATCGCGGCCGTCGCGCTCATGCTCACGTGGTCTTCCTGACCGCCGGAGACGGGGATGTTGTCCGTCGCCGCGCGGCCAATACTTCGACACTCGGCCACCAGTGAGGCGGCGGTGTACTGTGCGATCATGAGCCCGGATTCGACGCCCGGATCGGTGGCGAGAAACGGCGGAAGGTGTGGCTCCTGGAGGTTGGGGTTGACGATTCGGTCGATGCGCCGCTCGGAGACGGCGGCGAGGTCGGTCAGTACTGCGACGAGATAATCGAGTCGGTGTGCGAGCGGGGCGCCGTGAAAGTTCCCGCCGGAAACGACTGCGGCGCGCTCCGTTCCCGAGGCCCGGTCGTCGAGGTCGGCGCGAGGAAACACCAGCGGATTGTCGGTGACGCTGTTGAGTTCGATCGACACTGCCTCCCGGAGGTGGGAAACGGCGTCGCGAACGGCACCGTGAATCTGCGGGAGACACCGGATCGAGTACGCGTCCTGAACGCGGTCACAGTTGCGGTGTGATTCGACAACGTCGGACTCCGCGGTCAATCGGCGGACCGCGCGTGCACTCTCCGACTGGCCGCGATGCGGTCGGAGGTCGTGAACCGGTTCGGCGCAGGCGGCGGTCGTTCCCATCGTCACCTCCGTCGTGAGCGCCCCAGCGATGTCCGCCCCACGGCAGAGCCGTTCGGCGTCGACGACGAGTAACGCGCCGATCCCCAGGGTTAGCTGGGTCCCGTTGATAAGGGCGAGCCCCTCTTTCGCCTGGAGGTCGACCGGCTCCAGTTCGGCCGCCGCCAGCGCCTCGTCGCCGGAGAGCCGTTCGCTGGTTTCGGTTGCGGCGTCGTCGCTTTCGTCCCCATTCCGTTTTTCGCCGTCGTCTTTGTTCCCGTCTCCGACGACATCCGCTTCGCCCTCTCCGATGAGAACGAGTGCGAGGTGGGCAAGCGGCGCGAGATCCCCGGACGCGCCGAGACTGCCACGCGAGGGAACCACCGGATACACGCCCTCGTTGAGCAGGTTGGCCAGCAACTCGACGACGGCGAGTCTGATCCCCGAATACCCCTTCAGGAGGGCGTTGATCCGGGTGACGATCATCGCTCGAACCTCTTCGTGGGAAAGCTCTCGACCCGCCCCCGCGGCGTGGCTCCGGACGAGATTCGTCTGAAGGTCGGCGACCCTCGACTCCGGGACCTGCGTATCGACGAGTTCGCCGAACCCGGTGTTAACGCCATAGACCGGATCGCCGGCCTCGAGAATATCTTCGACGCGCGCTCTGGACTCGCGAACGCGGGTGCGGGCTTCGTCGCTGATTTCGACCGGTCGCTCGTCCCGCGCGACGGCGACGACGTCTTCGATCGTCAGCGAGTCGCCGTCGAGCGTGATCGTCATCGGATCACCCCCGACTGGAAGGCGTACGCGCGGTCGCCGGCGACGAACGCGTGTTCGACGACCGAGTCCCCGAATCGGTAGGGGACGTGGGCGTGTGACGGCGCGTCGAGTACGAGGAGGTCGCCAGGCCCGCCTTCGCGGAGCGTTCCGCAGTCGCCCGGTACCGCATCGATCTGCGGGTGGTTCGCACCGAGGGCAATGCCGCCGCCGTAGGTGCCGGCTCGGATCGACTCCGCCGGCGACAGCCCCATGCCGACGCAGGCGAGCGTCGCCGCGAACTCCATCCCCGGCGCGTAACAGTTCGGATTGAAGTCGGTCGCGATAGCGATTTCGCTGCCCGCCGCGAGGAACCGTCGCGGGTCCGCGTACGCCGTCTCGAGCGCGAACGCCGTACCCGGTAAGAGCGTCGGCGTGACGCCCGCGTCCGCCAGTGCCGCCGCGTCTTCGTCGGTCGCTTGCAGCAGGTGGTCCGCACTGACGGCGTTCAGGTCGGCGGCGAGTTGGCTCCCGCCGAGATGGGCGAACTCCTCGGCGTGGATCTTCGGCTCGAGTCCGTGTTCACGTCCCGCCTCGAGCACGCGTCGCGAGTCCGCCACCGAAAACACGTCTTCCTCGCAGAACACGTCACAGAAGACTGCGTGGTCGGCGACTGCCGGTAACTGCTCTTCGATCACGCGGTCGACGTAATCGGCGGTCGTCTCCGCCGCTTCCGGAACCGCGTGGGCACCCATGAACGTGGGGACGAGCCGGATGGGATGTTCGTCGTCGGCCCGCTCGACAACCTCGAGAAGTTTTCGCTCGGTCTCCGTCTCCAGTCCGTACCCGGATTTCACCTCGACCGTCGTCGCGCCGCTCGCCAGCATCGTATCGAGGCGCTCGAGCAGGTTCTCGAGGAGGGTCGCTTCGCTCGCGTCCCGGGTCGCCCGAACCGTTCGAAGAATCCCGCCGCCGTCCGCGAGAATCTCCTGATAGGGCTTGCCGCGGAGTTTGGCGGCGAACTCGTCGGACCGATCGCCGGCGAAGACGGCATGTGTGTGGCTGTCGACGAACCCCGGTAACACGGTCTTGCCGCTCGCATCGACCGCGTCGGCCGCGTTCTCCGGTGGATATTTGCGGACGACGTCCTCCGTCGGTCCGACCGCGACGACCTCGCCGTCCGCGATCGCGACCGCCCCGTCTTCGATGCGCTCGAGTACGGCGTCCGGGATTGCAGGAGCGCCGTCGCCCCCGGGATGGTCGCCGCCCGTCGTCGCTGCGGCCGGCCCGGTGACGAGTTCGGTTGCGCCGTAGACGACGGTATCGACATCGGTCATCGTGACCCACCTCCCGCGGCCGCGGCGGGCTCAGTTTCGGCTGTCATCCCAGACAGGGCGTGGGCGACGACTCTAGCCGCCGCGTCGACCGTTTTTCCTCCCTCGTCCAGGGGCGGTGCACACTCGACGATTTCCACGCCGGCGAGGCGATCGTGGCTCGCGAGGTCGCGGACGAACCGGAACAATTCACGCGACGCGAGTCCGCCCGGCGTCGGTGCGCTCACGCCGGGGGCGTACGCGACGTCGAGGACGTCACAGTCGATGCTAAGGTAGACTGAATCCACTGCCCTAACGGACTGTTGTGTGCGGTGAATCGCTTCCTCGAGATCCGAACCGACCGTTTCCGCCGTGATGACCGTTCCACCCTGTTCGTCGAGGTACTCCGCGTAGACGGTCGAGGTCTCGAAGTGGCGCGCGCCGACACACGTGTAGGTAGCTAAGCCGGACTCGAGCAGTTCGCGGTACGGCGTCCCGCTGGTCGGCGTCCCCTGTCCCTCCCGGACGTCGAGGTGGGCGTCGAGGTTGATCACGCCCACGTCGCGACGGTCCAGAAGCGGCCGCACGTTCGGGACCGTCAGCGAGTTGTCGCCGCCCAGGAAGACCGGAGTCGCAGCCGAGTCGTGGACGGTCCGGGAGACTGCTGAGACCGCTTCGCGTACGGACTCGAGGTCGGTAGCCGACGCTTGTACGTCACCGTAGTCGCCGAGAGCGGCGATCGGGCCGCCCTCGAAGTGGTGCGTTTTCACGCCGGCGAGCGCCTCGCGGATGGCCGCCGGCCCGTCGCCGGCACCCTCGCGTCCGATGACAGCCGCATCGAACGGCTCGCCGACGAGGACGGCATCGAACGCGTCCAGTTCGCTCATATCCGCCGGTTCGACGATATCACCGATCGTCTCGTCGTTGGGATCGCTCGATGGCGACTCCCAGACGGAGTGGCGTGGCTGCGTCACTGCTCTTCCATCGGGACGTGGACGTTCGACTCGGCCGCTTCCTCGAGTGCCTCCTCGTAGCCGGCGTCGGCGTGGCGAGCGACGCCTATTCCGGGATCCGTCGTGAACACGCGTCGCGCCTTCTCGGCCGCGAGTTCCGAACCGTCGAGGACGACGTGATTGTTTGCGTGCAGGGAGTTCCCGATCCCGACGCCGCCGCCGTCGTGAACGCTCACGATGTCGGCTCCCGCGGACGCGTTGAGCAGCGCGTTGAGGATGGGCCAGTCGGCGACGGCGTCGGAGCCGTCTTTCATCGCTTCGGTTTCCCGATTCGGGCTGGCGACGCTGCCGGCGTCGAGATGGTCGCGCGTGACCACGATCGGCGCTGCCAGTTCGCCACTCGCCACGAGTTCGTTGATTCGCAGCGCGAATCTCGCCCGTTCGGTCAGCCCGTCGGGGTCGTCGCCGGACTGGTAGCCGAGCCAGCAGACGCGACTGGGAAGTCCCTGAAACGAAACCCGCTCCTGTGCGAGGTCGATCCAGCGGTGGAGGTGTTCTTTCGCCGGGAACAGGTTCTTGACGGCCTCGTCGGTTCGGTGGATATCCGCTTTCTCGCCGGAGAGGGCGACCCAGCGGAACGGGCCCTTTCCGCGACAGAACAGCGGCCGAATGTACGCCGGAACGAACCCCGGGAAGTCGAACGCGTTCGCTACGTCTCGGTGTTCCTGGACCTGTCCCCGGATGTTGTTCCCGTACTCGAAGGCGACCGCGCCAGCATCTTGCATCTCGAGGATCCCTTCCACGTGGCGCTCCATGGTTTCGAGACTCTCCGCGACGTACTGGTCCGGATCCGATTCGCGTAACGCGTCGGCCTCCGAGACGGTGTACCCCGACGGGTAGTAGCCCTCGAGTTCGTCGTGAGCGCTCGTCTGATCGGTCACCACGTCGGGGACGAACTCTCGTTCTCGTAGCCCGTCGAACATGTCCGCTGCGTTCATGTGAAGGGCGATAGAGAGTGACTCGTCCGCTCGCGCGGCCTCTCGTGCCAGTTCGATGGCCTCGTCGAGGTCGTCGGTCTTCGTCATACAGTAGTCGGTCTCGATCCGTCGGTCGATTCGGTCTTCGTCGACTTCGGCCGCGATGCAAACGCCGTTGTTCATCGTCACGGCGAGGGGTTGTGCACCGCCCATCCCGCCGAGCCCGGCCGTCACGGTAATCGTTCCTCGAAGCCCGTCTCGGTCGGGAAAGTGCTGTCTGGCCGCCTCGGCGAGCGTCTCGAACGTCCCCTGAATGATTCCCTGCGTTCCGATGTACGCCCACGATCCGGCGGTCATCTGGCCGTACATGATGAGCCCCTTCGCCTCGAGTTCGTGGAAGTGATCCCAATCGTCCCACTTCCCGACGAGGTTGGAGTTCGCGATGAGGACCCGCGGCGCGCGTTCGTGCGTCTTGAACCGTCCGACCGGCTTCCCGGACTGGACGAGTAACGTCTCGTCGTCCTCGAGCGATCGGAGTTCGTCGACAATGGCGTCGTACGCATCCCAGTTTCGGGCTGCACGACCGGTCCCGCCGTACACGACGAGATCCGTTGGTCGTTCGGCGACCTCCGGATCGAGGTTGTTGTTCAGCATCCGGAGGGCGGCCTCTTGCCGCCAACCGTTGCACTCGATATCCGTCCCGGTGGGAGCACCCTGATACTCGAGCCACTGCGTGGACGGGGACCCGACTCCGTGTTCGGCGTCGTCCGTCGATTGCTGCTCATCCATGTGTCTGCATACCATTCCTAAGAGTGATAATCTGGATGCTCCCTTTGGAAATCCCTTTAAGTTCTCGGGTGAGAATGCCCCCTCCTATGTATAAGGCCGTGTTCCGCATCGAGAGCGACAGTCCGTATGCGAGTTCGACTGCCGGAACCGATACCGGCATCGAACTCTGGTGTAACGACCACTGCGATCTGCTCCATATCACCGGTGAGTGCCAGGAAGACGTGGTAGAGCACGTTCGTTCCGAAGTCGGCGTCCGCGAGCAGATCGAAAACGAGAGTGATCGAACCGTCATCACGGAGGCCTGTCTCAAACACTACGCGGACGACGCGATCGAGCCGCACCTCGCGGCCAACGACTGTCTGCTCTTCCCCCCGCTTCGATACGCGGAGGGCTCCAAGATCGTTCGCGTTCTCGCACTCGACGCAGCGAATCTGACTGGGTTCTACAGCGACGTTTCGGCCGCCCACAGCGTCGTCGTCGAGTCGAAACAGGAACTGTCCACGATCAAATCCGAGACGCCGGTGCTTTCGGTCAACGCCGTCTTACCGCCCCTTTCCGACCGGCAACGAGAGGTGTTCTTGCTCGCACACGAGCGTGGCTACTACGAAATCCCGCGGGGAACGACGACCAGCGAACTCGCAGACGCGGTCGGCATCGGCCGCCGGACGGCGGAACACCACCTGCGACGCGCCGAAGCGAAACTCGCCGACGCGTTCGCTGCGTATTTGTAGTCTGATTCGTTCTGGAAGACGGCCAACCTCACTTCTCAGTTACCTTTCTCGCGATATGGTGGCTACAACGTCTCGATTTGCTGTTGTGTGATCGATGACGCCGGGAGTCGGCTGAACCGATCTATTGTACCAACTGAAACGGTTTATACACTGATCGCACTATTCGCGGTTCTCACCCACTTGGATTATACATCTGCATGGAGGAGCGCATTCTTCTCCGCGGTGTAACAAGCTGTCTGGTAGTTACTGCAGGATCTGTTGACTCTGACGATTTAGGCGGTAAATCAGATAATGGAGAACATATCGAGAGCTCTGCTGATGCACCGAGTTTTGACGTTAACGATGAAGCAGACGGGAAATTTCTTCTCCTGAGAAAGCAACCACAAGAACCAGCTGACATTACGGAAGGAATGAGGATGAGAGCCTGTGCGTATTTAAGGAGAGAGGGTCGCGAGATGCGCCGTCAGGACTCGCGCCACTTGTGGTCACACTCGACGCAGGTTAACAGCCGAACCTCGTAGGAACCGCCCGGCTTCGGCATCATTTCGTAGTAGGCTCGGTCGCTGTCGCAGTCGTCCGCTGGACAGGGCTCTTGCATCGTCTCAGTGGGGCCTTGGGTTGCGTCAGCCACGGCGGGTGCCCCGTCGTCCCGCTGCCCCTCCCGGGTCGCCATCGCCGCTTCCGATTGCGATTCCCGCGGCTCCTCGTGCTCACAAGAGCGACACACCCACGTGTCGCCCTCCGTGTGCATCATCGAACCACACTCGTCGCAGAATTGCATTGTAAATGAATCTACGCACGTGGCAGATATAGGTTTTTAATTCAACTATGTTTAGAAATCATCGAGCTGTGACGGTCATTCACTAAGGCGTCATGACGTGATCGTGCGACGAGAGCACGCAAAACGGAAACGTCAGCTACCGGCTGCCGAATAGCCGTTTCAACAAACAACTCACACATCATTTCGCCAGCTACAGTGGCCACTGGAAGTCAGCGCACACCCGATCGCACGACAGCTATGCGATCGGTGTGTACATCGTTTCAGTTGTTACTATCGCTACTTCGTTAGAGTCAAACGCTGGTGTAGTTGCGGATGCCAAGATTGCTGAACGGGATTCCACGTTTGATGTTGAGTACGACAACTATGAGACATCGGAACACGATTTATTTTGTGCATACACGACGGTTGGGTAATCTGACCCGATTTGGGTTAATAAAGCACAGTGATAACTTGTTATCGCTCCCAGGTATCTGAAGTGAATATCTGTATCGTGGTGTGTGAAAGTCGTCCGAGGAGAACGAACGTAAGTAGTACGGTTGCTGCAGAGGTGATAGTGAGGCCAGTGAATAATACAATATGCTCTTGTAGAATCTCTGCCCCAGTCGAGTCCGTAACCCCAGAAACGAGCATTAATAAAACCCCGAAAACATAGGCCACTACTAATATAATATCAATTTGGTTGACAGACCCAACATCAAATTGGTATCTAACACCGTTTATAATGGTGATAACAACCATCGGGACTACCCCACAGAGAAATGTTAGAAATAACATCCAACCCGTTGCCTCGTTAATTATTGAATCCATCTCTTGCCAGCTCTTCATTATCGGGGCAAAAAAGAAGAGTATATAATATGTCGGAATCGTTGAGGCGGTTTCAACTACTTGGAGTCGAAGATCGGTGATGAAACGAGTCATGTGTTCAAATAATAGCTATTTAAGTAAAGTGTTTGATGGTGCAAGCACTATATATTTCCGTGCAATGTGTGGACGACGTCGAAGGATTTCAGCGTGCGGCTGTTCCATTTCGGATTCGCAGTCCTCCTGTACAACGCTTGGCTGATGGTTGACTTCCTTGTACAGACCGGGCTCGATGTAGAGTTTCGGCCGAAACCACGAATAACTGCGCAACGATTTATCGGATTCGTCAATCGGCAGTTGACACGGCTGATATAGCCGTTCATTGATTCTCGCATTCGCCTGACCGCGTAGAGCCATCAGTACGCTGCTACTCGATTTTCACGCGATTTTGATCGTAGACCTATTCTTGACAGTCATACGATAGTTTTTCAGCAGAATATTCGGGTGAAAGTCGAGTGATTTGGTCGGAAAATGGAGATCCCGTACAGCAGATACCGAGCATTCTGAACTACAGAACGCTGCATTTGATATAGCAGTATTCAATTTATTTCTTGAGGTAGTACTCTCGTTTACGGAAATCACCCCTTCAGACCGATTGAACCGCCGTTTCAATCCTCGAATCACTGGTGTCGCTCGCGCCCCTTCTCGAGTCCGAGCGCATACGGCCGCAGCTGGAACGACCGTCTCGAAGTCGGTTGCCGGTCGATCCGTTCGCCGCGCGAGTTCCGCTCGGCCGAGCCGCTCAACTCGAAAACTGCTCGAGGTACTCGAACGACTCCGCGGTCGGAACAGCCTCGATGGTTGCGAGGGTCACAGCTCGATTCGTCCGTTCGGGGTCGACTCGAGAACCGAGCTAACCGGTGGTTCGTCGGCCGGTAGAACTTGTGGTACCCAAGGGGTGTCCATCAATGTCCCATACGCGCGCGAGACGTGGACTCGTGGTCGAACTCGATACCCGTTCTCGGATCGGCACTTTTCAACACCCGTTCGAACGCCTCGACTCCGGGGTTCGAGGGGTGCGTTGGACACTCCACTGCCCACCGAAGGATACCACTCGAGTCGGGACGACACGACATCACCTTCGGCGCGTGGACCGACTCACCCAAGGTACTGCTACTGATCGCCGTGTTGGGATTCACGAACGACGGCTGCCGTCGGTTCCGACTCGAGAAGCGAATCTCTCGTCTGGGTTCGGTCGCGTAGCAGTCGCGCGGAGTCGTCGCTCGCGATTCTTGCTTTTGGCGTCGACGGAGGCCTATCCTCACATCCCGGCTGTGCCAACCCCGATACGAGCAGTGTACTCGAGGCTGCAGTCGCCGAAGGCCGATTTATCGCCTTGTGACGCTCCAGGTGAGGCCGAAATTCGATCCGAATCGGACCGAAGGTCTGCAATAAATCTCATAGTGCGATACAGAATCACTTTCGGAAGTTTCGGAAGCCGGACGCCACCGTTTACAACGGTCCACGGAGAACAGAGCGGCTGTGATCGTCGACGACCGGGTCCTGCGCGAGGATTTCGTGCCCAGCGAGGTGGTCCACCGCCACGACGAGGTGAACCTCCTCTCCGAGTCCCTCGAGCCGCTGCTGTACGGCCGACGGGCGGATCCGGCCTTCTGCTTTGGACCCACGGGCGTCGGAAAGACCTGCATCGCCCGCTACACGCTCGCTCAGCTCCGCGAACAGGAGCCCGCGGTCGAGGTCGCCTACGTCAACTGCTGGCAGGAGTACACCCGATTCCGAGTGCTCTACAGCGTTCTCGAGGCGGTCGGGCGGACGTTCGACATCCATCGATCGACGCCGAAGGACGAACTGTTCGGCCGACTGCGCGAGACGGACGACCGCCCAATCGTCGTCATTCTGGACGAGGTCGACCAGTTGGAGGAGACCGCAGCGCTGTACGATCTCCACCGACTGAGTCACGTCTCGCTCGTCTTGATCGCCAACCGCGAGGAAGAGTTGTTCGCGAGCTTCGACGATCGGGTGCGGTCGCGGCTCCGTGCTGGAACCCGCGTTCGGTTCGATCGCTACGGCACCGAGGAACTCACGGCCATCCTCGCGGAACGGGCGGACAAGGCCCTCGAGCCAGGCTGTGTCAGCGACGAGCAGTTGCGAACGATCGCCGACGCCGCGTCTGGGGATGCCAGGGTCGGGATCGGGATCCTGCGATCGGCGGCCCGGCGAGCGAGCCAGCAGGGCCAGGAGTGCGTGACCGACGACGTGCTCGAGGCGGCGATTCCGGACGCGCGAACGGCGATCCGACGCAAAACCGTCGAGGGGCTGATCGAACACCAGCGGGTGCTGTACGATATCGTCGCGGACGTCGGCGAGATCGAACCCGGCGACCTCTACGACGAGTACGAGCGGCGGGTCACCGACCCGAAGACGAACCGCACGCTGCGCAACTACCTGACGAAGATGGTCCATTACGACCTGATCGAGGCCGTCGGCGAACGCCGCGGGCGGACCTACCGAATTATCGACGACGACGCGGTCGACCGCGAATAGACGGGTCTCGGCTATCGCGTCAGTACGTACTCGTTGCCAGTGTGAGTGGGATACCCATCATCACGATACGAAGGGTATCAGTGCACCGATCGCTGAAATGACCGGGAACGGTTGCGAAAGGACGTCTCGTACGCGACCGAGAACCCGCGGAGCGGACGGAAGGTGGTGGTTCCGGAGAGACACTGCGCGGGCGCTCCCACCGGCTACGTCACCGGTAAAGAGTATAGTGACAAAACCGTCACAGCGTCGCCGAACCGACCACCGTTTCGGATTTCGGAATCGTCCTTGGGCGGCGTTACTCCTCTCGAAACGAGTACGTCCGGACCTGTTAGCCGATTCCTGCTTGTTTTCGGAATTTCGGAAACGGTGCTCCGTCGCTTATCGGTCTCTCGCTCGAGTCTCCGTCCATGCACACTCACTCACCGGTGTTCGGACTCGAGTTCGAGCCGGGACTGACGCTGCTCGAGGTGCCGTCACCGCGATCGACGATCCCGCATCGACTCGTCGGAGCTCGACTGACCGAACCCGCGGCCGAGAGCGACTCCGAAACGAACCCGATGGCCTACTGGATCGACGCCCGAAACACGGCCGCGACGCAGGTGCTCTACGACTGCGTCCCGAACGACCGAGCGTTGGAGCCGCTGCGGATCGCGCGGGCGTTTACGGCCTACCAGCACCACTCGCTAATCCGGCGAGTCACGCGCCGGGTGGGGCCGGAAACGGAGCTGATCGTCGCGCCGAACGTCGCCAGTCTGTATCACGACGCCGACCTGCCCGACTGGGAGCGCGAGGACCTGCTCGCCGCGTCGCTCGAGACGCTCGCCGAACTGGGCCGCGTGCTTTCCTGTCCCGTCGTGGTGACGAGCGCCGACGATGGTCGCGCTGCCACAGTCGCGGAGTACGCAGCCGCGACCATCGAATGCGTCCGCACGCGTGAGGGAATTCGACTCGAACGCTCGGACGAAGAACCGACGGACGACGGTGAAACGGGAGCCGCCATCGACGAGACGGCGGGCTACTGGCACGGAACCCACTGGCAGACGACGATCCCCTACTGGGTCGACCTCTACGGCTCCGCGTCAGCGGTTCAGTCCGTCGTCGAGGCCCACGACCGGGGACTCCTCGAGGTGACGCTCTGATGGGGCGAACGAACCCGACGTACCGCGACGCGCTTCGGGGACTCGAGTCCGAGTGGAAACCGATGCGCCGCGCGCTGCGCCGGGAGTACCAGGCAGACTTCGATCGACTGTTCGATCGGGGCCGCACGTTCGCCGACGCGGCGGGCTACGCGAACCCGACGGATCCCGAACGCGCGCTGTTGCTGTCGCTGGCGCTCGCCCATGAGGTCGAGTTGCGTCGTCTGCGGGCCGAACTCGAGGTGTGCGAGCAGTGCGACGACCGGACGGCACTCGAGGCGCGAGACGAACGGACGACGGACGGAGGTGCCGACCGCGAATGAGCCGACCGGAACCGTACGCGTTCGAGTTCGAGGACGGCACCGTCCGGGAGTGGCAACTGACCGATATGGGTGCCGACTCGACGCTCGTCGAGGACTACACGCCTTCGCTGTTCGTCTCGGGACCCGACGATTCGCTCGCGGACCTGCGTGCGCGCCTTGAGGTCGACCCCAAGGTTGCCGAGACACGACTCGAGCGGTGGGCGACGGACCTCCACGAAGCCCACGTCGGCGAGCGAAGCGAGGTATTGCGAGTCGACTGCGAGCGCGTCGACGACGTTCGTCAACTCGCCCGCGAGATCCGCGGCGTCCACGAGTCGGGTACCCACGCGCCGGGAACGTTCCGACTGTTCGATGTCGATCTCGAGCCCGGTTTTCGGTACTGTCTCGACCGCGGGATCGATCCCACGCCGACGCGGGAGTTGCGGACGTTGCGGCTCGACCTCGGGGATCACTCGCTGGCCGCCGGCGACGTTTCCGCGCTCCGAATCGAGGGTGAGTCGGTCGCTGATACGGACGGCGGCGGTGATCCGCAATCGGTGCTCGAGACGCTCCGGGACCGCCTCGAGCACGACGATCCGGACGTCCTCGTCGTGAGCCACGGCGACCTGGTTCCGCTGCTCGCCGAACGCGCGTCGGAACTGGGATTCAAAGCCGACGAGTTCCACCTCGGACGAACGCCGGGTTGGACGCAGTTAGCGGGCGAGACCACCTACGAGAGCTACGGTCGGGTCGGTCACTCGCCGGCGCGGTATCAGGTTCCGGGTCGGGCAATCGTCGACACCTCGAACAGCTTCCTCTGGAACCAGTCGGGGCTGGCGGGGCTCGAGTACATGGTCGAGCAGACGGCTCGTCCCTTACAGGAGACCGCCTGGGGGAGCATCGGCACGCTGCTGACCTCGCGTCAAATCAGGCTCGCTCGCCGCGAGTGGGCGGTCCTCGCGCCGCAGAACAAGTGGGAGCCCGAGCGGTTTTCGGACGTGCGGACGCTGCACGCGGCGGATCGAGGGGGGTTCACCTTCGAACCCGAAGTCGGCTTCCACGAGGACGTCCACGAAATCGACTTCGCGTCGCTCTACCCGCGGATCATCTGCGAGCACGGGATCAGCCCGGAGACGGTCGACTGCGCCCACGATGCGGGGGATTTCGTCGACGATAGCCACCGCGTGCCGGAGCTCGGGTACGAGGTCTGCGAGCCCGTCTCCGACGCTGTTGACGGTGATACGGCCTTTCTCCCCGCCGTCCTCGGGCCCCTGCTCGCGGACCGTGCGGCGATCAAGGACCGACTCGCCGACGATCCGGCCGAACCGGAGGCCAGCCGGCTCCGGGCCGAATCGGGCGCGATCAAGTGGGTCCTCGTCTCCTCGTTCGGCTATCAGGGCTATCGCAACGCCAAGTACGGCCGAATCGAGTGTCACGAGGCCATCAACGCCTACGCCCGTGACATCGCGCTGACGGCCAAACGCCGACTCGAGGACGCGGGCTGGCGAATCGTCCACGGGATCGTCGACAGCCTCTGGGTGACGCCGCGCGAGGGCGTCGATCCGGAGTCGCTCGAGGACGTGATCGACCGCGTCTCCGCGCAGGTCGGCATCCCGCTCGAGCACGACGGCAGCTACGAGTGGGTCTGTTTCGTCCCGTTGCGCGAGTCAATTCCGGACGGAGACGATGAGGGGACAGGGGCGTTCGAATCCGGATCGGCGGGTGCGCTCACGAAGTACTTCGGCAAGCGAGAGTTGGGCACGTACAAATTCCGCGGCATCGAGCTCCGCCAGCGGAGTACCCCGGCGTTCGTCGCCGAGAGCCAGCGTGCGTTCGTCGAGGCGCTCGACCGCGAGCGCGAGCCCGAAGCCGTCTGCGACGTTCTCGAGCGTCGACTCGGCTCGCTTCGGCGCGGTGACGTCGATTTGAGCACCCTCGAGATCACGACCCGGGTATCGAAGCCGCTGTCGGCGTACCGAAAGCGAACGCGGACCGTGGCGGCGCTCGAGCGATACGAGCGCCGCGGAATCAACCGCCAGCCCGGCCAGTCAGTCCGGTACGTCGTCGCGGACGACGACGCACGCGGTCCCGAGCGGGTTCGGCTCCCCTTCGAAGCGGGCGGCGAATACGATACCGACTTCTACGCGAGCCAACTCGTGCGGGCCTGCGAAAGCGTCCTCTCGCCGCTCGGCTGGGACCGCACCCGGATTCGACGCGCCCTACGCGACGGCCGGCTTCTGGAGCTGTCCGCCTTCGTCGACTGATCGGGACGGTTCTGCAGGACCAGCCATCGGTCGCGTCGCCGCTCGAGACTGTCCAGAGCCGGTGACTCTGGCCACAGACGGTGAGTTCGAGCACTACATTTATGCACGTCAGCCGACTTGTGAATAGCAATCGATTATGGCAACCTCCGACCCGCCGACAGGACAGCTTCGATCTCGCATCCGGCAACAGGAGGTCATCGCCGAACTCGGGAAACGGGCCCTCGAGTCGTCCGATTTCGACGAGTTACTCGTAGACGCTGGCGCCGCCGTCCGGGATGCGCTCGAGGTGGATTACTGCGGGATGTTCGAGGTGGTCCGCGATCGCGATGCGGTCGTCCTCCGACAGGGTGTCGGCTGGCGAGACGGTGCCGTCGGTTCGGAGACGGTTTCGACCGGCGCGAACGTTCCGGCAGGACGCACGCTCGAGACGGATGACGTGGTCGTTGCCGCCGACGTCGAGGCGAGCGACCGGCTTTCGACGTCGACGTTGCTCGCCAGCCACGACGTCACGAGCGCCGTTAGCGTCGGTATCGACGCCGACGCCGACGGGGACGAGCCGTGGGGCATCCTCGCCGTATATACGACCGAACGCCGGGAGTTTGCCGATCACGAGCTTTCGTTCGTTCGGAACGTCGCGGCTGTCCTCGCATCCGCGATCGAGAACCTGCGGGTGCGTCGGGGCCTCGAGACCGAACTCGAGACGACTATCGGTCGGTTCACGGACGCGTTCATCGGTCTCGATGCCGACTGGCGAGTCACCTACGTCAACGATCGAGCGCGGGAGCTAACCGAGCGCGAGGGCGACGAACTGATCGGTGTGACCCTCTGGGAAGCGTTCCCGGCGACCGTCGACTCGACGTTCGAACGGGAGTGTCGGCGGGCGATGGTGACACAGGAACCGACGACGTTCGAAGAGTACTACCCGCCGCTCGAGACCTGGCTCGAAGTCAACGCCTCCCCCTCCGAGACGGGGCTGTCGATCTCCTTTCGGGACGTCAGCGACCGCGACGCTACACAGCGCGAGCTGCAGGCGAACAATCGAACGCTCCAGCGACTGTACGCGATCACGGCCGATCGCGAGCTGAGTTTCGACGAGAAGACGCGGGAACTGCTCGACCTCGGCCGCGAACGGCTGGGGCTCGAGGTCGGGTTCATGGCCGATATCGACGAGCGTAACGACCGGTTCGAGGTCGTTCACTCCAGCGGCGACGACGAGCGGTTACAGCCCGGATCGGTGACACAGCTATCGGACACCTATTGTCGACGTACGATCGAGGAAGACGAGTTACTCGTGCTCACCAACGCGCCCGTCGAGGGGTGGGGCGAGGATCACGCCTACGAGAAGTGGGAGTTCGACAGCTATCTGGGTGGGCAGCTTCGCGTCGACGGCGAGCCCTACGGCACGCTGTGTTTCGCCGACGATGCCCCCCGTTCGACCTCGTTTACGCCCGCCGAGCGGAGCTTCGTCGAACTGCTCACTCAGTGGCTCAGCTACGAACTCGAGCGCCAGCACCACCAGCGCGAACTCGAGGAGAGCGAACGGCGCTACCGAACGCTCGTCGAACAGTTCCCCAACGGGATCGTGGCGCTGTTCGACGAGGAGCTTCGATACACGCTCGGTGGCGGACGGATCCTCGAGGAGATCGACATCTCGATCGACGACGTCGTCGGACAGACGATCTACGATCGGTACGACGGCGAGACGCTAGAGACGTTCGAGTCGAACTTTCAGGCCGCGCTGTCGGGCGAGCGGACCAGCTTCGAGTACGGCATCCACGGCCGGGAGTGGCTCGCCCACACGGTGCCGGTCGAAGACGACCGTGGCGAGGTGTTCGCCGGGATGATCATGGTCCAGGATGTCACCGAGCGCAACGAGCAGGAACGGCAACTCCGCGAGCGCGAGGCTCGCCTCGAGCGGTTCAAGGCGTACACCGACGACATCCTGGACGCGGTCGACGACGTTTTCTACGTCGTCGGCGAGGACGGCTCGTTCCAGCGCTGGAACGAGACGCTGTGTGCCGTGACGGGCTACTCCGACGCCGAAGTCGACTCGATGACGCCGCTCGACTTCTTCGACGGCGAGGACCAGCAACGGATCGGAAACGCGATTCAGGAGGTCTTCGAAACGGGGCAGACTCGCGTCGAAGCCGACGTCGTGACCAAAGACGGCCAGACGATCCCCTACGAGTTCATCGCGAGCGCGCTCGAGAACCCCGACGGCAGCCCCGTCCTGACCGGAATCGGTCGCGATATCTCCGATCGACGGGCGGACCAGCGCAGGCTCGAAGAGCTCGTAGACGAACTCGAGGAGTCGAACGAGCGACTCGAACAGTTCGCCTACGCAGCCAGCCACGACCTCCAGGAGCCGTTGCGGATGGTCGCGAGCTACCTGACGCTCGTCGATCAGCGGTACGCAGACGAACTCGACGACGATGGCCAGGAGTTCGTCGCGTACGCGGTCGACGGTGCGAGACGGATGCAGGAGATGATCGACGGCCTGCTCGCCTACTCGCGGGTCGACACGCAGGGCGATCCCTTCGAGGTCGTCGACTGCGAGGCCGTCGTCGACGACGTGTTGACGGACCTCGAGGTGCGGATCGAGGAGACCGACGCCGACATCACGGTGGAGTCGCTCCCCGAGGTGTACGGCGATCCCGGCCAGCTCCGCCAGGTGTTTCAGAACCTCCTGGACAACGCGATTACGTATTCCGGCGAGGAGGCCCCACGTATATCCGTGTTCGCCGAGAAGGACGGACAAGAGTGGCGTCTCTCAGTTCGCGATCGGGGGATCGGGATCGACCCGGTCAATACCGAGCGCATCTTTCAGGTGTTCGATCGCCTGCACAGCGTCGGGGAGTACGCTGGCACCGGGATCGGACTCGCACTCTGTCAGCGCATCGTCGAGCGACACGACGGCGACATTCGCGTCACTTCGACGCCGGGCGAGGGGGCGACGTTTACCGTGACGCTTCCGGAACCCCCGGACTCCGAGGCGACGACTGAACCGACGGGCACATTTACCACCAATGAGTAATACGAGACCGTTCAAACCGGAACCGGCACAGATCCTCCTGGTAGAGGACAATCCGGGGGATGTTCGACTGACCAAAGAGGCGTTCAAGCAGGGCCGTATCGAGAACGATCTCCACGTCGTCACCGACGGGAACGAGGCCCTCGAGTTCCTCTACCGGCGCGGTGAGTACGACGACGCGCCGCGACCGGACCTCATCTTGCTAGATCTCAACTTGCCTCGAAAGGACGGCGAGGAGGTCCTCGAGGAGCTGAAAGGGGATTCGGAGCTACGATCGATTCCGGTGATCGTCCTGACGAGCTCTCGGGCCGAAGAGGACGTCGTCAGATCCTACGAACTCCACGCCAACGCCTACCTCACGAAGCCGGTCGATCCGGACGACTTCATCGAGACCGTCCGCGCCTTCGAGAAGTTCTGGTTCTCGGTCGTTCGACTGCCGCCGGAGGGTGATCAGGCATGAGCGAGACAGACGCGCAGACCGAAACCGACGCCGACGCCGAGAGCGAGACGCTGGAGGTCCTCCTGATCGAGGACAATCCCGGCGACGCGCGCCTCATCCAGGAGATGCTGCGGGGGACCGAAGAGCTCGCCCAACGTGTTAGTCCGGACGAGTCGGCGGGACGAACGCCGGAGATCACTCGCGAAACGCGACTCGAGAACGGTCTCGAGACCCTCGAAGAGCTGGCTACCGATGTCGTCTTGCTCGATCTGAACCTCCCCGACAGCGAGGGACTCCAGACCCTCGAGTCGGTCCACGCGGCGACCGCGGAGACGCCGATCGTCGTCTTGACGGGCGTCCGTGACCAGCAGGTCGGCGTGCAGGCGATCCAACGCGGCGCACAGGACTTCCTCGTCAAAGACGAGGTGACGAGCGAGCTACTCGTCCGAACGATCCACCACGCGATCGAGCGCGCCCGACAGGAACACGAACGCCAGCGCCAGCGCGAGCAACTCGAGGCGCTCAACCGACTCAACCGAATCGGCCACGACATCACCCACGCGGTGATCACGACTGAGACGCGAGCGGACTTAGAACAGCGCGTTTGCGACCGCCTCGCCGAGTCCGACGCCTACCGATTTGCGTGGATCGGCGGCGTCAACCCGGGTAGCGACGAAGTGGTGCCGAAGGCGGCAGCAGGCGTCGAAGACGGCTACCTCGATTCGGTCGAGATCAGCGTCGACGAAGACGACGAAACCGGGCAGGGACCGTCCGGAATGGCCATTCGAACGAACTCGGTCCAGGTCGCGAACAATGTGCCGGACGATCCCTCGTTCGCGCCGTGGCGCGATGCGGCACTCGAGCGCGGCTACCAGTCCTCGGTGGCGATTCCGATCACCCACGAGGACCTCGTCTATGGCGTGTTGAACGTCTACTCGTCGTCACCGCGCGCGTTCGAGGGGCCGGAGACGACGATCCTCGCCCGGATCGGCGACGTCGTCGCCCACGCGATCACGGCCATCGAGCGCAAGGATGCTCTCGTCAGCGACGCCGTCATCGAACTCGAGTTCCGGGTCGACGAACTTGCCAAACCGCTGATCCAGCTCTCGACCGAGGATTCCTGTCGGATCGAACTCGAGCAGTTGATCCGGGGCGACGAGACGCTGCTCGCTTACGGCTCGGCCTACGGTATCGATCAGGGGACGTTCGAAGAGACGATCGCGGAGACCGATGGCTTCAGCGAGGTCCGGTTCCTTTCGGCCAGACGCGACGAGTTCCAGTTCGAACTCGTGGCGCCGGCCGCCGTCTCGCTGTTCGAGACGATCGCGACCCACGGGGGCCGGGTGCAGTCCGCGACGATCGACGACGGCGAGTTCCGCTTCGTCGTCGAACTCTCCCGGGGCCGGGACACCCGCCAGATGATCGAACTCATCAAAGAACAGCGCGACGACGTCACCTACCTCGCCCAGCGCACCAGCGAGCGAAGCGACCGGAGTGATTCGGGCTCGAACTCGGTACTCGAGGACGACCTCACCGAGAAGCAACGCGCGGCCCTCGAGACGGCTTACTTCGCGGGCTACTTCGACTGGCCCCGCGAGAGTACCGGCGAGGAGATCTCGGAGCGACTCGGCATCGCGCCGGCAACGTTCAACCAGCACCTCCGGACGGCCGAACGGAAGTTCTTCGATTCGGTGCTCGGGGAGTAACGCGCGGCAGGTCAGTTAGACGATTGGGTCGGCCGATCTGGCGTCTCCGTCGGGGGTCGCGCGTGCTCGAGTCGCCGTCGAACGCGCCCGATGACATTCTTCACTAGCACCCGGCCCGAAAAGCCGAGCGTTCGCCGCTGGTCGCGGGCGTAGAACTCGCCGAGTTGATCGTCGGGGACGGTCTCGGGTTCGAACTCGGGATCACACACGTTCGAAACGCCGACGGGCAGGAGACGGATCTGGAGTTCAGCCAGTCGATCGAAGACGTCCCAAAGCGTGTGACAACCACGGAGCGAGACGTCGTCGTAGGCCACGATTTCCCCGCCGTCGATCGACTCGTCGAGACGCTGGAGCGTCGCGCCGGCACGATCCCGTCCGTCGCGATAGATTACTGGGGGACCCATGCCTCGATACCGCCGGATATCCGCGGGGTGGAAGCTCAGGACACCGTGTTCAGGTGCGGTCAGCACGTCGCCACGGATAAGACCGAACCCGAAGCGGATCACGACATCGCAGTCGGCAGCGAGCCGCGAGACGACATCGTCTGGAAGTTCGTTCCAGCCGTTCTCGGTTCGCGGTTCACAGGGGACGAACTCGGCGTCGGCGAGACAGTCGACGTTCTCGAGGGAGTGGCGGTGCCAGAGACGGTGCTCGTCGCCGAGCGTTCGACCGAGCGTCCGTTCGGCGAGGACGAACGTCCACGCCCGTTCCCGCTGGATGACGTCGGCGAACTGGACGAAGTCATCCAGTTCGATTCGCGCCTTCTCGTTCCACGACTCAGCTTCTGCGTCCGTGTTGCTCGCGTTGGAGACGACCAGCGACACCGTCACGTCGAACTCTCGCTTGAGCCGTTCGATCGCGCGGACCTGCCACCGATAACAGAACGGTTCGGCTAGAATACCGACCGTCACTGAGGCGGACATATGACATTGAGTTCTCAGTTGGGGCTTTAGTTACCAACACCATGATCGGCAGTTATACGCGTAACATCGATCAATAGAACGGATTTATCTCCGGACAATCGGTTATTGGTGCCGTACTTGTTCACGTACTCTTCAAAGAATACGACACCGACCGTGTCCCGGACTCGAAACGATCAGGGACGTGTCCACCGAACGCATCGCCGTGACTGACAACGCCGGTCTGCGGGCCGCGCGACCGACGAAACAGTCGGCGACCGCGAGTGCGAACGCTGCGGCGAGATCGTTCCCGCGGCCGTCTATCGCGAGCACCTGCTCAAATCGTGTCCAGGCTGGTGATCCTCGAGTGGGACAGTGGTCGCTACGTCGTCGTTACTTCTCTTCGACGTGGCGAATTTCGGCGGCGATGCCGCGCGTGCTCTCGCACATCTCGCGGCCGAACATCTCCGCGCGACCGATACCGAACGCTTTCGGCCCCTCGACGACGACCTCGTCGCCGACGCGGATCTCTGCGTCGGCGTCGACGATCCCCGGCGCGAGGACGCTTCCGTGCGGAACGAAGCCGTCGATCTCCACCCGTTTCGTCGGCACGTCGCTGTTAACCCAACGTTTCGCCCCCTCGAGGGTGAACGAAAGCGTTCCGTACTGGGGCACCATCGTTGCGAGTTGCGTCTCCTCGCTGTCGCGAACCTGAATCTTCGGGTAGCGACTCGTCGTCTGCATCTCCGCGAAGAGGTCGTCGCCCGCGCCGTCGCCGAGCAGGTAGTCCGCGATCGCGCGGACGGTGTTGTGCTCGCGCTCCCGTTTCGAGTACTTCAGTTGGCCGGACAGCGCACTCGAGAGATTCGCGAGCGACGCCTCGTCGGTCGGGTGGCCGCCCTCGGGGACGGTGTAGGTGACCTCGAGGTCCAGTTCCTCCTCGACGCGGCCGACGATATCGCGGTAGCCCTCGTCGGGAACGTGGGCGATGATTTCGGGGTAGTCGTTGCGCTCGAGATACCGCTGTAAGACGTCGCTCACGAATCGCTTCTCCTCTTCGGACCAGCGGCCCGTGACCACGGTGTCGTAGTGTTGGGCCGGGTAGGTCGTCTCGAGTTCCTGGGGGACGACCCCGATCGGACTCGTCATCGAAACGAGGTGGCCGCGCCACTGGATGGCGTCGTGGAACTGGCGGTGGCTCTGGGACTCACTGTAGGGTTTCGCCGCCGAGCAGGGGACCAGCACGAGCGGGTTCTGGAACCGATTTCGGTAGCGGCTCGTCACCCGGTCCGCGTAGCGCTGGATCTCGACGCGCCGAATCGTATCCGAGGTCGCGGCGTTGATCTGAGCGTCGCGCAGGATGGGCGTGCGCTCCTCGAGGTAGCCCCACTGCGAGTCGAGTTCGCGCATCGAGGCGGTGAGCCACTGGTCCTGGCGGGCCTGACCTTCGACGTAATCTCGCAGCCGCCCGTCTCGAATGCGACGGCGCACAATGCCGAGTTCGGCTCGCAGCGCGTTGGCGTTGTGCTCGGCGCAGTCCTCGCGGGTGAACTCCTCGCGAGGCTGCTGGCAGGCCGGACACGAGCAGGGGAGTTCCTCTAAGTCCTCGAGGAAGTACGCCTCGTCGGTCGTCAGGTATCGGCCCTCGGTCCCTTTCACGACGGCTGCGGTCTCGTCGAAGAGATCGACGCCGGCGTAAGCGAGCACGGCGACGTTGCGCGGCGTTGCGACGCCGGAGAAGTACAGCGCGGTGTCGGCGGGAATCGCTTCGCGAACGTTCACGACGGCCTCGACGAGCGCCGCGCCGTGGCCCGTGACCGACTGGACGTCGGAGACGGCGTAGGCGTCCGTCCCCTCATTCGTCGCACTCTCGCTCGAAACGACGGCGACGCTCGGATAGTCGACGTCGGGCGAGTCGACGGCGAAGGAATCCTGGACTTCCGCGGCGGTGCCGCCGGGGAACGCCCGGTGGGGGAGGACGGTGAGCGTCGACTCGTCGCCATCGGGGACGGTCCGGTCGGCGCTCCAGAGCGATCCCGCGTCCTCGAGGACGTCGTCGACGAGCGCGGGGGTCGTCACGGGCGACTCGAGGCGGAGTTCGCCCACGCGAGCGGCCCCGTCGCGCTCGTGGACTTCGAAATAATCGGTCATACCTGAACCTGCGAGCGGGAGGGTGAAAGAGGCTGTCGGTCGCGGTTCGCCCCGTGGGCTCGACTGTGCGTTCCGAACGACGGTGCCGGTGGTCCGAGCGATCGATGGATCGAGAGTGCGAGCGGAATCGGTGTTCGGTGCCGTTATCCACCCGCACTCGAAACCGGGGCGCATGGTCCTCGAGGTGTCGGACTCGCTGCTCGGCGTACTGTTGGCGAGCGTCGCCGCGGTAGGGTTTGCGGGACAGTTTCTTTTCGCACGGCTCGGAACGGAGACCGGCGAGGTCACAGATGGAGTGCTCGTCGTCCTGGGCTGTAACATCGCGCTGCTTACGCCGCCCGTGCTGGTGCTGTACTCGCCGCCCTACGTGGATCTGTTCACGCCCTACTCGGTCGCCTCGTTCGGCGCGGCCGGCCTCGCCGGGATGTTCGTCGCTCGTCTGCTGACGTTCAAGAGTATCCAGGAGATCGGCGCGAACCTCACGTCGCCCGTGATCGCCTCGAACGTCTTCTTCGCGACGGTGTTCGCCGTGGTCTTTCTCGAGGAGCGACTGACGGCCGTCCACTTCGCCGGAATCGTCCTGATCGTCGCGGGCATCGCCGTCGTCTCGTGGGAAACCGCGGCCGCGACGGGTCCCGAGCAGTCGATTCGGGAGACCGGCGCGACGCTCGTCGTGCCGCTGGTCGCCGCCGCCTGCATCGGAATCGAGCCGATCTTCATCTCGATGGGGCTCGCCGCGGGAACGCCGACGCTGCCCGGAATCGTCGTCATGGCGGTTGTCGCGACGGTCGGTTTCGTCGGCTACCTCCGCTGGACCGACTCGTTACGGCCGATACCGATCCGCGCCGCCTCTACCGGTTGGTTCGTCGCGGGCGGGATCTCGACGACCGTCGGCTTCGTCGCCTACTTCGCGGCCCTCGAGATCGCCCCCGTGGTCGTAGTCATGCCCTTACTACAGCTGACGCCGCTGCTCGTGGTGGTTCTCTCGGTGCTGTTCCTGCCGCGGCGACTCGAGCGCGTCACCTGGCCCGTCGGCGTCGCGGCGCTGGTCGTCGTGGTCGGCGCAACGCTCGTCTCGCTGTCGGGATGAGGGGGAAGCGCTTCGCGAAAAGAGAGTTGAACCGCCTCGCCACTCAGGCTCGAGCGACGAACGTCGCCGTCGCGGAGGTGTGACCGCGGTTGAACGAGAGGACCTTGACCTCGAGGACGTCACCGACCGCGACGTCGCTCGGGATGTCCTCGACGAAGACGACGAACCCCTCAATCTTGCAGACGGCCTGTTGCTCGCCGGAGTGGTGTTCGGAGAACTCCTGGACGCCGACCTCCCGGACGTCGCCGATATCGACCGGGGGCTCGCGCTGCTGGGCGTCCTTGTGGCGTTCGTACGACTCCCGTTGCGCTGTCGACTGGCTCCCGCCCCGGAATCGCCTGACCAGCCACGACCCGAACAGCACGAAGACGATCAAACCGAGCACGAGCGACGTGACCCCGAGCATACGCGAACCAGACGCCGCCGACACCTTTGCTGTTCTGATGTTCGATCGCTGGGTGTCGACGGCCGGTGGTCGTTCAGGATCGACACGGCCGCCCCGACAGGCGTCGTTCGCGACACCGTCGCGATGCCCGTCTGCCTGGCCGAGACCGTCGCAATGACAATTTGGGGCGGACGAATGAATAGATAAGACTCTTGAGACGCCACGAATGTTTGAAGCACAAAACTATCGCTCGAATAATTCAGTCAGTGTGGTCGTATCGACGCCATCCTTTTATCTGCCCGTCCGTTTGGATACGGCGTGAACAACACATCCATCGGTTCCACTGACAACGGGTTCGACGAGTCCGTGAGCATTGCGGTCATCACCGCAGTTTCGACGCGACGCGGCGTCGCTCCGACCGAACTCCCGCCGCTCTACGAGTGGATCGATCCCGATGCACTGGACGCGCTGTTCGAGCCGACGCGACGCGGCGGCCCGCGATGTGGCGAACTCGAGTTTACCTACGACGGCCACGACATCACCGTTACGCACGGTGACTGCCTCGAGATCGCGATCGACGGGACGCTCGCAGCCGAACCGGCCAGGGTCGCCGCGGACACGTCCCAGCCCGAAGCCTGAGACGGCCCGTTGTCCGTCGGTACCGATGCAACCGCGACCCTGCTGTGGTCCCACTGGAAACCCGGTAGGATGGCCCTCTCAGCGGTTCCGACGACGCGGCGATTCGAGATCGGATCGAGTCCAGTGTTACCTGTTTTATAACGGCTGATAGTAGGGAATCGGTAGCGACGGTGCGGGAACGCCCAGGACCGCGAGACCGTGCTGGAGCGGCACGTAGCCGAGCACGACGAACACCAGGCCGAGGACGCGGTGCAGCGCGATCCTCCGTTCGACGCTGAGCGACTGAAAGAGCGTCCCGTAGAGGAACAGCGCGGGAATCGTCCCGGCGCCCAGGGCGGCCAGTGCGGCGGCCCCGCCCATCGGCGACCCCTGGACGAACGCGTAGAGGAAGGCGGGATAGAGGATGGGACAGGGGAACAGCCCGTGAGCCGCGCCCAGACCGAGGATGCGGCCGTCGTTCACCCACGCGTCGATGCGCTTGAGCAGCCACCGCTGTGCGCGACCGAGAACGGGGTCGAAAAGCGACGTGCCGACGGAGCCGCCGAACACGCCCCGTCCGAACAGGTAGTGGATCCCCATCGCGACGATCAGTCCGCCGACGACGATCCCGGCAACTGCGTGGATGTCCGTTACGACGCCGGTAACCGCCCGCGGCGTGACGAATACGAGCGAGCCCACGAGGCCGAAGAGCCCGCCGAGAAGCGCGTAGCTAATCGTTCGGCCGAGATTGAACAGCGCGTGCTGGCGAACCGCCCGGAGCGTGACGGTATCGTCTCGTCGAGTCCGGGCCCCGTCGCCTGCATCGCGGAGGCGATCCGCGTAGGTGGTTACGAGCGGGCCACACATCCCCAGACAGTGGGCCCCGCCGAACAGCCCGATCAGGACGAAGACCACGAGTCCGACGGGCTCGACGGCGGTCGGGTCGAGCCCGGGGTCGTGACACGTCTGTGTCATTCCATCGCGTCGACGACCGCCTCGAGGTCGTCACTGATCCGGTCGACGTCCGGGCTCTCGCCCCGATAGCTCCGTTCGACGTAGCCATCGGGGTTGACGAGGAACGTGACCGTAATGTGGGCGAACTCCGCCATCGGTCCGTCGCCCTCGCGTTCGTAGAGGATCCCGAGGTCGTCGTTGACGACCGACTCGGCCTCCGCGGCGTCGGCCGGTCGGAGGTAGTGCCAGTTGCCCCGTTCGAGGTCGGCCTCGACCATCGCGGCGTGGTCGCGGAGTTCCTCGGGGGTGTCTCGGTCCGGATCGAAGGTGATCGCCAGGAATCGGACCGCGTCGTCGATCTCCCGCTCGACGCTCTGTTCTTGAACTGTAGCGATGGCGTTCATCAGGGGGATACACTCGGCCGGACACGTCGCGTAGAACGCGGTACAGACCAGACACTCGTCGTCGATCGTCCCGGTATCGACGGTCGTCTCCGCCAGCGGATCCTGGAGTTCGATGGTCGGAAACGGATCGCCGTACGTCGGGTACGCGTAGTCGTCGCCGTGTGCGTGTTCCTCCTCCGGCGGCTCGAGTACTGCCTCGTCGGCCGTCTCGTCGCCGGCGATTCGCTCGGTCAGACAGCCTGCAACGAGCCCGGTGCCGACGCTTGCGCCTGTAGCGAGAATCGATCGTCGGTGCATCGGTCGTCTCTAAGGACGACCCGATCAAGTAGCGTCTGGTAGGACTATCGAAGACGAACCCACTGTGAGCGGTTCTGACGGTCAGTTTCGTGAATTAGACCAGATTAGGTTTACCTCGGGACTTCCAATCTCGAGTATGGATTCAACCGACACGACCGGTCGGATCGTGACTCGACGAACCGTCCTGGGCAGCGTTGGGACAGTCTGTCTCGGCGCGGTCGCCGGCTGCCTCGACGGCGAGGAGGCCAGCGTTCCAGACGCGATCGAGATCGACGATGATCAGGACTGTGATAACTGTACGATGCGGATCGGAAGCCACCCCGGTCCGGCCGGCCAGACACACTACGAGGAACCGACGGAAGTCTTCGACGAGGACCTCGACGAGGACCGTCCGGCACAGTTCTGCAGTTCGCTGTGTACGTACGCGTTTACCTTCGACAACGAGGGCGAGGCCGAACCGACCGTCACCTACCTGACCGACTACTCGGCGGTCGACTACGAGATCGAAGACGGCGATGACGCACCCGTGCCAACTCGACACCTCGAGGCCGACGCTTTTGGCAACGCAACGGAGCTCACCCTGGTCGGCGACAGCGAGGTGGAGGGGGCGATGGGAGGCTCGCTGATTCCGTTCAGCGACGCCGACGAAGCCGACGACTTTCAGGCGGAGTACGGCGGCGAACTCTACGACCACGATGAGGTGACGCAGGACCTCATCATGTCCCTGATGTAAGCGCGGCGACGCGGCGCAGTCACTGTTTTCGAGAAGACGGTTTCCGAGGCGATGTCACCGATTTACGGCCCACGTCGCGAGCGCGAGCGAGCCGGCCGTCCAGACGACGAGACTCACGAGACTCGAGACGGGCGCGGCGACCGCCGGGCCGGTACCCGCGGCGACGACGACGGCGCTCTCGAAGACGAGCCCCCGGTAGGCGCTGAGCGGACTGAGCGCGAGCGAGTGGACGAGTCCGCCGTCGCCGATTATCCCGGCGGAGAACCCGTATGCGAGCGCGAGGTCCAGGCCGACCAGAAGGACGACGAGCGCGACAACCGCGAGAGCGAGTGCGCTTCGCGTCCCGCTTACGATCGCCGAAATCGCGATGGCAACGCCGAGCACCGCCAGCGCGAACAGCGCAGTCAGGACGACGAACCGGGCAAACAGGATCGGGGAGTCAGCGCCCGCGTGCGAGGCGTAGATCGTTAGGACGTCGCTCTCGGTGACCGCGACGGCGAGCCCGGCGAGGACGAGCGGGACGACGACGACGGTGAGGAGGCCGATCGCCCGCCCGATGTAGACGCCGAGGACGATCTCGCGACTCGAGACGGGATACGTCTCCAGGACGTCCAGTTCACCCCGCTGCTCGTCGCCGAGGATGGCACGGTATCCGAACGCGACGGCGACAACTGGGACGAGCAATTCCAGTGGAGTGAGCAGGTCGACCAGCGTCGGAACGTAGCCCGCTCGCACACTCTCGCCGACCCAGGCGATGCCCAGTACGACGGCGGCGAACGCAATCGCGAGCACGTAGAACGTCCGGGTGCGGGCGAGCGTTTGCAGTTCTCGCCGGACGATCGTCTCGAGGAGTCGCATCGATCCCGGAGCCGTCGGTGGTTGGTGGTCGGTCGGGGCCCGTTCGTCCCGGCTGGCCGCCGCTCCGTCCTCGGTCATGCGTGCCCACCCTGGACGCGAACGGTGTCGAGGTCGCCCCCGATGGCGTTCTCGTAAACCGACCACAGCGAGTCGACGCCGTATCGAGCCTCGAGGGCCGTCGTGGATCCTCGCTGGACGATCTGTCCGTCGGAGAGCACCAGTACCTGGTCGGCGACGCGTTCGACGAGTTCCAGGTCGTGGGAGCTCAACAGGACCGCGATGCCGTCGTCGGCGAGGTCGGCTGCGACGTCGAAGACGTGGGCGCTCATCCCCGGGTCCAGTCCGCTCCCGGGTTCGTCGAGCACGACGACGGGCGGATCGCCGATCGTCGCCTGTGCGATCCCGAGCAGTCGTGTCATCCCACCGGAGAGCGCCTCGACGGGTCGATCGGCTGCATCCACGAGCCCAACACGGTCCAGGTGTTTCATCGCGGCCGAGTCACCGGCACCGACGAGTGACGCGTAAAACCGAAGCGTCTCCCGACACGTGAATCCGGGTCGGAATGCAGGATGCTGTGGAAGATACCCGATTCGGCGGGCAGTCTCAGGCCCGTGATATGTGATTGTCCCTCCCGTAGGCTCGTGGAGTCCGGCAAGTGCACGAATTAGCGTCGTCTTGCCCGAGCCGTTCGGCCCGATCAGAGCCGTTACCGCTCCACGAGGTACGGTCGCTGAAACGTCTTCTAGGACGGAGACTGTCCCGTAGTCGTGATCGATGCCGTCTGCCTCGAGTGTTGGGTGTGCGTCAGTCATTGGTCGTTCGCGTCGTCTCGTAGCAGGGCCAGGCGTGGGCGTCCCACTCGGTCCCCTCGAGTCGCTCCGGATTGGTTGGCTCGCAGGCCGGTGCCTGGTCGACGATACTCCCGGTTCGCATTCCGGGCACCGACCCTTCGAGGCCGGCAAGCGCCTTGAGTGCCGGTGCTCGGACGAGCGTCGGCGTTCCGTCGGTCACGTGTAACTGGCTGTCGATGGGGTTGGTCGGCGTGTACGACCGATCAGACCGATTGCCGTCGGCGACTCCAGCACCCCCTTGCCAGTAATTTCCGGTGTTACCGTCGCTCCAGATCCGTAGCGACCCGGTACCGGCGATGGCGTGCTCGTCGTTTCCGACGAAGTCGTTCCCGGTAACCTGATTCGTCGGGAGCGTGGCCGTGACGCGTACTCCCATGTCGTTGCCGGCGATGACGTTACCCTCGTAGATCGAGGACGTCGTGCCGATACGCATCCCGATTTCGGCACCTTCGACGAAGTTGTCCGCGACGTACGTGTTGGTCCCGACGACGTTGAGACCGACTGGCGCGTCGTGGAACGAGTTTCCGACGACCGCGTTTCGTTCCGGACCGGTCATGATGTAGAGTCCGGTGTTGTGCTGGTCTCGCAACTCGTTGTCCGCGAGGAGCGTATCGTCCGTGTGCATCAGATGGATCCCCAACTGGTTGCCCGCTAGCGTGTTCGAACGGACGACCGTCGTCGGAGAACGGTAGAGGTACACACCGTTGGGTGTCCCGTGGATCGTCGAGTTCTCGACTACCGCTGAGGACTGAAACGCCAGCACGCCGGCGAGTCCGTTCGTCGGGTCGTCGGGTCCGAAAACCGTGACGTTTCGAACGACGGCATCGGTACTATCGTAGGCGATTATCCCGCTTGCAGGTGTGTCGATGTCGACGTCCTGAACCAGAAGTTCGTCGGCGGTGTAGGCCGCGACTCCGGCGTCGGTGCCGGCGTAATTTTGAACGAACGCCGCGTCCCACTCCTCGTCGTCGATATCGACCGGAAGCTCGTCGCCCCCTCTCGTGACGTTCCCGACGCCGTCGATATCGACGCCTTCGATCGCCACTCGATCGGCGGTGACCGTGACAACCGACCCGTTTCCATCACCGCGAAGCGTCACGTTACCGTTGCCGGCGAGCGTAACCGGTCGCTCGATCTCGAGCGTCTCCTCGTAGGTCCCCTCGGGGATCACGATGGTCGTGTTATCGGGTGCCTCTTCGAGCGCCTCCTGGACGGTTTCCGTATCCTCACCGACGGTCAGCGACGTCGGCCGGTCCGTGAGCGGATCGGCAGTCTCGATCCGTTCGTCGGCCAGTTGCTGGCGGTCGTCGATTCGGTCGCGTGCGACCGTTGCGTCGTCGTGCTCGAACTCGACCTCGAGGACCGACTCCCAGTCGTGGACGCTGCCTCCGTATTCGTTGGCGAACGACGTCGCCTCGTTCTGATCGGCAAACGGCACGACGGTTTCTCCAGCCGGCGTCTCCGCGTCACTGCCGACGACGAACCACGCCGCTTCGGCGTCGGTCCACCCCGGCTGTGCCTCCGTGGTTGGATACCCCTCGTCCGTCAACTCGACACTGGTGTCGCTGTAGTCGGTGACGTACGTCGTCTGCGGATAGCCGAACCGCTGTTCGTGTTCCGGCTGTCGCTGGGCCTCGACAAACGTCTCGACGCCGTAGTAGCCGACGACGTACTGATACTGCGAGTAAAATACCTGCATGCGAGGCAGTTCGACGTCGTCACCGAGTGCGAGCTCTGCCTCGAACGTGAGCCCGTCCTGAACCGTATCGTCGAACGCGGCGGGATCGGGTGTCGTCGAGTCGGCGTCGATGACGAACAGCCCGACACTCCCGAGAACGATGACGACGAACAATCCAATAACGAGATTAGTTGTGGACAGATCGGGCACAACTGAACCTTCGTACCTGTTCAGAATATACTGTCTGGTACACTTCTAGAACGGGATCATCTCATAGACAACGGTTGACACTGTCCGATTGTATCCTCACCCGCCGTGAGTTTTTCGTACAATTACGTCTGGGTGTCGGAGAGATCGATTACCGCCACGTTTGCTGGGAGGCGACCGAGGACGCCGGTCGGCCAGCCACGGTGTCCGAGGGTGATGTCGGCGTCCGGATTCGCCGCCGCGAGCCGAGCGACGCCGTCTGCTGCGGCCTCGAGCGCTTCGCGGTCCGTCCGGTCGGGCACCTCGGCGGTGAGCGGGTAACTCTTCGAGAGTGAGCGGGGGAACGGACCGAACGGCGGCTCGACGCGCCAGGAGTCGTCGTACTCGTCGCCGCGCGGGGAACTCCCCTCGGTGACGAGCAGCGAGTCGGGGACGGCGAGTCGCTCGAGGCGCCGGTGGTGGCGCAGGACTTCCGGCCGCCGTGCGCTCTCGGCGGAGGTATAGAAGAAAGAGCCCTTGGAGACGGGGTCGCTCCGCTCGAGTTGGGCGGCGTGATCGAGCAGGGTGCGGTAGCCGTCGAGCATCGTCGGGTGGGCGCGAGCGCGCTGCTCGACGAGTTCGAGCAAGTTGCCCGCGCGGATGGCCTGTTTTATTCGGCGGATCTCCTCGAAGGTGACGTGGAGGTTGTGCGCGCCGAGTTCGGACTCGCGCTCGTCGTCGGGGAGCGCGCGGAGGTCGTCGGGCGAGTGTTCGGTACAGACGGGACACGAACAGGGCAGGTAGTCGAGGTCGTCGAGGTGACGGGTCCCTCGAACCGTGAGATAGCGATCGTCGCGGGCGTAGAGCGCGTAGGCGGCAGAGTCGAACAGGTCACAGCCCATCGCGGCGGCGAGTGCGAACATCATCGGGTGGCCGGCACCGAAGAGGTGGACCGGCGCGTCGGCACCAAGGCCGCGCTTGGCGGCGGCGACGACGTCGATCATGTCGTCGTAGCGGTAGTCGTTCATCAGCGGGACGACCGCGCCGACGGGGAAGACGTCGAGCGAGGTGGAATCGGCGTGACGACCGGCCGCCTCACGGAGGTCCGGATACGTCGACCCCTGGACCGGTGCCGACACGAGCATGTCGCCCGTCTCGACGGTCTCGGCGAGTTCGAGGCGTTCCTGGGTCGTCTCGAGTTCGGCCTCGGCGCGCTCGCGGTCGACGTCCGGCGGCGTCGGGATGTCGACCGGCGTGGCGATATCGGAGCCGATCTCGCGCTGGAACTCGAGGATCTCCTCGGTCGTGACGTCGATGTCGCCGTACTCGGAGAGCTGAAAGGAGCCCGAGTCGGTCATGATCGCGCCGGGGAACTCGAGTAACTCGTGAAGCCCGTCCTCGAGGGCGCGCTCGCGGACGTCTTCGGTCTCGTGGATGATATACGAGTTCGTGATGAGGATCTCGGCGCCGAACTCCGTGGCGAGTCGACGGGGAGCGATCGTATCCAGATTCGGATTAATCACCGGCAGGAGCGCCGGTGTCTCGACGGTAACGTCTGCTCTCGGGACGGTGAGTTCGCCGATTCGCCCGCCGGCGTCGGTATCCCGGACTTCGAAGCACTCGCGCATTGGTCGGCTGTTGGACCGTCCGACGTAAGTCATGACGGTTTTCGACGGACGACTGTCGAGGAGCCGTAATTCGATCGTTCCCTGACATACGAACATCGCGGTAGACGCCCGATCACGGGCGGTTACGATAAGATGGTGGCGAGCGCAGGCACAAGGGCAATTTCTCAGCAATCGGTAGCCAGACCCAGATGAATACTGTCCTTTCAGACGACAGGATGAACCACGGATTAGGGACTGTTGCACGGTTTCAAACTGTGACTTTCCCCGAGACAATCTCGTAACAGTCGCCTCGTTTTAGCCGTTATCCGCCAGTAGCACAGAGTGCATGGATTCACGATCGCAGAAACTCGGTGTAGTGTTCGTCGCGCTGATGGTCGCCCTTTCGGGAGGTCCCGCCCTCGCAGGCGCATCATCAGGAGCGAGCGACGATGCTGGCGAGATGAGCGTAACGCTTCAAGATACGGAAGTCGAAACACTCGAACTCGATAACGTTACGATCGAGAACGCGACGATAGAGGAGCTGAACGTCGAGGAACTCGACGCTGACACGCAAGCGCTTCAGGATGAACTCGACGAAGCTGATGACGACGCGGCTGACGACGAAGACGACGATACTGACGAGGCAGCGACCGACGCTGCAATTCAGGACGATGACGACGACATGGCCGACGACGAAGAAGAAGATGACGTCGGCGTCGACGACGACGCTGACGAGGAAGAAGTGACGATCTCGGACATCGAGATCGAGCACCTCGAACTCGAGGACGTCTCCATCGAGGACCTCGAAATCAGCGAGGACGAGGAACTCGAGGACGCTGATGCGGACGACGAGGATGACGCCCTCGACGACGACGCCGACGAGGCGGAAACTGATGCCCTCGTTCAGGACGACGATGAGGACGAGATGGACGAGGACGATGACGTCGGCGTCGACGACGAAGACGAGATGGACGATGAGGCCGACGACGAACTCGACCTCATCGACGAGGACGCTGACGAGGTCACCGTCGAAGAGCTCACCATCGAAACCATGGACGTTGAGACGCTGACCATCGACGAGCTGACCGTCGGTGAGGACGCTGACGACGCCATGGACGAAGACGACGAGATGGACGACGCTGACGACGAGGAGGCCGACGATGACGACGAGGCGGAAACTGACGCCGCCATCCAGGACGAGGATGACGACGACGTTGGCGTCGACGACGAGGACGATGATGTCGGTGTCGACGACGAAGACGAAATGGACGAGGATGACGACGTCGAAGAAGAGCAGATCGACGAACTCACCATCGAGCAGTTCGACGTTGACGAGATCACCGTCGACTCGATGACGGTCGAGACGGTCGAGGAAGCTGACGACGAGGCTGATGACGACGAGGCCGACGACGCTGAAGCTGACGACGAAAACGACGAGGCTGACGACGAGATGGACGAGGACGAAGACGCTGACGAGGAGACCATCGCACACGTCTCCGCGTCCACGATCGACGTCGGTGACGCAACCGCCGAGACCCTGACGCTCGGCGACGCCGCCGACCTCGAGGACGTCGACGATGAGGAAGCCGATGACGACGAGATGGACGACGACGAGGAAGACGATGACCTCCTCGACGACGATGAAGACGAGGATGACGAGGACGACGACGAAGAGGATGACGACGGAATCCTCGGCGTCCTGAACTGATCGACACGCTGTATCACACCGGTCAGCACGGTGCTGACCGCGTTACCCGGTTGCCGTTCTTTTTGTGGACCACGTTCGCTCGAGAGACCGTTCTATACCCGTCTCAGCGATTCGGTCCGTCGACCGGACCAGGTAACGGTCCGTTCTTCGCCGGTTGTGATAAGTCGGTAGCGATCGCAGGCACAAGGCGGATTCGGTCGGTTAACGCCCACTGAAGGCCGTTACCGGGCGAAACACGATGAACACGAGATTAGCGCTCTCGTCGTGGCGGCTAACTGTGCGTTTCTCCGAGATAACGCCGTAACAGTCGGCTCGTTTTAGCCGTGATCGGCTGGTACCAGCGAGTGCATGGATTCACGATTGCAGACAGTTGGTGTGGTGTTCGTGGCGCTGCTGGTTGCCGTTTCGGGGGGTCCCGCCCTCGCTGGCGCATCCGCAGGGGCGAACGACGCCGGAGACACGAGCGCATCACTCGAAAACGTACAGGTCGAGACGCTCGAACTCGAGAACGTCACCGTCGAGAACGCGACGATCGAGGAACTGAACGTCGATCAGTTTGACGTCGACGACGAGGCACTCGAGGACGAGATTGACGAGGCTGACGACGAAGCCGAGGCGGACGAGGGCGAAGAGGACGGTGCTGACGACGAAGAAACGGAGACCGGCGCCGCCATCCAGCAGGACGACGAGGAGGCTGACGACGAGCTGGACGACGACGCCGACGCCGAAGAACAGGTGACGATCTCCGACATCGAGATCGAGCACCTCGAACTCGAGAACGTCTCGTTCACGGATCTCGAACTCGACGGCGAGCCGGTTGCGGACGACGAGGCTGAGGACGCCGACGAGGACGAAGCGGTTGACGAAGACGAGGCTGAGGACGACGATGCGAACGCTGACGAGGACGACGAGGCAGAAACCGCTGCTGCCGTCCAAGACGAGGAGGAGAACGATGAGGACGATGTCGGCGTCGACGAGGAAGACGACGAGGCTGACGAGAACGGCGAGGTCGACTTCCTCGACGAGGACACTGACGCACTCACCGTCCATGAGCTCACTATCGAGTCCATGGACGTCGAACAGATGACGGTCGACGATCTCGAGATCGAGGAGGACGACGGCATCATCGATCAGGTTAGCGACTTCCTCGGCGGTCTCTTCGATGACGACGACGAGGACGAGGAGGAGGCTGACGAAGACGAGACCGATGCCAACGACGATGACGAGACCGATGCCAACGACGAAGACGAAGAGGCTAACGACGCGAACGGTGACGAAGTCGACTCGCTCACCATCGAGCAGTTCGACGTCGAAAGCGTCTCGATCGATTCGATGACTATCGACTCGCTCGAGGAAGCTGACGACGAAGACGACGCGGCTGACGACGAGAACGACGAGGCAGCGACCGACGCTGCCATCCAGGACGACGAGGACGACGATGCTAACGACGAGGACGAGATGGACGATGAGGCCGACGACGAAGCGACTGACGAAGAAGACGAGGTCGTTGTCTCCGAGGCATCCGCGTCGGCAATGTCGGTCGATACCTTGAACGCCGATACCGTTACCCTCGGCGATACGGCCGACCTCGAGGACGTCGCTGACGACGATGACGACGAAATGGCAGACGACGAGGCGGACACCGATGACGATGACGACATCGACGAAAACGAGAACGACGATGAGCTGGGCTCGATCGGCGTTCTAAATTGAGGACCGACCGTGACCACCGATCGGTCAGCTGACCGATCGCACCGCGTCGCGATTTTTAGGGATCTGTCTCGAGCAGCTGATAGTACGAGACGGCGAGCACCGTCCGCCCGTCGCGGATCTCGCCGTCGCGGACGGCCTCGAGCAACTCCTCGTACGGCTGCCGGGTCACGCGGATGCTCTCGTTGTGGTCGAGTTGCTGTTCGGCAGTCGGCCGACAGCCGTGGGCAACGAAGAAGTGAAGCACCGAATCCGCGATACCGTTTGCCGGCTCGACAGTCACCAGCGGCTCGAGACGTTCGGCCTCGTGGCCGGTCTCTTCGGCGAGTTCGCGGCGGGCGGCCGCCTCGAGATCGTCGTCGTCCGGTTCGGTCCCGCCCACGGGGAGACCGCGGTTGATCCGTGAGACGGCCTGACGCCACTCTTCGATGCAGACCACGTCGCCGTCGGCGGCGAACGGGAGCACGCAGACGCTCGCCGGCTCGGAGAGGTGGTCGAACTCGGTTTCGGTCCCGTCGGGCAGCTGAACGGACTCGTTAACGATGTCGAAGCCCGGGCAGGAATAGGCTACCCGACGATCTTGGGTCTCCCACGCGAGCGGATCCGGAGGCATACCGGGCTGTACGGCCGTGCCCGTCAAAAACGCCGCGTCACGCAGTCGTCGTCGACGCTCTGCGCGCTGGGCCGTGCGGGAGCCGGTCCTACGCGGTGCGTTCCGGACGCTCGGCCGATCGTACCTGCTCTATAACAAAGCCACAGATCGGTGAACGTCGTCATTCAGAGGGTGATCCATGGATCAGTTAACTGGCTTCCAACGTGACTTGTTGTACGTAATCGCAGGTAAAGACCGTCCGTCCGGACAGGAGATACTCGACGACATCAATCGGTACATCGATCAGCCGGTCACCCACGGCCGGCTGTATCCCAATCTCGACACGCTGGTCGAGAAGGAACTCGTCGAGAAAGGCCAACTCGATCGTCGGACGAACTACTACGCCCTGACCCCGAAGGGGCGACGTGTCCTGCAGCGCCGTCAGGAGTGGGTCGACCAGTACGTCGACGTCTGACACTCCTGGCTCTTCTCGAGCCGTGTGCTGCATCTGACGGGCCACAGCTACTGGAGGTACTCCTCACCGATCGAACTCTCGCGTCGACCAACGGCTTGCGGTCGAAGACAGGGATTGACCTCCTCCTCCGCGTGAACGCGGAGGAATCCCACCATAGGATTTCAGGCCGAGCGAAGCGGCCTGTTAGTTTCAAGACGCATACGTTCCACGCGTCTCCTGCTGAGTTTCAGCATCTGCGTGGCTGTCTTGTGGCCCGGTCAAAGAGGCCCCATCCGTAGTCGAGTCATTGTCACTTGCCTTCTGCCGGGAAGTTCGGACGCTTCGGCAGTGACTCTCTCCACTACGGTAGCGGTCTGCGATGTTTATCGCCCCATTCACGTCGGCTTGGTACTCACTGACCCAACAATCGTCGTTCGAGCAACGGAACGTCGCTTGTCGTGGCCGGTAGCCGTGTTCACCGCAGGCGTGGCATGCTTTCGACGTGTTCCGCGGATTCACCGTCTCGACGGGAATCCCCTTCTCGGCGGCTTTGTACCGAATCTGTGCGTGGAGCTTGGCGAAACCCCATCCGTGCAACCGCCGATTCATGTACTCGCCGTAATCCATGTTTTCACGGATGTAGGTCAAGTCTTCCAGTACCAGTAATGGATTCTCGACAGACTCAGCGTACTCCACGACCTCGCGGGTCACACAGTGGAACACGTCGTCAATCTGACCCCACAGCGCGTCACCGTAGGACTCAGCGATTCGCTCACTGCTACGACGTTGAAGTCGTCTCGTGGCGGTGAAGTAGGTTTTACGGAGCCGACGAACGGTCTTACCATCGTCGGCCCACAGGTTAGGGCGAACCGGAGACTTGCTCTCATCACGGTGACACACCGTGACGAGACTCGCTTCTCCGATGTCCACGCCAATGGGCGTCCGCTCGTCGGCGGACGTCTCGGATTGGACCTCCACGTCGCGAGTGGCGGTGACGTGGAGATACCATGTTCCATCTCGCTCGAAGAGCCGACTTTCACCCATCTCGGCGTCGTCAGCGTATACCGCTTCCAGCCACTCTCGTTGGTCGGGATTGGCGTGTGCCGGTATCCAGAGGTGGTAATCCTCGTGGTGCGGGATTTTGACGTACCACTCGATGCCGTTCTCTGGTTTGTGGTCGAGTTGGACACCGTCGTTAGTGAATTTTACCGGGTGGTCGTCGTGAAGTTCGTTGGCGTCGTAGCTGTCACCACAGAGTTGCGGGACATACTGTTTGAGCGCGTTTTTCGCATAGCCGGAGAGGTCGTACTCGACGACGACGTCGTTGGTGGCTGACTGGGTGGTGCATTCGGCGTCGAAGGCTGCCTGCAGTGCCTGCTGGTACGCCTTGCGGGTCTCACACAACTTGCGTTCTTTGTGTGAGTTGGGCTTGGCGAGGCGCAACTTCAGCGTTTTTGTGACTGCAGACATCCGTTCTATGTACTCACTACGCTCCGTGACGGCAAATACGTCAGCCATGCGGAGTGAAAGTAAACGTGGGAAATCCAGTGGTCGCCACTCTCGGACACTGGCCGAACACTGTCTATCGCTCGACCTGCGCCTAAAGACGCAGGTATGCGCTAGCGATTTCTATCAGCGGGTCGTCCGTGGTCCGCCGGTCACAGTCGAGGGAGTGGTCGCTCGACAACGACGAACGACCTCGGATCCGGTGTTCGAATCGGACGCGGCGTCCCGGCACTGAGTCTCGAACGTTCATCCACCAGCCACTCTGCAGTAGCACTGGTCGATCGCTGAGCACCGCGTCGACACTGCTGTACCCGCTCGTCGAACTTTCGTAACCGTCGCTCACACCGAATAGAGCACCTCACAGAGGCGCGTTCCCCTCAGAACTGGTACGGAGGGGACGATTGTGGGGGATCGATATCGGGAACTCGATCGGCGGCTGTTCGTCTGTACCGTTTGCCATCGGTCGTCGGATCGCGCTCGAAAAATGATCGGTCGAACCGGAACCGGCCGATATCCCGGTCAGTCGTCGGCTGTCATCGGCTCTTCTTCCTCTTCGTCGTCGTACCCGTCGTCATCATCGTAATCGTCGTATCCGTCGTCGTCGTCATCCTCGTAATCGTCGTCGTCATCGACATCTGGGTCGTCCTCGTAGTCGTCCTCACCGTTGTCGACTTCGTCTTCGTCCGGCTCGGCTTCGTCGGGAGCCTCGTCGTGGTCGTCCTCCTCCTCTTCTTCTCCGTCAATGGCGACGCGAATCTCGAATGGTCGGTCGTCGTCGAGGTCGTCTCTCTCCTCGAAGTAGCCGATCGCGAACGCCGTATACACCGTGTCCTCTTCGAGGTCGACATCGACGGAGGAAAGGGGTTCAGCCTGATCGATGACCTCGTCTTCGTCGAGATCGTCGTCCTCGTCATCCAGATCGAGGTCATCGTCCTCGTCGTCCTGGATGGACGCGGCGGTTTCCGGCTCTTCGGTTTCCTCGTCTTCTTGGTCCTCGAGGTCGTCTTCGTCGAACTCCGCGTCGAACTCGTTCTCGCCGGCCTCGAACAACTCGAGCGTCTGCTCTCCGGGCTCGAACGACACGTATCCCGACGGCTCGCCGAAGCCGACATCCTCGTAGAGCGGCAGTCCCTGGTCGTCCGTGATGTCGAGCGTGGGCGCGTCGGGGGAGGCGTGGACCAGTCGAAGCTGTGACGTGCCCTCCTGTTCGACCGCTTCTCGGTCGAACAGCAGGAGGACGTCGAACGTTCCGGGTCCGTCTTCGTCGTCTTCGTCGTCAACCGCTTCCTCTTCGAGGTCGTCATCGGCATCGTCGTAGTCGTCATCGACGTCCTCGTAATCGTCGTCCTCGTCATCGACGTCCTCGTAATCGTCGTCCTCGTCATCGACGTCCTCGTAATCGTCGTCCTCGTAATCGTCGTCCTGGACTGACGCGGCGGTTTCCGCCCCTTCAACTTCGTCGTCGCCGTCGTCGCCTTCGATTTCGCCGATCGCCGCGGC
The DNA here is from genome assembly GCF_000383975.1 of Natronorubrum tibetense GA33. Classification (NCBI taxonomy): domain Archaea; kingdom Methanobacteriati; phylum Methanobacteriota; class Halobacteria; order Halobacteriales; family Natrialbaceae; genus Natronorubrum; species Natronorubrum tibetense. The sequence goes on along the minus strand of NZ_KB913017.1, from coordinate 1,059,018 downwards.
CGTATAGTAGTCCGTGTCGACCGGGATGTTCTCCTCGTAAACCGGTTCGTCGTCGCCGGCGGCCGTGATCGTCAGTGTGTACGTCCCGGGCGCGATCTCCAGATACGGCGAGAGTTCGTCGTACGCGACGTCCGTGAGGATCTGCTGATCGTCGACGTAGACGTCGACGTTCGGAGCGTCCGGTGAGAAGTGACCGACGCGAATCGCTCCCATCTCTCCGTCGTCCGGTTCCTCGTCAACGTCTCGCTCGTCATCTTCGTGCTCGTTGACGGCAAGTGCAGTTCCGCTCAGTGCCGAACCGCCACCAACTATACCGATCGCCTTGATTGTCGAACGTCGTGATAGAGTCATACTACATCCAAAACGGCGGTCGAAATAGGGAAAAACCAGTCAGTCAGTTACCCTGATTGTCGACCCGTTTACTCTGCCGGGGTCCGTGTAGAACGCTCGTAACGGATCGAAACGTCCTCCTACAGTCCGGGTATCGGCTCCGAACACCGAGTCCCTTATTACTCTTCGCCGAGCGACACCTGCGACAGATCCGCCTCGAGATCGTCGACGTGCTCGTTGAACGCCTCGACGAACGCACCGACATCGTCGGCGAGTCGACGAACTTCGGGTGCGGACGGTGGACCGTACTGTGAGAGGAGATACGTCCCGTCCGAACCGCCGACTCGCAGATAGGAGACCGCGTCGCCGTCCCACTTGAGCTCCCAGCGCGTTCCCGACACCGTCGTGGAGTAGGTGCCGTACTCGCCATCGTACCGGTACAGCTCGCCCGCCATCGCGGTCCCGACCTCGCGAATTCGCTGGACGATTCGGTCGCGTTCGGCGACCAGTTCCGCCGTCGACTCGACCTCGGGGAACTCGTCGGGCACGTCCGCAAGCAGACCGTCGAACGACCGAACGTACTCGTTGTAGGCCGCGACGAAATTCCCGTAGTCGGCCATTGCCGTCTCGAGCGGACCGGGTTCGGGAGGCTGCTTGCTCGAGACGACGTAGGTCTCGGATCCCGATTTGGGGTCGAATCGGAGGTACTGGACGTCGCCGGCCTCGTATTTGACCGTCCAGCTACCGCCGTCGGTGTCGAACGACTCCTGCCCGTAGTCGCCGCCCTGCAAGACGGCGAGTTCGCGCGCGATCTGGCCGGCGTGCGTCCGAACGCGAGCAGCCAGTTCGTCGCGCCGTTCGGCGACCTCGTCCATGCCGTCGACGTCCGCGTCGAGTCCCTCAGTCATCACTCGAGGATGGTACTGGACGCCGATACCCGTTGCGACTTGCGGGTTCCGTGACCGAAAAACAGCGCCTCGGCGTCCTCGATCGTGGACTGATCCTCGGGCCGTACGGGACCGATGGCTCGTCGATGACGGCTGCCTACTCGCCGTCGTACACGTACTGGGTCTCGAGATCGTCTGGCATGATGACCTCGAGTTCACCCTCGTCGACGTAGTCCTCGAGATGGTCCAACGTCTCCTCGAGCCGCTCGACCGCGTCATCATCCTCGAGCGAGTAGTAACAGAGCGTGGTGATCCCGCCGAGTGTCGCCGTTCGCTCGAGGTCCTCCTCGGCATCTTCGGTTTCGGGATTCAGAAGGCGGGGATAGCGAGCCGCGTTGACGACGTGGGCCTGTACGGGATGGTGTCCGGCGAACCCGACGTCGTAGGTGTCCGCGACGAGCTCGAGGGTATCCTCGTCGTACTGACCGGCCGGATACGAGAAGTAGCGGGCCCCGTTATCGTAGCCCTCGTCCTCGAGCCACTCCTGTGCGTCGGTGAGCTGATCGGCCTGATCGTCCTCGTCGTAGTTGTCGAGTATCTGTCCGTTCGCCGCGTAACTCGCGATCGTGCAGCCGGCGTCGTCGAGTTCCTCGACCTGGTCCTCGGTGAGATAGTCGCCTTCGGCGTCATCGTCCTCGCGGACCAGATCCGTTGGAACGAACACGGTGGCGGGGTAGTCGTACTCCTGAAGAATCGGCAGGCCCTCGGACTCGATCGATTCGTGACCGCCGTCGAACTGGATCATCACCTGCCCGTCGTCGGGTCTGGGGACCGCGTAGAGATCGTCGAGCAACAGCCTATCTTCGGAGTCTTCGGCAGAGAGAAATGCGATGTGGATGTCGGTGATCTCGGTCAGTTCGATGCTGCTGTCCATCCCCGAGACGCCGAAGTTACAGCGTTGCAGCCCGCCGGAATGAATCGTCGCACGGTAGTCGATCACGTTGCCGTCGTCGTCGAACAACTGGAGTATCGGCGTGATCGTCTCCTCGCTCGCGACGGCCAGTCCGAGATTCACGGTCGAACAGTCGACGGGTTCGGGAAGTTCGCGGACGATTCTGGCCTGTTGGTCGTCGGCGTCGGTCTCGAGCAGCACGGACTGGTCTCCCGCGACGGCCTGCTCCTCCTCGGCCGACATGGAGCCGCTGATCACCGTCCACGCGCCGAGATCGTCGAAGTCGTCGAGTGTCCCGTCCTCGTCGGGTCCATCGAGTGCGGGTGGGCCGTCGTCGTCGGTCTCGTCGTCGTTCGCCTCCTCGTCGGTGTCGGAACCACCGAGTCCGAGGCAGCCTGCTACGGTCGCTGCAGTCGCCCCCGTTGCCGTCGCGAGATAGGTCCGGCGTCTCATGCGGATACAGTTAGCGCGGACGGGGGATTGTTATCCGCCGAACAGCCCCGGTATCGTGACGTTTAGGGGCGGAATACAGGCCGTTCGAGAACCGGAACATCGCTCGTCCTCTCGCAGGGAATCGGGACTATCGAACCGTTTCTGTAATCCTTGCTTTAATAATGGTCAATAATGAATGTGAACTACCCGTATGACAGAAAGTACCTCACAACAATCAACGAGCGGCACCTCGTCACGGCGATCCGGCCGGGACGATTCGACAGGAAAGGTGCTCCCTGCTACTCCCGAACCAGCGTCCGGGGAACCGCTCAAGGAGTCCCCCTCGGAGTCGACGATACGGCTCACGATCCCGGGCCGTCCGTTCCACATACTCGGACGAATCACGGCCTCGATGGTCGTCGTCGGCGTCGGGATCGGTCTCCTCTGTCTGCTGACGTGGCTCTGGATCGAATCGGCAATCCTGCCGGAACAGGAGGGAACGGAAGCGCTCATCGTCGAGGGGTACACGCCGCTGGTGTTCCTGATCGTCACTGCCCTCGCGACGCCGGTGGTCTCCAGTATCGTGGGGCTCTTCGAGGGGCGAACGCTCTCGACGCGGACCGAAGCTATCGTGGTCGGGGTAGGCTGTTTGATCGGTGCGACGCTACTGGTCCTCGTTTCGGGCCTCTTCATCGGTGTGTCGGGGGCCGGCAGCGGCGGTGGGCCCGGCCCGGCCGACCTCGTCGCGCTCGCAGGCCTGAGCGGTCTCGTCAGTGCGATCGTCGGCGCTGTCACGTCGGCCGTCGGCGGCACGTAATGGTTCGAAACCGTGTGACGAACCGCTATACGATCGTCTCACCGAACACAGTATCGGGCTGATACGCCGTTCTCACGTCCAATCTCGAACACAATCGTCGTAGCGCCGCCGGCCACAACTTCGACCTAGTCCCGCCTCGAGAGTGCGACCGACGTTCGAGGACGATCGATGCACGAAAGACACACGCGTGGCTTCGCCGCGACCCTTGAGTGTGCGACGGCTGGCCGACTGCCGTCCGCCGTCGTCGAACGAGCGAGTCCGGCGGAGCCGTTACCACGTTTCACACGTTTGGTCCGTGCTCGAGGCTCGTCCACGAGACCCTCCGGTTGCGAGAACGTGTTACAAAGTCTCGTGGGAGACACGCCGTCTGCGTCCCGGCTCCCGCGAGACGACCGCAGTTTCACGAACTGAATCGTCCGATCCCACCCGCCAAGAGGAGCCCACTGGCCGAGACGACGCTCAGGAGTCCGACGATCAGCCCGAGTCCGGTCACGATTCCGGCTCCGGCACCGGTCGTCCCGTCGTCGGCCTCATCTTCCTCGTCTCCGCTGTCCTCCTCGTCGGTTTCGCTCGCCTCCGCGGCGGTCTCTTCGTCGACATCGAGTTCGGTCTCGAGTTCGAGTTCGAACCAGTTCGTCCCCTCCTCGGTCGCTGGCAGGTCGAGCTCGGAATCGATGATGCTGTCGCCGGTCGTATCGTCGACGAGGAACTCGTTGTCGACGACGGTCACCGTGCCGCCGTCCTCGTCGAGGTCACTCGTCCCACTGAGGGACCCGCTCTCGCCGGTCGTCGTCGCGATCTCGAACGTGAACTGCCGGTCGTCGTCGCCCTCGATGGCGACGTCGAGCGCCCCTTCGACCGTCATTTCGCCAGTTTCGTCGTCGATCGTTCCCTCGAGTCCGTCGGGCGCGTCGACCTCGGCTTCGATGCCGGAGTCCGTTTCGAGGTTCGGGAACGAGGTGCTGGTGGATTCCCACGAGCCGTCGTCGTTGATCGTGCCGACGATCCGGATGTGTTCATCGTCGTCTCCCTCCGCGGGGAACCCGAGACCCGCTTCTAACGCACCCTCGCGATCGGTATCTTCGGCGAACGAAATGAAGCCGCCCTGGCTGTGAGCGGCGAACGTGTTCTCGCCGTCCGGTTGCTCGTCTTCCGTCCCGTTCGACCCGTCCACCGAGTCGGTTGGCTCGTTGACGCGGGCATCGGTGCTCGCGCTGTCGTCCACGCTCTCGATCGTCGCCGTGTACTCGCCGACGTCGTTCTCGTCGACGTCCCACTCGAGGCTCACAGTTTCCGACTCGTCGCCCGCGAGGTCGACCGTCTCCGTCGTCGATTCCTCGCCGACCGAGACGGTGACGGCCTGCGAGCCGACGCCCGTGCCGACGTTGTGGACGGTTCCGGTCACGACGAGCGTTTCAGCCGCCGTGACGTCTTCGGCATCGATCTCGACATCGAACTCGGCGTCGCCCGCCTCGAGGGTCACGTCCCGCTCCGTCGTCTCCGCTTCGGTGACGTCGACCGTCACAGTCTTTTCGGCGTGCGAGTCGGAATCGAAGCGAAGCTCGTGGGTCCCGACTTCGACGGGGAGTTCGTACGCACCGTCGCCGTCGGTCTCGGTCGCGCCGACGCCGTCGACGACTTCGACGGTCGCACCCTCGATCGACTCTCCGCTCTCGTCTTCGACGACGCCTGCGGCTTGCCCGGTCGCCACGTCGACCTCTTCGGTCTCGATCTCGAGGTCGAGTTGCAGCCAGTTGTGACCTTCCTGTGTCGAAGGCAGTCCGAGCGAGCCGTCGACGACGCTGTCTCCGGTTCGGTCCTCGACGACATACTCGTTGTCGACGGCTGAAACGGTCGCCGGTGAGCTACCGAAGTCGGCACTCCCGCTCAGTTCACCGCTGTCCGCCGTGACCGCCTCGATATCGAAACTGAACTGTCTGTCCTCGTCGCCGTCGACCAGGACGGTTAGCTCTCCTTCGACCGTCAGTTCGTCGGATTCTTGATCGATCTCGCCGGACAGCCCATCGCGCGCTTCGACCTCGGCGTCGGCCGCGCCGGCATCGAGCGTCGGGAACGACACGTCGGTCGACTCCCACGTCCCGTCGTCGAAGATAGCTCCCGTTAGCTCGACCGGCGTGTCGCCGTCGTCGTCGACCGGAAACGGCACGCCCTCGGATTCCGCCTCGCTCTCGGTCTCCTCGTCGAACGCGACGAAACCACCCTGACTTACGGCCGACAGCTCGCCCACCTGGACGTCGTCGGAAATTCCGTCGTCACCGTCGCCGTCACTGTCCTCGTCGTCCGCTTCGGGGATGTCAACGGTGGTTCCGTCCCAGTGCAGTTCGTCGTCGTCGTATTCGGAGAGCGCCGTTGCACCCGACTGCATCGTCGACTCCTGCTCGAAGTCGATGTCGGCGCTCTCGCCGTGCTCGCCCACGACGACGAACTCCAGTGTGACGATCGTGACGTCCATCTCGACGCTCGAATCGCCACCGGTAGCCGCGGCGATCAGTTCGTCACCGACGATCTCGAAGGCACTGGGATCTAACTCCACGGTGGCCGAGCTGTCGTTCGACTCCACGTCGAGATCGTCGTCGTCAGCGAGGAACGTCTCGGCGTCGGTAAACGCGAGGCTTTCGTCGTCGTACTCGACGAGCAGTTCGTAGCCGGTGATCTCTGCGTCGTCGTCGATCAGCGCTTTGGCCTCGACATCGACCGTGACGCGTTCGCCCGGTTCCGCCTCGGTATCGTCGGCCGTGACGACGTAATCACTGGATACCGTTTCGGCGGTCGATAGCGATGCCGACTGGTCGTCGACGGTCTCGAGCGATGGATTTACGAACTGCGTTCGATCCGTTCGGTCGGCTGAGCCGTCGCCGGCGCCGACGGACCCAGCGGCGAACCCGACCGCCGCCGTGAAGAGAACCACAGTGACTACTACGACGATGACTGCCGGAACCGGTAGCGCTCGCGTTCGGATACCTTCATTATCGTCTATCCCAGACATATCTGTGATTGGCATTATCATGCAACTTATTACTTCCGCAAGTTATTGTAAAACAATCTAAAGTAAACCTGTTACTCGTTTTTGAACACTGGTATCTAATTTAAAATAGTTTCATTCAATTCCGTCACGGGTTACTAACTCGATAACCGCTTCGAACGAGCGTATCTCCACGAAACGGAGCAGATACCGCAAAGCAGACGGCGGTGTCGTAGCTAATATGCTCCCCCAACTGCTCGACGATCCGTACTGACTGCTACCGAGGTGCGATCCGTCATCGACGCACAACTACTCAGAAGTTGCTTCGGAAGCCCGTTTCGCCGCGCTAGCCGACCGCCATCACGTATCGTCCTCGTCGTCGCCTTCGTCGTCCGCGTCGTCCTCAGTAGCGATATCGTCTTCCCCGTTCTCGCCGGCGACATCGTCTTCGTCCTCGTCGTCAGCTTCCTCTTCATCTTCTAGGTCCTGCCCGTTTCCGGTTCCCTCTTCGGTGCCGGTTTCGTCTCCCTCTTCCTCTTCGCCAGGTCCACCACAGCCGGCCAGCAGCGCTGCCGACGCCGTGGCACCTGTCAGCTGTAGCATCCGCCGTCGTGTCCGTTTCGATGGTGTCACAGCAACAGTCTCTTTCCCGACGGGAATAAGTCGATAGCCGACACTCGCGTGGTCAACCGCTACGAGCCTCGCTCGCGCCCCGCAGTTTCAGCGCCGATGGGTGGCTTCCGCTCGTCGACCCGCGCTCCTCGAGTCCGGCAGTCACCTTCTGCTGTAGGCACCAGAGGGAAGTCACCGACGGCTGAATCGTACCTATGGAATCCATTCCCGACTCGTTTCAGGACCTGTTCGAGAAGCAAACGTACGCGCACATCGCGACGCTGAGCGACGAGCAGGACCCACACGTCACACCGGTCTGGATCGATTACGACGGCGACGACGGGCGGCTCCTGATCAATAGCGAACGCGGCCGGCGAAAAGTGCGCAATCTCGAGGCCGATCCGTCCGTCGGGGTCAGTATGATCGACCCGGACAACCCCTACCGGCGATTGTCGATAATCGGTGAGGTCGACGAGGTGACGACTGAGGGTGCACGAGCCCACATCGACGAACTCACGCGGCGGTATATGGACGAAGACGAGTATCCGATGGAAATCGAAACAGAGCGCGTCCTCTTGCGGATCCGCGTCGACGAAATCGTCGATGCACGGGACACCAGTTAACACGCGTTCGTCGTGACCGGCCCCGCTCCCGAGTAGCGTTTGATTGTCTGTGAGGCGATACTATCTGTCAGTAGTCGACCTGTCGTTCCCGGATTCGGGTTCGACTGGCCAGTTCGAATCGCGACAGCGCGACTGGCGTTTCAGCAGTTCGACCTCGTGGGCCATATCGGCGTGTTCGTTGAACACTTCCTGTGCGTTCTCGAGACCGTCGATCAGTCGCTCCGATTCGCACGTATGACAGATGCATCGATAGCGTTCCTCACTCATCGGTCGGTGATCGTCGATCGGACACTCGACTGTGCTCCCGGCGCAGGTGCCACTCGGCGTGGCGATTGCCGCGCGTTATATTGACTGCCGCATGCTGCCGATGCGGTATTCGACGGCCAACGAGGATCTTTGCGGCCGTCGGTTCGTCGGTTCGGTGAGGCACGGGTTCGAGCCGAGTCTCCGGAATCGGTGTCGACACTTCGCTCCGCTACGACAGTCATCGTCAGCAACTTATTCGCCGATACAAAAACACTTCTCCCAAATCTATTTGGAGCCAAACCTACAACTTATAAGTGTTTGAGTTTTCGAAGAAAGATGCCTGTATCTTATCTCGTGACCATCACTCGTTCGGGACGACGTGCTCACCGAAGTGGTTGAACGGTCGAATGCGCTCCTTCCGGAGCAAACTCTCTCGTTCGATCGTCAGCGGCAGTTCGTCCAGTCGAGCGGCGATATCGTTGACCTCCTCGGTGGTACTCGCGACGGCGAGCGCGCGAATGTTCTCTCTCGCGCTCAACATCTCGTCCACCTTCACGACGTTGGGAAGTTCGAGCACCCGTTCAGCGATCTCCTCGCGCTTGTTCGTCGCCGCGGTACAGGAAAACTGGAGCCGCATCGGAAAGCCCGCCGCTTCGTAGTCGATGATCGGTACATAGCCCTCGATGACCCCCTTCTCTTCCAACCGCTCGATCCGATTTCGAATCGTCGTGTCAGTTACCGGCAGCTGATCGGCCATATCGACCGGCGTCGTGGCTCGGGCGTTCTGTTGGAGAAGATGAAGGATTCCGTAGTCGATCTCGTCGAGTCCGTCGGCAGACATACTCGAGATAATTCCATGAGTCCGCAAAGACTCTTCTGGTAGCCGTAAGCGGTGTCAAGTGTATGGTGAGTCGACGTTGACAGAATTGAGCGATGCTCGGTGCTGCCGTCCGCGAGCGCATCGAGACGCAGTGGCCTCGCGGTCGATTCGGAGTGATCGCCCGCCGTTAGCATCGAATCCGTGGATGGCCGGGTCCAACGGATCCGAATCGGTAGCCGGGCCGGAGCGTGCCTCTGATAACGTATCGTTCGACTCGGCTATTGACTAGTAGTCGTCAGTTGCAGTAGTACCGTGGGCTGACTGGTCAGTGCTGCTCGAGGTGCGTGGGCCGATGTCGAGGTACCCTCGAGACTCCGAATAGTCGCCTCTACGGGCCTCTCGGACCGGTCGACCAGTTAGCGCATCGAAACTCACCGCTCTCGCGCTCAGTTTCCGGCTGTTATTGCCAACCCCTAGCGCATTTATTATCGTTTACTTCGTCACTCGAAACGGACTCAGAGGCACCCGAAACCACCAGAATAACCAACTGAGTCCGAATTCCAAAGAGCAGCTCGCATCGCTGCTCCGTGTCAGGGCGGAAACCCCTGACACTCCTGACCTCAGTACCGCTACTGGCACTGCTGTCGGTTCGAACGGCTCTCCTCGAGCGCGTCGTTCACGTGTGAGCGGTGGTCGGCGTGGTTCAGCGCGAACAATGGAACGAAATTCTCCGTCACAATCGAGCCGCCCGAAAAGACGTTCGCAACGAGCGTGTTCAGGGCCATGAACTCCCGATCTCTGTAGGTCGCATCGAGCCACCCGTACTCGCAGGCGGCTTCGATCCCGCGAACGGCATCCGGCTTTTCGTTTCCGTCGACCCAGCTGCGAATCCGTCCTCGAGGCATTTCCAGTGCGCTCGAGATCGCGCCGGAGCCCTAGTTCGGGTGGTGGCTCGCGTATCGCATGACAGCTTGGTAGTCCAGAACGGCGGCCCAGGGGTCGCTGTACGTACCGCCGTTGTATAGTAACAACTGAAACTATTTACACACTGATCGCACAGCTGTCGTGCGATCAGGTGTGCATTGACTTTCAGTGGCTACTATAGGTGCGCGCGAGGTCGCGCGCGGTTACGAGATCCGATTCGGTCATACTGCTGTGGTGTCGCTACCCTGCCAAAAGCATTATCACCTATATCTGAAACGCCCGATATCGGCTGCTTCAGATGTTTCAAGGGTACGTTGGAGCGATTCTATCAGCCGCTGATTATCATTGATGAAACCGCTATCAGTCTCTGGGAGATTCACTAACCTCTAGATATATATGGGCACAGTGGGCTGGTTGCTATCAGCACCAAAACCGAACGGCAGGAAGGATGACGCACGAGATGGTTGTGCAAACCCAATCCCCCTGAGCGTCACACGGTGGTATCGGACCGCCGAGAATAAGCTTTCCAACCGTTCTCGCGGTGCGTGACAAACAATGGATTTGACCAAATACAGACAGAAGCTGATCGGAAGCGAAGACGAACGGGCAGTGAGTCCGGTTATCGGTGTAATTCTCATGGTCGCAATTACGGTTATTCTCGCAGCTGTGATCGCGGCGTTCGTGCTGGACATTGGTGATGATATGGGCGATGGTCCAGTAAATGCGGCCATCAGCACTGATACGAGTCAAAGTGATGCCGCAATCACCTTTACGCTTGAAGATGATGGTGGCGCAGAAGAATTCGTTGTTCGTGGGGACGACATCGACAGTGGGGAAGCAGATCTTGAATTTGATGATCTCACTGTTGGATCAAGTCATTCACTTTATCATAGTGGTTCTGATGGGACAGGTGATGCGGACGCACTCAGCAGCAGTGGTGGAGAAGCCAACATTGTTGCAATTGATGGAAACTCGGAAAGTGTTGTTGGAAGCGTCGAGTGGGAGTTCTGAGGAGGAAAAGCATGGATGCGAAAATAATTCGTGGTAAACTTGTCGGGTCAGAAGAAGAGCGAGCAGTAAGTCCAGTTATAGGCGTCATTCTCATGGTCGCGATAACTGTGATTCTCGCGGCAGTGATCGCAGCATTCGTGCTGGACATCGGTGACGATATGGGCGATGGATCTGTGAACGCAGCTGTCAGTACCGATATCAGCAATTCAGAGGGTGAAATCACCTTTACTGTCACAGAGGTAGGTGATGCTGAACGGTTTGTCGTCCGTGGTGACGAGGGTGATGGAGAGGATATCATCGATCACGATAGTGCTAATAATGCTACAGATAGCGGCGAAGTAGAACTCTACTTCGGTGGAGTCGGAACAACTCATACACTAGAAGAAACAGAAGCTAGTGCACCTAGCCCAGACGACGATGATGTCCTCGCTGAGGAAGGAAGCGTCAATATCGTCGCTATCGATGGGAACTCAGAGAGTGTGATTGGGAGCGTAGATTGGGACTTCAGTGACAGCTAACAGATAGCCGTCTCATTTATTTTAGCTGCGTATCAATTCCTTCAACAAGTTCCAGCGTCCACTGCCCATCGTCGACCCGCTGGATGTGGACGTGGTGGCTCTCAACCAATTCGCCGTTCTCGTCGATCAGTCCCTCGAGCCGAAGGTCGTCTTTCGGCATCGTAACCCCGGCAGAATTCCCATCGAGCTGTCGCAGTTTGTTCAAGAACATACCACGGCTCGCAACCCGCCCTGGTATAAAATTTGGTGAACCTATAGACCGCGGATAAATCACCATGGTATTTCGGAGTTTTTCGGCACGAGGTGGAGACGCGGGAGCGTATGGCACTCAGCCTACCGCAGAAGTACGTTCCTGACTCGATTCGTCAGGCGGACGGTCTCGACCTGACAGACAGCATCCTCGCACCGCTGTTCGTGCTCGCGTCGTTCTCGATCGGCGCGGTCGGCACCCTCGAGTTCAGCGAGCCGCTGAATGTCTCACTGACGGACGCGCTGTACGCGGCCCACGGGACGGAGATCACGTACGCGTTCATCCTCTCGATCGGAATCCTGTTGATCGGGTGGTTGACGAACGAAAGCACGCCGGAGGACTGGACGGATGTCGAGACTGTCGTCGTGCTCCTGGCGGTGATCTTGAACATCCTGGCTCACCCCGCTCGGACTCAAGTAGGCCGGTCAGCACCGCAACCGGGTTCCACCACGTCGCGCTCCCGCACGGGTGACAGACGTGCTTGAACGACGTGCAGTCCGTCGACTCGAGCGAGGCTGGATCAACCTGCGGGTGCTGGTCCATCTCCTCGGGACGTGCGCGTTTGGCGTGTGTTCGCCCGCAGCCCGAACAGATCGCATCGACGGCAATACCGAAGCGACCGGCGGCCGCGCTCGCCAACTCCGCCTCGAGGTCGCGGTCGGCGGTGGCGCTCACCGCGAATCACCCTCCTTTTGTTCAGTATTCGTGGGTAGTGATCGGTCGTATTCGGCGAATCCGCCTTGAGAAAAAAGACCCCCTTCCAGTCTTCTAGGCAGCCCGTTACTAATCGGGGCCCCGGAGATAGTCTGCGTACGGAAGGGTCGCTCAGCGGAAGAGCACCGTGATCCCATCGGGATCTGCGGCGGCGCTCGTGCCACGTGGCGTTCAAATCCCACCCCTTCCGCTTTCTGTGCACTACCGCTCGAGGAGTGTCCACTATCGGCCCGAATTTCTCGCTCTCCGAGCGCCCGGTGAACGTCGGCATCGGTCGCCTGATGGGCTGGATGGGCTATGGGTGTCCGACTCTCGACATCGTACAGACTGCTCGACGGGACGAACTCAGACATCGGGCTCACCTCCGTGGTGACCGACGGCCGTCTCCGGATCGGGAATCCCAACGTCGACACCAGCTGCGGACCCGCGGGTCAGTCGTCGATACGAATCACAGTCTCCACAGCGGTGGGCTCGGTCATTGTTGTCACCGTAGACGCGGCAGAAGCGCTCCGAAACGTACGCTCCGCAGTGTTCGCACGTCGTCGAGGTATCGGTCGACGGCCATGGAGCGACCGTCATGCAGACCACCCCCCAAACCGGCCGCTAACTGTCAGGAGATGCGGGAAAGGGGGGGGGGTTTATATCAAGTGGGACGGCGCAGATTACGAACTACGCCCAGACGTGCTCGCTTCGCTACGCGCGTCTGGTCTACTTCGAATCTGCTTGGATCCATTTCCCCGCAACGCAGACCGTTCGCTGTCGCTCACGGTTTTGCGTTGCGGGATGGATAGTGGGCCGGCGCAGATTCGAACTGCGGTTACGGCCACCCGAAGGCCGAAGGATACCAAGCTACCCCACCGGCCCGCATCTACAATTGTGGACGCCGGATCGTTTAACGGTTCCGAAACCGCCGATCGGGCCTGCGGGTGGCGATTTCCGCTCACGCTCAGAACTGTTCGTAGCCGGCCGTGTCCAGATAGTGATGGGCCACCGTGATCGCCTGATCCGCGTGCAACAGCTCCGGCCCGAGTCGAAGCCGCTGGTCGACGACATCCTCGAGCACCCGCTCTTCGTCGTCGGTAAAGTCCTGATGATCGGAGAGCACGAACACCGGATTCTCGAGTCCGCCCACGTCGACCATCGCCTCACCATCCTCGTGTAACTGTACGACGGTTCCCTCCGTCGCAACCGTCTCGAGCGTCTCCTCGAACCCGCGCCGATACACCTCGATCCCCGGGCTGGGTTCGGCAGGCAGCGCGCCGATGGCCTCGTCGCGGTGTTCGATGGCCTTTCGAACCAGTGCCGCAGTGCTCCGCTCGTCGGGGTTCAGCCGGCGAAGTTCGCTCCCATCGAAGGTGATCGTGAGTTCGTCCTGCACCACGAGATGCGTGCGAACGTCTTCGCGAATCCCGTGGGAGGTGACGAACGACGCGGTGATCGAGCGACAGAGGGCGTCGAGTCGACCGGCGCCGCCCGCGAGGTCGTCAAGCGAGAAATCGGGCTCGGTCGGCACCTCGTGACCGAGGAGTACGAATTGGCGCATATCGGAGGAACGACGACCGACGGGATAGCCGCCACGGTTTTCTGGCGGCCGCCAGTGCTGTTTAGGGAACTCGTACCACGAAATCGAGTGGAAGACGAGGTAGTTCGGTCGGTTTCGATCCATCTCGCGTCTCGATTTGGGGGTAGTTGACATTGCATAGGCATGGCCAACTGTTTCCAGTGTCTCGGCTCTGTACTGCGTATATGGCGAAATCACAGTCGTCACGGACGAGCGACGACGACCCGACGTTACTCGCGATTCTCGAGGGGCGTCCCTGTCCCGACTGCGACGACGGCGAACTCGAGCTCGGCGTCTACAAGGAGAACCGAGCGGCGATCTGTGACAGCTGCGACACCCCGCGAGCTCAGCTGTGGTAGACGGCTAACTACAGTTCGAGCGCGCCAACCCAGGCGTCGGTCCCCCGTTTGGCACACCAATCCTCGTGGGCGTCGTAACAGCCCGAATCCATCGCGGATCCACACGTACACCAGACTTGCTTTTCGCGCGGGACGTCTCGGGTACAGAGCGGACAGCGGGTACGCATACGCGTCACTCCCACACCGAGTAGGGTATTTCTTTCATCGGATTCGCTGACCAGTCCGCGAGACGGGATGCCGCGTGCGTCTGCGTCGAACAGTCCGTCGGCGCGACGCAGCCGAGTTCGGACTCGAGCGACCACGAACGGGTGGGGAGGGCTGAAAGGAGACCTCGCCGTTGGCACGGGAGGCCGTCAGCGGGTCCGCGAACTGGGATACTCGTGGCCGACGATCAGGGCGAGCGCGTGGATCGTGAGGAGTCCGACGAGGATCGACAGCGTGGCGACCGAGTCGATGCCGGCGAGAAAGACCGGAAGATAGGCGACCGGCAGGAGGGTGCCGAGCCAGAATCCAGCAGCGGTGATCGCGTGGCCAAGGTGAACGCTCATGGCATCAGCGCATCGACTCCACTGCGACGAACGAGTCTTCGTGGGCGGAGATCCAGTTGGTCATCAGGGCCTCTTCGCTCGCCTCTCGGGGGAAGATCGCACACTCGTTCGGCGCGTCGTCATTCTCGACGGTCACGTGATCCAGTTCCGTCGTCGGTTCGTCGGGCGGTGACTGCGCGTCGTCGTCAGTGTTGATGTCCGTGTTCATGCGTGGCAGGCGATGGGGGAATCGCTCTGGATACGGCTACCCGAGAGTATCCTATTGTTATCGACCTGCTAATCGGTTGAACAGTGACGATAGCGTTCAGTTCCGCCGCAGTTCAGATCGTTCATTCACGAAACCGAGAACGAAACCGTCGCTAACGTGTACGGCGGAATTACGACCGCCCCGTCAGCTGTTGCCGGCACTGCCGTCGGTGTAGGGGGTGCTTTCGAACCGTCTCACGACGCTCGAGCGCTGCAACCGTGGTGAACTCGAGGCGAAGCGTTGCCGAACTATAGTAGCCACTGCAAGTCATTGCACACCTGATCGCCAGACCGTTCGGCGATCAGTGTGTAAATCGTTGCAGTTGTTACTATATCACAACGAGGCGGATTTCACTGGGCCGGCGGACGGCTGCCGAGCGTCAGCGATTCCGTGATCTCTGCGCCGTCCCGCCAGCAGTCGATCTCGATCGTCTCGCCCGGACTGGTCTCGAGTTCGAGATACGTCGAGAGCGCGTGACGGTCGGGAATCGGTTCGCCGTCGATCTCGAAGATGACGTCGCCGCCGACGGGAACCGGGTCACTCCCCTCGCGGATCGTGGCTTCCTCGAGCACGCCGTCAGCGGCCTCGCCGGGTTCGACGTGAGTGACGATGACCCCGGTCGCTTCGGGGAGATCGTTCGCCTCTGCGATGTGACGATCGACGCTCACGAGCCCGATTCCCATGTAGGGATGTTCGTACTCGCCGGTCTCGATGAGCGACGGTACGACGCGGCTCGTCATCGCCGCCGAGATCGCAAAGCCGATGTTGTCGCCGCCGCCGGCGTTGATGACGCCGACGACGTTTCCGTCGAGATCGACGAGCGGACCGCCGCTGTTCCCGGGGTTGACCGCGGCGTCGGTCTGAACCACGTTCGAGTAGGAGAAGTCCCGGTCCCGCGTGTCGAGCGTTCGATCGACGCCGCTGACGATCCCCTTCGTCATCGTCCCTTCGAGGCCGAAGGGGTTGCCGATCGCGAGCACCTCCTGACCGACCACCGGGTACTCCTCGGAGAGCGAAAGCGGTGTCGCAGCCTCGGGGACGTGATCGGCCTCGAGCACGGCCAGATCGGTGTAGAAGTCGGTGCCGACCAACCGCGTACTCGTCCAGTCGCCGTTGACGTACTGCAGATCGATCTCGTTCCCGTCGGCGACGACGTGGTCGTTCGTGACCACGTAGGAGCCGTCGAAGAGAAACCCGGAGCCCTGTCCCTGCCCTTCCTCACCCGTGAGCGGGTCTTCGATGCCGGAAACCTGAACCTGCGTGACCGAGTCGATGACCGCCTCGTAGATGTCGGTGTAGGTCGAGCCCTCGGCGAGATTGTCCCGGTCGATCTGGCTCGAGGAGTTCCCCTCGATCGAGCTCTCGGTCCGCGGTTCCGCACACCCGGCGAACACGCCGGCGACTCCGGCGGCGGAGAGCGAAAGAAAGCCGCGCCGATCCAGTCCAGAATCGTTCATGTCCGGGGGATAGGACCCTACCCATTTGAACCTCCGGGCTCACGTGTGTTGGTATGTCGTGGTGGTAAACTAGTCAGCACACGAGACGGTTGCTGGGAGTGAGCCACCTACTGACGAGAGTTGGAGTGACGCGCCGGCCGAAGGGAAAACGTGTTACCCGCGGCCGCCCGATTTCCGGGATATGATCACGGACGACGCCCGCGCGCTGCTTGAGACGGGAGCCATCTGCGACTCCTGTCTCGGTCGCCCCTTCGCCGCACGGAGTTTCGGACTGACGAACGACGAGCGCGGCCGGGCGCTGCGCACGACGATCGCGATGGACGACGACGAGGACTACGATCCCGTCGCCCCCGCCGACTGCTGGGTCTGTGAGGGGTACTGCGGCACGTTCGACGCGATCGCGAATACGATCGCGGACGCCCTCGAGACCGTCGACTTCGACACCTACCAGGTCGGCTCCCGCGTGCCGCCGCTGGTCGAAGAGAACGAACGGCTCCTTCGGGAGGACGCCGGGCTCGAACCCGACGTCGGCGAGTCGCTCAAACGAGAAGTAAACCGCGAGGTGGGCATTCGAATCGGAAATATAACCGGGACTGACGTGGACTTCGACCGCCCGGATGTCCTCGCGATCGTCGATCTCGAGGGGTTCGATCCCTTCGAGGCCCTCGACGCCGACTCGGTCACGAGCCACGCGGTCGACGTGCAGGTTAACCCCGCGTTCGTCTACGGCCGCTACCGCAAACTCGAGCGCGATATTCCCCAGACGGAGTGGCCCTGTAGAGAGTGTGGCGGTAGCGGGATCCAGTTAGCCGACACGGGCGAGGAGCCCTGTGACTACTGCGGCGGCTCTGGCTACCTGTACGACACGAGCGTCGAACAGGTCGTTCGCCCCCACGTCGTCGAGGCGATGGACGGCGACGAGGGAACCTTCCACGGCGCGGGCCGCGAGGACGTCGACGCCCGAATGCTCGAGGACGGCCGGCCGTTCGTCCTCGAGGTCAAGCGGCCGAGCACGCGGGAGGTCGACGTCGAATCTCTCGAGCGAGAGATCAACGAGGCCGCCGCGGGATCGGTCGAGGTCGACGGCCTCCGACTCGCGACCTACGACATGGTCGAGCGCGTCAAGGAACACGACGCGAGCAAGCAGTATCGCGCTGATGTCGAGTTCGCTGACCCCGTCGAAGAGGGCGATTTCGAGGCCGCGCTCGAGGAACTCACCGGCGCCACCGTCGAGCAGGACACGCCCCAGCGGGTCGACCACCGGCGAGCGGCGCTGACGCGCGAGCGAACCGTCTACGAGATGGACGGAGAGCTCCTCGAGCCGACGCAGGCTGAGGTTCGAATCCACGGCGAAGGTGGCCTCTACGTCAAGGAACTCGTCAGCAGCGACGACGGCCGCACGGTGCCGAGTCTGGCAGGAGTGCTCGAGACCGACGCCGAGGTGACGGCGCTAGACGTGCTCAGCGTCGAAGGTGAGGACGAACCGTTCGAACTCGAGGCGTACTTCCGGGACGAGCCGCGTGATGACGGGGAGAGGGCGTCGGTAGACGCGTAACTCTTTTTTCTTACCGAGGACGAGGCATCTCGATCTCACCAACTGGTATTGTTGCTACAAATCGGCGATTTCATCGACGTACGACGGCTTGAGCTGTCGTTTGAGGGCGCGAAAATTCGTCGCTTGCGCACGTCCCACGAGTGAAGCCAGTTGCTCGTCCGTGATCGCCGCATCGTAGTACGCAGCGGCGATCTCCTGCTCGATCTCGTCGTCGCATACCGCGTCGTCGAGATACTCTCGGAGTGCAGTAGCAAGGATGTCCTCACGCTCCGTCTCGAGGGCTGTCGCCAGAATATTCGCTCGCTCGACTAGTTCGTCGGGTGCGCGAAACTGAACCCGACTCGGGTTCGAACTCATAACGTGTCAATCTTCCGTCCAGCTTAATAGTAGTACGTGATTGACTGACCGACGATCGGACAACGCAACGGTTTAGCGGCCGGCCGCTGATCCACGTGACATGCAATTCGGCGTCGACGAAGCCGGCAAGGGACCGGTGTTCGGCTCGATGTTCGCCGCGAGCGTCGCACTCGAGGACCCGACGATCCTGCCGAACGGCATCGCGGACTCGAAGCGACTCGCACCCGAGCGCCGCGAGGAACTGGCGGCCACCATCCGCGAGGACGATCGGATCCGCGTCGGCGTCGCCGAGATTACGACGGCGCGAATCGACGATCCAGAAACGGACATGAACTCGCTGGCCGTCGCGGCCCACGCCGAGGCGATCGGCAGCGCCCTCGAGGGACTCGACGACAATGCACTCGAGTCCGACTCGATTGCGGGCCTGTGTGACGCCTGTGACACCGACGCCGATCGGTTCGCTCGACGGGTGAGCCAGGCCTGCTCTGCTGTGTCGTCGCTCGAGGCGCCCACGGATGCACTCGAGATCGACGCCCGCCACGGGGCCGACGACGACTCGAAGATCGTCGGCGCGGCCAGTATCGTCGCCAAGGTCGAACGCGACGCCCACGTCGCCGCCATCGCCGAGGAGTACGGCCCCGTCGGCAGCGGCTATCCGAGCGATCCGAACACGCGCGAATTTCTCGAGACCTACGTCGACGAGCACGCCACACTCCCGCCGTTCGCCCGCGAGTCGTGGTCGACCTGTGAGGACCTGCTGGCCGAGGCTGAACAGACGGGCCTCGAGCAGTTCTGATCGCGGACGTCCCAACTCTCACCTCGATTGACGCGAACTATTAGCTCGTCTCGCGACCGACTCGAGCGGGTTTCGATGGCAGGCTGCCAGCTCATTGCCGTTACGGCGTCCAGTTTCCGTGCTCGAGATGCCGATCTGCACTACCTGTAACGACCCCGTCTCTCTCGACTTCGCACGTGCGTACGGTCACGACGGAACCGTCGACTGGTGTCCGCGCTGTCGAGACGAATAACCGAACGAAAAGATCGAACGACCGCCCGCCGTCTACTTGTCCGTCAGCAGCCGCTGGAGGATGTCCCCGTAGGCTGGACGGGTAATCAGGACCCCGATCAGCACGCCGAGGATGGTGATGATCGCGAACCCGCGCAGGTCGCCGAGGCTCAACACGGCCAGCGGCGACATCGCGATGATCGTCGTCGCGGCGGCGGCCCCGATGATCCAGAACGCCTTGCGGAACCGCGACTCGAACACCCGCTGTGAGCTGACGTCGCCGTCGTCCATCACCTCGTCGGCGATGATGATGAGGTCGTCCACCCCCGTTCCGACGACGGCGATGAAGCCAGCGACGTGAGAGAGATCCAGCGGCATACGTATCAGCGCCGCGAAGCCGAGGAGGATGACCACCTCCGCCATCGCGGTGAGGATCATCGGCGAGGCGACGCGGACGTCGCGGTAGCGCAGGAAGACCATCCCGCTGACGGTCAGCACCGACAGGCCGCCGATGATCAGCGAGTAGAGCTTGAACTGATCGGCGAGCGCGGGCGACAGCGAGTACGTCTGCTCCTGACTGAAGTCAAGCGGCGCGGGCATCGCACCGGCCTGGAGGCTCACCGAGAGGCCCTGTGCCTGTTGTTGGTCCGGCGCACCCATGACGAACGACGGATCGCTCGCCCAGGTCTCGGCCGCCATCGGTTCGGCGAGGTTCTGCCCCATCGAGTGGGCGTCGATCGGCTCGCCGTCGACGACCGTGAGCAGGCAGTACTGCGGTCCGTCGTGGTTGAAGTTGACTCCGTCCTCGCCCCCGCTAAGTTGACACATCCCCTGCCCTTCGCCGGTGAAGCCGAGATCGTTCATTCGGCTCTGAAACTCGGGTGCGGCGTTGCTGTAGACTTCGACCGGGACTTCGTATCCGCCGCCGCGCTCCGAGGTCTGGGGCGGATCGACCGTCGCGATATCGCCGCCCTCGAGCACCGTCTCGTTCGTGTGGTTGCCCGTATCGTCTTCGGGGTAGTAGGCGACGACCTCGACGATACCGCGCTCGGAGAGCAGGTCGCGGAGCTCGTCGGGATCCATGTCCGGCACTTCGGTGACGATGTAGTGCTGGCCGCCGAGCTGTTCGGACTCGTAGGCGTCACCGCCGTCGAGACCCGCCTCGTTGATCTTCGACTGGATGGTCTCGATCATCTGAGTGCGCGTCTCGGCGGTCACGCCGTCGCGGATGTCCTCGTCGGGATCGACCTCGACGCCGGCTTCAGCGAGCGCTGCGGCGAACTGTTCTTCGGTCACTTCGTCAGTGAACACCTCGGCGTGAACGTTGCCGTCGTCGTCGACGCTGACGCGTGCGTCGCCGGTCTCGAGTTCGAACTCGTCGTTGTCGTAGAGGATCGACTCGATCTCGTTGAGCCGTTCCCGGTCGACCTGGCCGTCGTCTTCGTCGACGGCCCCGGCGTCGATATTCTCGGCGGTCATGCCGATGACGGGTGCGCTAATTCGGGTCCCGCCGTCGAGCCCGAGCCCGTACTCGAGGTTCGTCGGGTTGTCGTTGACGCTCTCGCCGTCGACGTAGCTGTCGTCGGCCATGATGCCACCGGGAATAAAGAGGGCGACGAGGGCGAAGCTGACGAAGACGAGCAACAGCATCAGCCGCCAGTACTCCTTGACGAAGCTGATTGGCCCCATTATGATCTCACCCCGTGGAACTTGTACCACCGAAGCAGGCTCAGATTTAACATGTACGTATTCATCAGGTCGGCCGCGAGGCCAACGAAGAGGATGATCCCGATCGACGCCAGCAGTTCGACGCCGAACAGCCACGCGGAGATGCCCATCACGAGCATCGCGGCCATCGACGTGACCGTCATCGTGACCCCCGTCCGTGTCGCCTGAAGGGTGCTCTCGTAGAAGTCACCCTGCCGGCGCAGGATCTGGTTGTTCAACAGGATGTCCGAGTCGACCGAGTAACCGATCAACATTAACAGCGCGGCGACGGTCCCCAGCGAGAGCGAGATGCCGGTGACCGTCATGAACGCGAGCGGGATCACGATGTCCGAAAACGCTGAGAGGACGATCGCGATCGACGGGACGAACGTCCGAAAGAGCAAGAACGCGAGCACGCTCATCCCGAGGAACGCGACGGCGATTCCCAGGAGGGCAGTCTGCTGGGTCTGTTCGCCGAAGGTCTCCGAGACCGTCCGCTCCTCTTGGACGACGGCTGTATCACCATCCTGCGCTAGGTTCGCCTCGGCTTGCTCGGTCAGCGACGAGAGGTCGGTCGAGGTGAACTGGATGATGTACTGATTCTCCGTGTCGGGGGCGGTAACTGCCTGCACCGACTCGGGCTCCTCGTTGAACGCCTGTGCGATCTCCTCCTCCGAGGAGGTGGTCTGGACCGTCAGCTCGGAGCCGCCGGCGAAGTCCATCCCCAGCTGTACCGGCGCGCCGGTCGCGAGAAACGAGCCAGTGAGGACGAGCAATGCAACCGCGAGAACGGCTAGCGGCACCGCCGCGAGTTGGCGGTTGCTGTACCGGGTGTAGTCGAACTCCGGTACGTCGAAATACCCCATGTACGCGACCACTGGGGGTCAGCTAAAGTAAGCCTTCTCAATTTCTACAGCATGTTTTTCGAAGAACGTTACTCTCGGGGCGGTGAGCTGAAGCCGTTCGAGACCGTCTCGGTAGTTATGACGCCTGAATCAGGTCAGAATTCGGGACGATCGATCGAACCGACCGATCAGTCGAGCACGAGGACCGCCGAGCGCGTCGTGATTTCCTATCCCGCGGACCTCTCCGACTGGGGACGGTTTCAGGTCGAGAAGCCGTCGTTTCGCGCGTTCCTGCGCAAGACTCGAGACGAGGCTCGAGCGGGCGACGTCTGGGAGGAGTTCGTCGGCGTCGGCTGCTGTGGCAACACCTTGGACGTCCCGCTGCGCGTCGAACGCGTCGACGGCGGCGCTCGAGTCGACGCCGAAACCGAGATCAGCTACGAGGTGCGGGAGGCCTGCGGGCTCGAGGGTAGCTGGCGCGTCCAGAGCGAGGACGGACCGAGTCGCGCCTGAAGACGACGCTCAGCGGCCGCTGTCCGAGCCGGTTCCGCGACGCCTGCGCGGAGCGGACCCGAGCCGGTTCGACCGTCAATCCGGCAGATAGCGAACGCTCAGCACGCCGTCCTCGGGGGAGCGGCGAACCTCGACGCGAACCGCTTCGAGTCGTGCCGCACGGGCCACCGTCTCTTCGTCGTCGAGGACGTCCTGAGCTGCCGCTTCGACCTCGTCTTCGGGGACGCGGAAGACGTGAATTTCGCCGGTACCCGCGCGCTCCTCTTGAATCAGGTCACCGATGTCAGCGTCGGCGGCCAGTTCCTTCTCCAGTTGGGTGGGCTCGAGGTCGCTGTCGACCAGGTCGATCGAGCGCCGGTCGTCGACCTCGACGACCTGCCACGTCACCTCGAGCGGCGGGTCGGGGGCGACGGTCGCCTCGAGGACATCGTGGACCTCGAGGCCAGGATTCGACGCGAGGGTGTGGACCTGTGCAGTCTCGACGTCGCGGACGACGGCCGACTCGCTCTCGGCGTGGGTGACGACGAACGTGCCGGTGGTTTCGGTCATGGTCGGTCGTACGGCGGGGTTCGGTTTCCGGGTTTCGGCTTTCGGCCGCGCGCTCCGCGCTCGAAAACGGAGTGGACACCCATTCACTCAGTTACTCAAAATACAATCTGACGTGAAAATGTACTAAGATAACTTATCTCCGCTGACTAGTGTGCATCTACGGATGGCATCCATACACGATAACCTGTTCACCGCGTTAGCGGATCCAGAGCGACGGCAAATTCTATTCGACCTCGCGGACGAACCTGACTCGGTCAATATCGACTCTCCACCCGACACGATCGCGAATGGCGGCAACGAACGGTTCAAACGCTACCACGTCCATCTCCCCATGCTGGACGATTATGGCTTTATCAACTGGTATCCGAACGCCAACGCGATCGAATCGGGTCCTCAGTTCGACGAGATCATGCCAGTTTTGGAGGTACTAGTCGACCATCGCAAAACGTTCCCAGCAACGTCGTTATAACCGAATCATGGCGCGGTCGTTAGTACGTCGGATACGCCCCTCGGACAGCGGAGCAGCCGTTCGAACGGAGAGTCGGTGGTAACAGTTTGAGCTGAGACCGACAGTCGAGCCTATCGTGGGCGGTGATCGGTGGACATCCGAGCAGCGAGACGCTCGAGTGAACTGCCTCGGGGTCAAGTGGTTCGAGACGCAAAGCGTCTCGTCATCAAGCGAAGCTGTAGGCTTCGCGGACATCGCGAATCTCTGATTCGCTCAGTCACGGAAATCTTCGATTTCCGTACGAATCCGAGGCACTCTGCCTTAACCGCCTGTAGATCGGTTAAAACTGACAGGCCCTGTCGTGGTTGGGCCAAACGGGGCCTGTCACTCCTTCGTAACCAACGCACCCTGAAGTAGCTTGTGTGATTATCTGAGTGAACTTTCCCGTTCAAGATTGTTTGTGAACATACTACTTTTGACGGACACTTAAACACGAATTCTTTTGCATGCGCGCTCTGTATTCTAGATACTCGGATTTCCGAATTCGTGGTTGGGCCATGACACAGGACGAAACTACAACGGAAGCGATCAGTCTACTGCAGGACCTCGGACTACAGGAGTACGAGGCGCGCTGCTTCGTCGCATTGAACAAACTGCCCATGGGGACGGCCAAGGAGATACACGAGATCTCCGATGTCCCGCGCACGAGGGTGTACGACGCGATACGGGTGCTCGAGTCCCAGGGATTAGTGGAAGTACAACACTCGAGTCCACAGCTGTATCGCGCCGTCAGCATTTCCGAAGCGACGCAGAATCTTCGGCAGAAGTACGCCAGTCGGATCGATACGCTCGAGACGTATCTCGAGAATACGGACGTTCAGAACCCGGACGAGGACGATCACGTCCAGGAGATCTGGTCGTTGACCGGTCACGACGCGATCGAGTCGCGGACCCTCGAGCTCATCGAGAACGCGGAGTCCGAAATCGCGCTCCTCGTCGTCGACGACGAGATCATGTCCGACGCGCTGTTCGAGGGCCTCGAGGGGGCGATCGATCGCGACCTCTCGCTTCTCCTCGGTGGACAGACGGAATCGACGGCTGAGACGCTCGAGGCGGAGCTTCCGTCCACTCGGGTGTTCGAAACCGGTCTCCACTGGCTCACCGGCATCGAGGACGACAGCGAGGTGGCAATCAGTCGTATCCTGCTCGTCGACCGCGAGACGCTTCTGATCGGGTCGTACTACCCGGACGGCGACGAATCCGGCGAACAGGCAATCTTCGCCAAAGGGCTCCAGAACGGGGTCGTGGTGTTGTTGCGCCGGTTAGTGACAGCGGGGTTGCCCCAAATAAAGGATCCGGCCGACTAATAGGGATTCTCGTAGAAATTCATAGATTTGCGGCACGAAAAGCGATTTACGGAAACTGCATGTCCGGGCAGAGACAACGGCTGGCTACGAGGATTCTACGCGTTCGTCAACGCCCGAGACGGCGACCGTCGTCGCTGGAGGCGGAGCTACGACGGTGCGGGCGGATGCCGTGCCGAGTCGATCCAGAAGTCCTCGATCGCCTGTGCGAGCATGTCGAACTCGTCCGGCGTGTCCGGTTTCGTGAGGTACGCGTTCGCCGCTCGCTCGTAGCTCTCGACGATGTCCGCTTCCGTCTCCGAACTCGAGAGGACGAGAATCGGTGGCGGCGGGTAGTCCAGTTCCTCCTTGAGGATCTCGAGGATTCTGAAGCCGTCTATCCGCGGGAGATTCAGATCGAGCAGCACCAGATCGGGATCGACACGCTCGGTATCCGTCCCGCAGACGTCGAAGTACCGCGTGGCCGCTTCGCCGTCGGCGACGGTGTGAAACTCGATTTCGCTGTCGATCGATTTGAACGCTTCCTGTGTCAGCCGGACGTCACCAGGATTGTCTTCGACCAGCAGGATGTCCACCGGCTCGGTAGGGGTATGACTGGGCATTGTACTCGAAAACGACTAGCGGCGTCGGCCGCCTAAAGCTGGCCCCTACACACGTGGTGTTCCCGGTATCGTCCGCGGGGACGCTCGAACGCGAGTCGACCGTGCGTATCACGGAACGACTTTTACCCCGGCAGTCGCCTGCTTTCCTATGAACGTCGATATCGGGAACGCGCTCGCAGCCGTCTCCTCGCCGGGCGTCTCGAGGGAGTCTCTCGAACGACTGGACGAACAGGTCGCGGACGCCCACGAGCGAATCGAACGGGGAATGGAATCCCACGAACACGGCTACGAAGCGCTGAACCTCCCCGCACGGACCGATCCGGACGAGATCAGAACGGCCGTCGAACCGGTGGCCGACGCCGACGCGTTGATTACGGTCGGTATCGGCGGCAGCGCGCTGGGCGCGGCGACGATCACCGACGCACTCGCCGACGAAAGCGACACGGAGGCCGTCTACCTCGACAACGTCGATCCTGAGTGGGTGTCGAGCCACCTCGAGCGACTTCCCCTCGAGAACACGGCGGTCAACGTGGTCTCACGATCGGGAACGACGGCGGAGACGCTGGCCAACTTTCTGGTCGTGCGCGAGGCCTTCGAGGACGCCGGCGTCGACTGGACAGAGCGGACCATCGTCACGACCGGCGAGTCCGGCCCCCTTCGGGACCTCTCGGATCGACACGATCTGCCGTCGTTGAAGGTTCCCGACGGTGTCCCCGGCCGGTTCTCGGCGCTCTCCGCCGTGGGGATGGTCGCCGCAGAAATCTGCGGCCACGATCTCGACGCCTTGCTCGAGGGTGCAGCCGCCGAGCGCGAGACCCTCTCGGGGTCGCTGTTCGACTGCCCCGCCTACGCCTACGGGGCAACGAGCTACGCGCTGGACCAGCGCGGGGCCGGGATCAACGCGATGGTTCCCTACGCGGAGTCCCTCGAGACCTCGGCCGAGTGGTTCGCACAGCTCTGGGCCGAGAGTCTGGGGAAAGACGACCTCGGGCAGACGCCGGTGCGCGCACTCGGCGTGACCGACCAGCACTCCCAACTGCAGCTCTATCGGGCCGGACCGCGGGACAAACTCGTAACGTTCGTCTCGCCGGGGGAAACCGCCGATCGGTCGATTCCGGAAACCGAGGTCGAGGATCTGGCGTATCTCGGCGACGCGACGCTCGGTGAACTGCTCGAGGCCGAGTTCGAGGCCACCGAGGCTAGCCTGGCGGCTGCGGGGCGGCCAAACGTCCGGCTCGAACTCCAGCGCGTCGACGAGTACGAACTCGGCGGCCTGCTGTACGGGCTGGAGGCGGCCTGCGTGCTTGCGGGCGAACTCTACGCCGTCAACACGTTCGAACAGCCGGCCGTCGAGTGGGCGAAGAAGGCGACTCGAGGGCTGCTCGGCGGCGGGGAGTTCGAAGAGGCCGAAGCCGTCGCCGAGAAGACGGAGCTTCGGATCGAGCGATAGCGGATCTCCCGTTTTCCGGTTGAACGTCTCATAATCGTTGGAGAGTGCGGTGAAGTCGGGCGATCTTCTCACGCTGGCGACGGTAATTTCCACACCCTCCCCAGCCGACTCGCGCGCTACAGCGCTCGCTCGTCTCTCACACGTAATCGAGTCGCCTCTCGCTAGTCACTCGCCGCGACGCAGCACGCGCCACCGCACGTGGTTTGATCCAATCAGCAGTGAGTACGTGCTCCGGTCGAACGGTGTCGCTCGCTCGAGTTCCGGTTCGCCTAAGAGCGCGCACACGAACACCCACGTATGAGCGATACCGCACGGGCGGCCGACGGCGACGGTGTCCAGCGTTCATCGACGGTTGTCGTGCCGACTGCTGGGACCGTCCTCTCGGCCATCGCCCTCGTCGCGCTCCTGGTCCCCGTTCGCCGCGGGGTCGTCGACCCCGCCCTCTGGGCCGCGGCGGCCGCCGCGTTCGTAGCCACCGGTGCCTTTCTCGCACGGCGGCACGGCCTTCTCGAGCGCCGTCTCGCCGGCACGGTCGCCGCCGCCTCGAGTCTCCTTGCGGTCGTCTGCTCGGGATACGCGATCACCCAGGGGACGCTCGGGTCGGTCGTCGTTCCGGGTCTCGAGTGGTCGGTCTCGCTGCTGTTCGTGGCGTTTTTCCTCGCGGTGGGTGCCGTTGGCGTCGGCGTCGCCGATCGCGCCGGCGTCTCGGGGCAGGGACTGTTCTACCGACTCGGACAGACGGTCGAGATGACGGTTCTGGGCGTCGCCGGGCTGGTCGGTATCACGATCGCGTCGATCTTCCTCTCGATTCCGGTGCAGCTAGCAGGGGGTGAGGCCCCGGAACTGGCGTGGACGGTGATCGAGTACCTGGCCTTCGCGGTCGGACTCGGCGGCGTCACGGTCGGCTACCTCGCCCTTCGCGAACGCGATCTGTCGTTTATCGACCTCGACCGACCGACGCTCCGGACGGTCGGCTGGATCGTCGTCGGCCTGGTTCTGATACTCGGAGCGAACCTCGGCATCTCGGCGCTTATGGGGGCACTCGGCATCGAGTCCTCCGAGCATACGACGACACAGCGGGTGGTCGAGAACCCCGATCTGTTGTACGTCATCATCCCCGCGATGGTGTTAGTCGTCGGGCCGTTCGAGGAACTCCTCTACCGGAACGTCGTGCAGAAATCGCTCTATGGGACGTTCTCGCGGTACGGTGCCGTCGTCGTCGCGAGCGTCGTCTTTACGTTGGTGCACATTCTGGCGTACGCAACCGCGGGGGCGGGCGAGATTCTCGCAAGCCTCTCGCTGTTGTTCGTGCTCTCGCTGATACTCGGCGTGCTCTACGAGCGAACCGAGAACTTGGTCGTGCCGGCGCTCGTTCATGGCTGTTACAACGCGGCCATCTTCGCGACGCTGTTGCTGTAGTCGCATAGTCCTGCGGCCGCGTAGAATCGCAACGACCGTCGGTTACGACGGGTTCTTGCGCGCCAGTTCCGAGCCACAGATCGGACAGCGATCCTTCTGCTCGTCGAACTCGCGGCCACAGCCCTGACACTGGTAGTGCCAGTGGCGCTGTTCGTCGATCCCCTCCCGGGCGATCGCGTCGACCTCGACATTGAGCTTTTCGGCGACGTTCTGCATCGCGTAGTCGTCGGTCACGAGCGTTCCGTCGAGTTCGAAACTCGCGGCGACGAGTCGGATGTCGGTGTCGGAGAGGACGTCCAGATCGCCGGACTCTTTGGCCGCACGCCGAACCTTCTCGGTCGTGTCCTCGTTGGGGATGTGGATGTGCATCCCCGAGCCCTCCATCGCGTCGTAGCGATAGGCGGACTCGTCCTCGAGTTCCTCGCGGACGAGCGGGATCGTTGCAGTCTGTTCTGTCGTGTGAAAGTCGTGGATAAACGCCGAGGAGTCGAGAATGTACATTCCGTTAGCGCTGGACGACGATGTAGTCTTTCACCGCTTGGACGCGGTTGACGGGAACGAGGAACCGGCCGCCGTCGTCGCGGTCGAAGTCGACCGATCGGGACGGCAGCTCTTCGTCGGGTTCGATGACGAGGTTGTGCAGTTTGCCGGACTTGAGATCCATCGTGATGTTGTAGAGCAGTCCCAGTTCAGTGCCGTCGGAACCCATGACGGACTTCCCCGAGAGATTTTCAGCGAGTATATCGCTCATGTATACCCGTATTTACTAATCGGTATTAAAAACCACGGGGTCGTCAGACGGATGTCGTCCGTATCGGACGAAATCGTCTCGCGGTGTGCAGTCTTCTCGACCCACGTCTCACGGTAATACTGTCGGACAGAAGTCAATGAAGAGAATTCACCGGACGGGAGCGGCGAATTTTCACAATATAGTAACAACTGGAACTGTTTACACACCGATCGCATAGCCGTCGTGCGACCGGATGTGCACTGACTTCCAGTGGCTACTATAGTTCTGTCCGACAATATGACGACTCCCTCGCTATCGCCGTCAACGCGGCCGAGGATGACGATGGGTTTAACTACTGCTCTACCGACGCCTTAGATAAGACCTTCTCGGGTGGTTCACCATGTCGAATACGGATACGCGCGACCCAACATCTCTCAGAACACCGATCGTCGCCGTCCTCGGACACGTCGATCACGGCAAGACCAGTCTCCTCGATAAGATACGCGGCTCTGCGGTCATCGAGGGCGAAGCAGGGGCGATTACCCAGCACATCGGCGCAACAGCCGTCCCGCTGGACATCATCTCCACGATCGCGGGCGATCTCGTCGATCCGGACGATTTCGATCTCCCCGGCCTCCTCTTTATCGATACACCAGGTCATCACTCCTTTACCACGCTTCGCTCTCGCGGTGGTGCCCTCGCGGATATCGCTATCCTCGTCGTCGACGTCAACGACGGCTTCCAGCCCCAGACGCTCGAGGCCTTAGAAATCCTCAGTCGCTCCCAGACGCCGTTTATCGTCGCGGCGAACAAGATCGACACCGTCCCCGGCTGGAACGTCAACGAGGATTCGCCGATCAACGATACGTACGAGGCCCAGTCGGATCGGGTCCGCTCGCGACTCGACGAAAAGCTCTACGAGATCATTGGGAACCTGAGCGACGAAGGGTTCTCGGCCGACCTCTACTGGCGGGTCCAGAACTTCCAGCGCAACGTCGGCGTCGTCCCCGTCTCGGCGATGACCGGCGAGGGCGTCCCCGACCTCCTGACGGTCATGATGGGACTCTCCCAGCGCTACATGAAAGAAGAGATGGAGATCGACGTCACCGGTCCCGGCGTCGGTACCGTCCTCGAGGTCAAAGACGAGAAAGGGTTCGGGACGACCATCGACACCGTCCTCTACGACGGAACGATCAGGGCCGACGATCAAATTGTCATCGGCGGAAAGAACGAACCGATCGTCACCGACGTTCGTGCCCTGCTCCAGCCCCGCCCGCTCGCCGAAATCCGAACCGAGAGCCGGTTCGAAAAAGTCGACGAAGTGTCGGCTGCCTCGGGGATCAAGGTCGCCGCGCCCGACCTCGCGGACGCGATGGCCGGCGCGCCCGTTCGCGTCGTCCGCAACCGCCCGCTCGAGGATGTCGTCGGCGAAGTGCGGGCGGAACTCGCGGACATCGCCGTCGACACCGAAGAGCAGGGCGTCGTCGTCAAAGCCGACACGCTCGGCAGCCTCGAGGCGATGGCCGACGCACTCGACGAGGTGGACCTCCCCATCGTCCGGGCGGAAGTTGGTGACATCGCACCCCGGGACGTCTCGGTCGCCTCGACGGCAGAAGAGCCGAAACAGCGCGTCATTCTCGGCTTCAACGTGGATGTGCTCGGCGATGCCGAACAGCGCGCCAAGAACGACGACGTACGGATCTTTACGGACGAGGTCATCTACCAGCTCATCGAGGAGTACGAGGAGTTCGTCGACGAACTCGAGCGCGCCCAGCAGGACACGATCCTCGAGAACGTGATCCGTCCGGCCCGATTCCGGATCCTGCCGGATCACACCTTCCGTCAGAACGACCCCGCGGTCGTCGGCGTCGAGGTGAACTCGGGGACGGTCCAGAACAACGCGAACGTCGTCAAATTCGAGAACAACGAACCCAACCGCGTCGGGCAGGTCAAGGGGATTCAGGAACAGGGCGAGGACGTTGACGAAGCCCGCGCGGGCAACCGCGTCTCCGTCGCCATCGACGGCCCGACCGTCGGCCGCCAGATCGAGGAGGACGACGAACTCTGGATCCAGATCCCGGAGAAACACGCGAAGATCTTAGAGCAGGAACTCGCGAGCGAGATTCCCGGCGACGAACTCGAGGCGCTGAACATGTACCTCGACAAGCAGCGCAGTCGGGATCCGTTCTGGGGCAAGTGAATTAGTACGTCTCCACGTTGAGACCGTCGAATAGCTCGAAATCGTCCGTATTTCGCGTCACGACGGGAATATCGAGCGCTTTTGCAACGGCGGCTATCAGGAGATCCGCAGTAAGTGAATTGAGTTTGTCCTGATTGTGTTCATCGTTGTTCCGTAGGTCCGCCTCGAGGGCTCCCGCGTGGAAGGCGTGCTCGGCTTCGAACGGGATGATTTCTACCCATTCGAACGTCGAGCGTATCTCCGTTTGATCGAATTTACCCTGGAACGTTCGTCCGACGACGATCTCTTTGAGGTTGATCGGTGTCGTGACGAACTCGGTCGTTTGCTCGTGCTCGTCGAGGTAGTCCTCGACGGCCGGCGTTCCAGCCCAGTAGTGGATCAGAAACGTCGTATCAAGCAGTTTTCGAGCCATCGTCCTCGTGATCCCCGTCCGACAAGAGTTCCAGCGCTTCGTTCTGTCGCTCCGAGAGTCCGTCGCTCAATCGAGTTCGGGAGTCGGAGACGATCGCCTCGAGTTCCGTTCCCTCCGCTTCCGGCAGCGTCCCGAACCCGTCGCGCCAGTCCGGATCGGAATCCTCGAGCAAGCGATCGACGAGTTCGGTAAAGCTCTCCTCGTCCCGTTTCCTCGCTTTCAAGCGCTCGTACACGTCGTCCCTGAGTCCGATCGTCTTCGTCCCCATGTGTTTGTGTTTGTGTACACAAACACAAGGATTTTCCGCTCGCTCTCCCGGTAATCAGTGGTCGGATTTTATCGACGAACTCGAGGCGCTGAGCATGTACCTCGACAAGCAGCGCAGTCGGGATCCGCTCTGGGGCAAGTAGCAATCGCCGCCGATTGGTCGGGCAGACCCGGTCGCTATCCTTATCGTATCGACTGACTTATAACTCACATGAATCAGTTAGTTTGGGTTCTTGCCGTGTTGTACGTCGTCCTCGGAGCCGGGCTCTTCTACGGGCTGGCGATCGGTTCGGGGACGCTCGCTCTCGCCGCCGGTGGACTGCTCGCGGCACTCGCCGTTCCCCAGTGGATCGTCCTCTCCAGAGCCGATGGCCGAACGCGAAACCCGGGTCCGGTCCCACGTGAGCGAACCTGAATCCGGCTTCACTCCGATCGCTCGAGTCGCACTCGAGCCCCTCCCTCGAGAGCACCCAACGCCGACGCGTCCTCGAGCAGCGCGACGACGGTGACGGGCGCGGCGGCTCGCGGTTCACCATCGTGACTGGCGGGCGTTTCTCCCCAGAACAGACACAGTTTGCTCCCCGCCGGCCAGTAGGCGATCGCGCCTTTGGGCACCGCCTCTCGAGCGTTCTCCGGCGGCGCGTCGAGCGCGAGATCAAAGTACAGTTCGTCACCCCAGCGAATTCCGTCGCCGGCGACGGGGAGCGCCGACTCGAGCGCCGCCGTCGTTTCGGGTGCGTCGTCGGTCCAGGTCGCCTCGAGCGTGCGGTCGTCGACGGTGACGGTCAGATCTGGCATACACGAGTCCAGACGCCCCACCCACTTCAGTCTGCAAATACCGCCGTTCGGGAGTGTTCGGCTCGCTCGCGTGCGCGTTGGATTCCCTCGAGAACGCCCTCGGGGTCGTCGATGACCGATCGATCGCAGCGGATATCGAGCCAGCGGCTGCGCTCTACGACGAGTTCGTCGTCGGTCAGCCGGACATCGTCGATCGCGTCCCACGGCACGAGTTTCCGCTGGTAGGCCCGATCGAGAACGATCCCGGCCTCGTGGGCTCGGAGGTCGCTCGCACCCCACCGTTTGGAGCCGTCCCAGCCGTCTGCCTCGAACCAGCCGTTCGTCTCGCTCCACTGCATGAACAGCCAGAAGCCCCCGTAGAGCAGGAACCAGATTCCGGTAGTGCCGCCCGTATAGATGCCGACGAGGCCGCCGGCGACCAACAGGAGCGCGCCGACGGTGGTGAGGATGTCCCAGACGCCGTCGTGGAACCGGGCATTTTGCCACGACCAGGTAGCCGTCGGTTCGTCCGCGGTCACGGCAGCCACGTACCTGTTGCGCCCCATTCGGGCCACGCCGACGGCGACGGCGGCGGTAAGTGCGGTGAAGGCGATCGTGACGGTCGTGAGCCGGGCGGAGTACTCGAGCGGGACGAACGCGGGGACGACGAGCATCGAGGCGAAGGCGACTGCGGGGAGATAACAGCCGAGTCGTCGACTGCGACTCCGGCCGATCCGTTCCGGCAGGCCTCGGAGTTGATCCCCGAAAATTAGGGTGAGCACCAAAACGGCGGTCACTGTACTTGGTGCGGTCGCGAGGATCGCTGCCATCGACGCGTCGGCTACGATTCCGGCGACCGTCGCCAGCCCGGCGACGATAATCCCGAGATAGAAGCCGATCGCGGCTTTGAAGCCAAGATCGAGCTCGTCGCCGGCGGGTTCCGGGATCGAACGTCGTCCGTGAGACGCCACAATGTCTCAGCAATTGTCGTTTCGCTATAAAATAATTTGGACACGGATCGACGTTCGCAGTTCGACGGGCCGTGACTCCCTGTAAGCATTAACACGCTGTTCGTGGTGGACCGTCGTATGCTCGCACAGCTCTACCAGTACAAACACGAGGAGGTCCAGTTCGACGACAACCGGACGACCGGCGAGTCCCAGACCGAAGATTCGGTCAATCCGGATTCCGAGGAGTACTTCGGCGCGGATATCGAGGATTTCGACGCCGAGATCTGGGAGACCGTCGAGTACGAGGGCGATCCCATCCAGCGCCGATCCGTCACGCTCGACGGGATCACGGCGATATCCGTTCCCCAGGAGCCGACCGACGAGACGGATCCGGGCCTTCCCGGGTACACGATCCAGTTGCGTACGGGTGGCGGGATGGAGTCCATAGAGCAGGCAGCGATCGTCGAAGTGCAGGACGAAAACCCCCAGTAGCGGGAAAGAAATCCGGTGACGACGCCCAGATTGCGGAGCCGCGGCCGATCCGCCCACCGCCGGTCCTGTCACGCTCGAGTATGACAGTGGCTCTCGGTCGCGGGTCGGTCCCGAAATCGTTTTCAACCGCTCACGCGGACAGTCGGTATGCCGACGGAATCGGACACTCATTATGACCCTTCCCTGGGGAACAAGTTCATCTTCGTCACCGGCGGCGTGATGTCGGGACTCGGTAAAGGGATCACGGCCGCGAGCACCGGCCGGCTCCTCAAGAACGCCGGGTTCGACGTCACGGCGGTCAAGATCGACCCGTATCTCAACGTCGATGCGGGGACGATGAACCCATACCAGCACGGGGAAGTCTACGTGCTGGAGGATGGCGGCGAGGTCGACCTCGATCTGGGGAACTACGAACGGTTCCTCGATATCGACATGACCTCGGATCACAACATCACCACCGGGAAGACCTACCAGCACGTCATCGAGAAGGAGCGCGCAGGCGACTACCTCGGGAAGACGGTCCAGATCATCCCGCACATCACCGACGATATCAAGCGTCGGATTCGGGAGGCCGCCGAAGGAACCGATGTCTGTATCATCGAAGTCGGCGGCACCGTGGGTGACATCGAGGGGATGCCCTACCTCGAGGCGCTGCGCCAGTTCGCCCACGAGGAACCCGAGGAGAACGTCCTCTTTACGCACGTCACGCTCGTCCCGTACTCGAAAAACGGCGAGCAGAAGACGAAGCCGACCCAACACTCGGTCAAGGAAGTGCGCTCGATCGGTCTCCAGCCCGACGTCATCGTCGGCCGCTGCGAGGATCGACTCGATCCCGAAACGAAAGAGAAGATCGCCCTGTTCTGTGACATTCCGACCGACGCGGTGTTCTCGAACCCGGACGTCGATGACGTCTACCACGTCCCGTTGATGGTCGAGGAGGGGGGGCTCGACCAGTACGTCTTAGAGCACTTTGGACTCGCCGAGGACGCCTTGCCGCCCGCGGAGCGTACGAACGACTGGCGAAAGATCGTCACCACCGAGAAGGAAGGCGAGATCGACATCGCGCTGGTCGGGAAGTACGACCTCGAGGACGCCTACATGTCGATCCACGAGTCGCTGAAACACGCCGGCTTCGAGGTCGGCGTCGATGTCAACGTCCACTGGGTGCCGGCCGACGAGTTGGCAGACGGTCACGCCGGCCAACTCGAGGACATCGACGGCGTCATTGTCCCCGGCGGCTTCGGCATGCGCGGTTCGGAGGGCAAGATCGAGGCCGTCCGCTATGCCCGCGAGAACGACGTCCCCTTCTTGGGACTGTGTCTGGGCTTCCAGATGGCCGTCGTCGAGTACGCCCGGAACGTGCTGGGACTCGAGGACGCCCACTCTGCGGAGATGCTCGAGGACACGCCCCATCCAGTCATCGACATCCTGCCCGAGCAGTACGAAGTCGAGAATATGGGGGGAACGATGCGACTCGGCGAGCACACGACCGTCATCGAACCGGAGACGCTGGCCTACGATCTCTACGACGACACGTCCTGTACGGAGCGCCACCGGCATCGCTACGAGGTCAACCCCGAGTACTTCGACGATTTCGAAGACGAACCGCTGACGTTTTCGGGAACGGCCGGAAACCGGATGGAAATCCTCGAAATCGAGGATCATCCCTTTTTCTTCGGGACCCAGTTCCACCCCGAGTACACCTCTCGGCCCGGACAGCCCAGTCCGCCGTTTTTGGGCCTCGTCGAGGGAATTCTCGAGGAGTCCGGAGCTGACGAGGGCGCGGAGAGCGAATCGACGAGCGACACCGAAACTGAGGTAACCCACTGATGGTAGAGACAGAGACGTTTGTTCCGGACGCAGTTGCAGAGATCGAAGACGAAATCGGCGACGCCAACGCCGTCATCGCCCTGTCAGGCGGGGTCGACTCATCGGTCGCCGCTGCCCTGGCCTACGAGGCCATCGGCGACCAGCTCACCCCGGTTTACGTCGACACCGGCCTGATGCGCAAAGGCGAGACCGACCAGATCCGCGAGACGTTCGACTACATGGAGTCGCTGCGGATCGTCGACGCGAAAGATCGGTTCCTCGAGGCGCTTGCCGGCGTTACCGACCCCGAGGAGAAACGCGAGGTTATCGGCGAGCAGTTCATCCGCGAGTTCGAACGCGAGGCGACGGACACCGATGCGGACTACCTCGTCCAGGGGACGATCTACCCCGACCGCATCGAGAGCGAGGGCGGGATCAAGTCCCACCACAACGTCGGCGGACTGCCCGAGGTCGTCGACTTCGACGGTATCGTCGAACCCGTTCGCGACCTGTACAAAGACGAAGTGCGCGAGGTCGCTCGCCACCTCGGTCTCGACGAGATCGTCGCCGAACGGATGCCGTTCCCCGGCCCCGGACTCGCCGTTCGCGTCATCGGCGAAGTGACCGAGGAGAAACTCGAGGTCGCCCGCCTCGCCTGTCACGTCGTCGAGGAGGAACTCGAGGAGTACGAGCCCTGGCAGGCCCTCGCCGCCGTCATCGGGAAGGCGACGGGCGTCAAAGGCGACAATCGCGTCCACGGCTGGGTCGTCTCCGTTCGGTCCGTCGAATCCCGCGACGGAATGACCGCCCGCGCCCAAGAGATCGACTGGGAGACGCTCCAGCGCATCCAGTCCCGAATTACCGGCGGCCACGAGAACGTCGCCCGCGTCGTCTACGACGTGACCCACAAACCGCCAGCGACCATCGAGTACGAATGACGGAGATGAACGTGGTCGTTGCCGGTCCGGACGAGGACGAGATCGGCGACGCCCTCGAGGCCGAGGGCGCGAGCGTCATCCGTCTCAACGGCGTCATTTCCCGGCCCGCACTCGAGGAGGCCGGAATCGTCGACGCCGACCTGTACGTGCTGACCGACGTCGGGCAGGCGACGACGATTCCGGTCGTCTGCGATCTCACCGACGACATTCGAACCGTCGTCTACGCCCGGGATACCGTCCCGGAGTTCGTCAAGGGACAGCTCGACCTCGCCGTCGATCCGAAGCTGATGGACGCCGCGATGGTCGCCGAAGAGCTGACCGGTTGAATCGGATCGAAAGTCGATTTCTTTGAGCCGGCGGGTCGGTCGAAAGAGGCAGACGGAGAGACTGTCCTGAGAAAATCGTTATTGTGGGTGATATCGAGAGTATAAACGTTCGTAAGCCTGTTTTCGGCCGGGTAAACTCGGATTGAATCCGACGGAATCCGGTGTAAGATTCTAATACCATCGCCCCCGTTCAAGTGGCTCCCACCGATACTGATAGCTGGAGGTCGACGGGCAGACCCCACCAAGGCATCCACCGCCTGTACCCGTGACTTCCAGCAACCCCACCACAGCACCCTTCCCCCCACCATTGCCACACCGTACCGTTTCCCCGGTTTCGACGCGGGCTCTTGCACCAGCCCGGGTCACTTGCGGTTGGCAGTCGAGGCGCGTCTTCTTCGCGCCTCGAGTTGGGTTCTACTCGTCGTCATAGATCGACAAGTAACAACCCCCGTTCCGTGCTCAGTCCTCGCGAAGTCGTTTCAGTACGGGAATCTCCTCGAGTCGCTCGTCGTCGAGTGCCGACCAGTCGATTCCGGTCGGCTGCGGTCGTCCGTCCGGACGGAGCGTTCGCTCGGGCGTAATGAGCAGATCCATCGAGACGTCATGGTCGCCGATCGCGACCGCCTCGTCGATCACCTGTCGTTCGTGGACGGTCGTCGCGACCGTCGTCGACTCGTCGACGAGTCCGAGATCGTAGAGGATCGCGTACTCGAGGTCGCTGTAACCCTCGCCCTTGCCGATCCGATCGCCCGCATCCGTCACTGCGACACTTCCCGAGACGATCAAGTCGATCGGTTCGACCGCATCAGGCCCGATCTGCTCGCCGTGTTTCGACGATCCGGATACCGTCGTCGCCGCGTCGTAGTCCTCGAGTGCGTCGGGATCCAGTTTGAGAAAGCAGTCCTCGTCCGCGAGTCGCGGCACGGCCATGTAGACCGTCTTTCCCTCACGCAAGGCGCGTCGCCGGACGGGCAACTGCGGCGCGTCGGGGTTGGCCTTGATCGTCGACGCCGACTGCCACTCGGGTGTGGCTGTGAGTCGGTCGGCGGCCTCGTCGGCCCCGGCGAAGTTCGGAATTCGGCCGTGCGGTGGGAAGGGGAATCTGGCCTCGCCGCTCTCCTCGAGATCGTCCCAGACACGTTCGCGGACGGACTCCTTGTCGATGTCGCTGGGTCGGTCGTCTCGGTTCCGATCGCCGTCACTCATCTTGCGTCTCCGTCCGTGGACTCGGCGTCGGTGTCGTTCGTTGTCTCACCTTCGTCTTGCTCGCTCTCGTCACTATCCTGCTCGCTTTCGGCTTCGTCTCGCTCGCTCTCATCTCGGTGTGCGCGAGCAACCCCGACGAGGTGGCGCATCTCGGGCAGGATGATCTTCTCGATGCCGAGCCGCGCGGCTGGCGCTTTGCCGGGAAGACAGAATATCGGAACGTCGTCGGCGACGCCCGCGATCGTCCGGGCGGCGACGATCTGACTCCCGACCACCTCGTAGCCGAGCGCGGTGAACAGTTCGCTGAACGCGGTGAGTTCCTTCTCGAGTAACGGTTCGACGGCTTCGATGGCGACGTCGCTCGGTTCGACGCTGGTCGCGCCGCTGGTCACCACGACGTCGACGTCGTCGCGGTCGATCATCCGCGAGACGATCGACTGGACTCGGTCGTGGTCTGCGTCGATGTGTTCCCGCGTCGCGATGTCGTGGCCGGCCTCCTCGAGCGCCGTGACCATGACGTTGCCGGCGGGGTCCGACTCGAGTTCACGGTCGGCCGAGATCGTGACGACGCTGACGCCGAGCGGGTCGCGTTCGGTCCCGGCCTCCTCGGCAGTCCGGTTTTCGTCCCCGTTCTCGTTCATCTCCTCGTCTTCGGGTGCCGTTTCTCTCGACTCTGGTGACGTGTTCCGGCTCGGATCCGCGGTCATACCGCCTCGTTCGAGCGCCGGTGGGTAAAGTGCTGGCAACCTCTCGTGGACACCTCGATAACGCTGGCCGCCGACCGTCGACTACTCGGTGTCGGTCTCGAGACCGTCGATGAGCGCCTCGAGCGTGTGGATGTGGTCCTCGAAGAGTTCCTCGCCGCGCTCGGTGAGCCGATAGGCGGTCTGGGGAGTATCGTCGACGAACCGTTTCTCGACGGCGACGCAGTCGGCGTCTTCCATCCGATCAATGTGGCTCGCGAGGTTTCCCTCGGTAATCTCGAGTGCCGCAGTCAGATCGGTGAAACTCGTTTCACCGTTCGCGTAGAGGTGAGCGAAGATCCGCAGGCGGGTCGGCTGGTGGACGAGTTTGTCGAGTTCCATGTTAGCGGCGGGCGAGGACTACGTAGACGGCGACGTGTTGCAGTGCGATACCGATACCGAGGACGGCGTACTCCCAGCCCTCGAAGGCGGAGATGTGCGGAATCGCGGCGGCGAGGACGAGCATCCACGCGCCGCCCGCGTAAAAGGCATAGCGGTCGGCGGCCCGGATGTTGTACGCGCTGAGAAGTTGGCCCATGAGAAGGTAGGCGGTGCCGACCACCGCGACGGCCGAGACCAGCGCGAGTCGGATCGCGTTCGTCCCCTCGAGCGCCTCGAACACCGGTATCAGGCCGACGACCAGTGCACCGATGCCGACGAGGACGGCTCCCATCCAGAAGCGCTGGCTGGGGAGGCCGGTCATCGGCGGCTCGTAGCTCGACTTGAGCCGACGCTTGACCGCGTAATCGACCGCGAGGATCGCGACGAGCGTGCCGGCGATGAGCGGTCCCGAGGAGCCCCGGAACCAGAACTGCGCGATCGTGAAGAACAGGCCAACGCTGACCCCTTCGACGATCCAGAAGCGCCACCAGTAGGGGTGGTCCTCGGCGAGCCCAATCGCGCCCTTGATCTCCTCGAGGTCGGACTTAAGGGCGTTCGGATCGACGTCGGTGACGGCGTCGTCGCTCATCTGAATTCCTCGTCTTGGTCCGGACCACTCTCGGTATAATAGTTAAAGAGGTCGGTGTACGTCGGTTCGACGAGCGCGAGATCGTCCGTCTCGATCCCGGTCGCGGCCGCGGCGTCGGCGACGAGGGCAGCCGCGTCCCGCCCACCGGCATCGGTATCGCGGCTGTCACCGGCGCGGTCCTCGTCCAGAAATCCGCGAACGTTGCCAGCTACCGCGTACGGCTCACCCTCGATAGCCGTCGCGAGCGCGTTCGTGTTAGCCGTTCCCGTCTCGAGGATCGGCGGCAGCGACGCGAGGAGGTCGTCGGGTCGTCCCGTCGCGACGATCCCGTCCGTAGCGAGGAAGGCGATTCGGTCGGCGACGTCGGCGTCCATCGGTCGGTGACTAGCGACGACGAGTGTTTTCCCCGCTGCCTGCTGCTCCCGGAACAGTTCGTGGACCGTCTGGATCGTCGTCAGATCCAGCGCTGCGGTCGGCTCGTCGTACAGGTAGATCGGCACGTCGATGCTCGCCGCGATCGAAAGCTCGAGTTTCCGGGTCATCCCGCCGGAGTAGTCCTCGAGCCGTTTCTCGAGGTCACCGTCGATGCCGAACCGGTCGACGAGGCGCTGCCAGTCGTCGGTGAACGCGGGATGGAGCCGCCGATAAAAGTCGACGTTCTCCCGGCCCGTGAGCTTCCCGTGACAGAGTGCATCCTGTAGCAGAAAGCTCGTCGTGTCTGCCCGCGCCGTCGCCGGCTCGCCGAAGACGTCGATGCTCCCGGCAGTGGGCCGACCGCTGCCCGCCAGACAGGACAGCAGGACCGACTTTCCGACGCCGTTGGGCCCCATCAACAGCAGGATTTCGTTGTCCTCGACCGTGAGATCGACCGACTCCAGGACGGCCTCGTCGTCGAAAGACTTGCGAACCTCGCGGGCGGTAACGACGGTATCACTCACGGCCACCACCCCCGGTCGTAGCAGTAGCGGTTCAGCAGCGCCGCGCCGACGACGAGCGCCAGCGCCGCGTAGCCGGCCAGCAAGGCGAGGAACTCGAGTCCGGTCGGCATTGCCGGCGGCGCAGCACCGAGTTCGGCCCAGTTCTCGGCGGGAACGAGGTGGTAGACCAGCAGCCGCGTCGGCAGGGTGTTCGGCAGATAGTTCAGGATCTCGCCCTCGATCGGCGACAGCTCGGCCAGCGCGCCGTTGAACCCGGTGAGAACGAACGCGCCGACGGCGACCAACGAGGTGGCCCACTCGGCGACACGAGCGTTATCCGTGGCCAGCACGAGCGGGATCGCGACGACCATCCAGAAGATACAGGTCAACAGGCCGGCGACGACGACGATCGGGATCGATTCGGGCCCTCGAAACCCGTACTCCGCACCGGTCGCGACGCCGACGACGATCGTCAGCCCGAACGCGGCGACCGAAAGGAGGAGTCCCGCCGCCATCCGGCCCGCGAGGTCGGCCACGGGAGAGATAGGCATCGATCGGTAGGCCGCGTACCGCCGGTCCTCGAGGTCGCTCGCGAGCTGGTCGCCGAACAGGTAAAGACAGACGAACATCGCCCCCATGATACCGATACCGATCGACGTGATCGCGTCGCCCGCTGCCGTTCCCTCGGCCCCCTGTACGACGAGAAACAGGTACATGATCGCCGGGAACGAGACCACCCAACCCAGCATGAGCCGACTGTTTCGGACTTCCCGAAGGCTCCGCGTGGCGAACGCACCCGCCTGCTCGAGCCACAGTCGATGGCCGCTTCGAGACTGCTCCTCGCCGACCGCTGCCCGGTCGTGATTCGTGTGTGTTTCGGCTGACATCCTTCTCGTCTCGAGCTGTTGAGTCCCCATCATATAATGGTTTCCGACGCAAAGCCACTTTGCAGTACAAAGTAGAGGTGTGGCGATAGGTTCTGGGAGCCCAACTGTTATGGACGACGTTTCCGTTGATTTGCGTGTATGCAGGCAGTCAAAATCACGGAACACGGCGACACTGACGTCATCGAGTACGGGGAGTATCCCGACCCCGAGGTCGACCGCGACGAGGTGTTAGTCGACGTAAAGGCCGCGGCGCTCAACCATCTCGACATCTGGACGCGGCGAGGGATGCCGGGGCTGGACCTCGAGATGCCTCATATTCCGGGCAGCGACGGCGCGGGCGTCGTCGAGGAGGTCGGCGAGGACGTCACCCGGTTCGAGGAAGGCGACCGCGTCGCGCTCTCGGCGGGCGTCGGCGACCTGCGGATGGACGACCCGACGCTCGATCCCCGCTACCACATTATCGGCGAGCACGTTCCGGGGATCCACTCCGAGTACGCCGCGATTCACGAGGACAACCTAATCCCCGTCCCCGAGGGGGTCGACTGGACGGTCGCCGGCTCGAGCTGTCTGGTCTTCCAGACCGCCTGGCGGATGCTGATCGAGCGGGCCGAACTCGAGGCCGGCGAAAAAGTCCTCGTACTGGGTGCCAGCGGCGGCGTCGGCCACGCCGCCCTGCAGATCGCCGACTACGCGGGCGCGGAAGTCTACGCGACCGGCAGCACGGAGGAGAAACTCGACTACGCCGAGGAACACGGCGCGGACTACGTCTGTAACTACGAGGAGGAGGACTTTGCGGACTGGGTCCGCGAGGAGACCGGGGGTCGCGGCGTCGACGTCGTCGTCGAGCACGTCGGCGCGCCGACCTGGCAGGACTCGCTGAAGAGCCTCACCAAGGGCGGCCGACTCGTCACCTGCGGCGGCACCGGGGGAGGCAACCCCGAGACCGACATTCCGCGGATCTTCTGGAACCAACTCGAGATCATCGGTTCGACGATGGCGACGCCTGACCAGGTCGACGACGTGATGGAACTCGTCTGGGACGGTACCTTCGAGCCTGCGATCCGCGAGGAGCTACCGATGAGCGAGTCCGCGCGCGCTCACGAGATCATCGAGAACCGGGAAGGGTTCGGAAAGGTCGTCGTCCGGCCCGACAGCGAACTGTAACCGAAACCGCGGGGCCATCATTGTTAGCAACCGCGAGCGACCAAAGGGAGCGAGCGGGCCGACGTCCGACCCGAAGGGGAGGGAG
This sequence comes from Natronorubrum tibetense GA33, assembly GCF_000383975.1. Taxonomy (NCBI): domain Archaea; kingdom Methanobacteriati; phylum Methanobacteriota; class Halobacteria; order Halobacteriales; family Natrialbaceae; genus Natronorubrum; species Natronorubrum tibetense. The sequence continues at coordinate 1,016,039 of NZ_KB913017.1, read as the reverse complement.
GAGTGCTTTTCATCGAAGTTTTGCCGAGGGCGCGCCAGAGGCGCGCCCGTGGTTCGAAAGGCGCTGTGCGCCTTTCGTCATCAAGCGAGACCTTCGGTCTCGCGGACCTCGCGAATCTTCGATTCGCTCAGTCACGAGAGAGCGGGGCTCTCTCGAACGACAGAGCAACAGTTCGGTCTGGAACCGTGAGGGCTTTCACCACGGACTCGAAAGTCTCACGTGTGAGTTCGAGCGACGACGGCGGCTACGTTCACGACCCCGCAGCGTTCGACGAGGACGGAGAGCCGACGGAGTCGGCCGACGACGACTGGCTCGTCAATCCGGCCCATCCCGAGACAGCCGACCGCGAGTTCGACTGGCGGGGCTGGACGGTCGTCGGCATGATCGTCGTCGCCTTCATTATCGCTCCGGGGGCGATTCTCCTGTGGCCGCCGAGCGTTGGCTACCGCTTCGCGCTCTTGACCCTTCCGCTGTTCCCGGCCTTTTTCCTCGCAGTAACGGCCGTCTGGGCGACGACGCGTCCGTAGTCCGCTAAAAATCGATTGCTGGTCCTACTGGACCGATTCTCGAGACTCGAGTCGGTCCTCGAGTCGCTCGGCGACGGCCGATCCGTGCACGATGTCCTCCTCGGGAGTAGCCCCAGCGTCGACGTATGCAGTCATCGTCTCGACGAGTCGCTGCGCCTGATAGCCCGTGAGTACCGTTGTTCCGTCGTCGGCCTCGAGCGCGTCGAACAACTCGAGTGCCCACGCGGGTGGTGTCTGGTTCTCGTCGATGGCGTCGTCGATTTCGTTCGCGAGGAGCGCGTGGACGACCCACTGCTCGTCGTTGGAGAGCGTGACTTCGTACGTCTCTGTTTCCGGTTGTGGGGAGGTCATTGCGTGACACGGACCGATTTCGTCGGTCCTCAGACGACGCTACGAAGTGGGATCGTATAAGCCTTGTTGCTTGTTATCACATACCGAGTGTGCGACCGACGGCGGGACGTCGCCCGCCCGAAGTCATTCCGACCGCATATCCCGCCGCATCGCGATCTCGAACCACGGGCAGAGTCGAAGCTGGCGGTACCATTCGGGGTTCGAGTGAAGACGCTCGTAGGGAACCCACATGAGCCCCGCGACCTCCTCTTCGCTCGGTGCGAGGCTGCGATCCGACAGCGTCAGCTTCAGCACGGCACAGACCTCGTGTTCGACGCCCGCGTTCTCGAAGTAGCGCTTGTACTCGAAGCGGTCGGTGAGTCGCAGGTCGTCGTACTGGTCGGGAGCGATTCCCAACTCCTCCTCGAGTCGCTCGCGGGTAGCTTCCTCCTGACTCTGGCCCTCGACGGGATGGGAAGCGACGGTGCCGTCCCAGTAGGTTCCCCAGAGACGCTTGTCGGGAGCGCGCTGGGCGAGCAACACGTTCCCCTCGCCGTCGAAGACGAGCGAGGTAAACGCCCGATGGCGAATCCCGTCGCCGGTGTGGGCGTCGAGCCGGTTGACGGTCTCGAGTTCGGTGTCGTCCGCATCGACGGCGATCACGTCTTGTTCGGCGTTTTCGTGGGGGAGTTCGTCGCGTGGTGCGGTCATATCTTTACAATTGCAGAGGATCTTGAAACCAGTATCGTCTCATACTGGTCGATCCGTTGGCAACACCGAAGTAGCCCGCGTTCGTACCGGTATTCCATGTTTGCGGTCGACCTCCACGCACACACGCGATTCTTTCACGGACGGCGTCGAGTCGGCGACCAGTTCGATCCCGCCGGCGTCCGACTGCTTGCCCGTGCTGGCCGGCGACGTGGCCTCGATGGGATCGCGACGACGAACCACGACTACTACACACCGTTTTCGTCCGGCGACGTGACGGTGATTCCGGGTATCGAAGTGTCGACGACCCACGGGCACGTCCTCGTCGTCGGTCCCGATCCGCCGAGCGAGACGGTTCCGCTCGAGTACACGCCGGCCGAAGTCGTCGAGATGGCACACGAACGCGGCTGTGCGGCGATCATCGCCCATCCCTATCGGGGAAGCGACGTCGCGAGCGACCGGTTCGCGGACATCCCGTTCGATGCGATAGAGATCAACGGAAAACATCCGCGTACGCGCCCGCTCGTCGAAGCGGTCGCTGCAGCGCGAGAGATTCCGGTTGTCGCGGGTAGTGACGCCCACTTTCCGTTCGAAGTAGGGCGGGCTTACACGTTGGTCGACGCGGACGCGCTCACTCCCGAATCGGTCGTCGACGCCATCCGTAGCGGACGCGTCGAACCGCGCGTCGCCGATGGCTCGATGGACGAACTGCTTCGACGCGGCTATCGCCGGATTCACGGGCGAAAACACCCGAACGAGGTGCTAGCGAAATCGGCGGCCGCTATCGACCGACTCATCGATCGGCGAACTGGTGAGCCGCCTGACTAGTGAGCTAGTACCACCGTTTTATTCTACGCTGGTCTGTACGGAAGAGCCGTACTGCGGCGGAGGAGGTTCGGTGTGCGCTGGCATCGTCTCGTTCGTCGTCGAGCCCCTCTCAGACTAATAAAACTCTTTCGCCTGCAGACGAAATATGTCACTAACGGAGTCAATAGTCGCGGATTACACGGCCTAATTACGGGCAAAATACAGACGCTCACGTTCGATAACGTATGTCTGTAGGCTAAGATAACTTAAGCAGCTCCTGAACGGCGTCTAGAGGACAGATGGCCCAGCAAGTCACAGAGCGTACAGAATCGAACCGCGACGAAACTACCACGGGGACCGTTCGGACGATGTCGGACGACCAATCGGGCCTTACAGTAAACGCCATCGACACGGTACGAGTGATGGGCCGCGACCGGTGGAACGATGTCGTCGAACGTGCCGAGCTCGGGACTGTCTTTCATCGTTATGAGTGGATCGAGGCGATCGAAACGGGCCTCGAGTATCCGGCCAGACACATCGTCGTGGAGAAGGACACGAACCCGATCGGGGTGTTCCCGAACTTCGTCGTTGAGATTCCAAAGACGCCGTTTTCCAAACTGACATCGATCTACCCTGGATTCGGCGGGCCACTCCTGACGACTGATGTCTCTGAATCGCTGTCGAAGATCCTTGACGTGGTGCCAGCGCTCTGTAGCAACCGAACGGTCGTCCACGAGATTCGGGCCTCGAACACGAACTTTCTCCGGTACAACGACTTCATGGAGGCCGAGGGGTACGACTCAAGTCGCGTCGGCGGTCGATTCGTCATGAATCTCGAGAAAGGGTACGACGATATTTTCGAGGAGATGGATAGTTCCAAACGGCGGGCCATCCGGCGCGGCCGCGAGACCGACCACGAGATCGTCGAAGCGGACCTCACGCGGTCGACGCTAAAGCGCTTTCACGAGACGTACGAACAGCATATGAAGAGCGTCGACGGCACGGTTTACCCGTTCGAGTTCTTCGAGCAATTAGCGACCATGGAGGACCGAATCCTCCTGCTGGAACTCTACATCGAGGGCGAGTACGCCGGGGGGTTCATCGAACTGCTCAACGACGAGCAGGATTCCGTCCACGGCTTCTTTGCCGCCGTTCCGTCCGACTACTTCGAATATCACGCCTCGGAACGGCTCTACGACTACCTGTTCCAGTGGGCCATCGACGAGGGCTACGAGACCTACGACTTCGGGGGTGGGGGCGCGGACTTCGAGGACGGGGGCTTCTCGTTCAAAGAGGAGTTCGGCGGGCAACTGCTCCCCAACATCTACTGGGAGCGCGGCACCGGACCGACCTGGAAACTGGTCGAGACCGGCCGGACGCTGTACAACCGATACAACCGGGATTCAGGCGCGGAGTAGGGGGCCGCTGGGCTCGCGTCGAGCGATCGTCGACTCGAGCGCGGATTAGCCGAGTTCCTCGTCGAGGATCAGTCGCGTCTTCGTGCTCACGACCTCCTCCTGATCGCGGGCTTTCGTGATGAGGTCGTTCACGCCGCGTGTGTCCGCGGCGTCGACCACGAGGACGATGTCCTGCTCGCCCGAGACCATCCAGACGAAGTCGACCTCTTCCCACTCGGCGATCCGCTCGGAGACGGCCTTGGTGTCGACGTCGACGGCGACGCCGACCTCGAGCATCGCCTTGACGTTGCCCGTGTGGGTCGAGATCGTAAAGCGTTCGATGACGTCTTCTTCCATCATCCGCTCGACGCGGTTGCGGACGGTCCCCTCGCTCGTTCCGACCTCGTCGGCGATCTCGGTGTACGGCGTTCGGGCGTCTCGCCGGAGCATATCGAGGATCTGTCGGTCCAGGTCGTCCATGGAGATCCGTACCTACGTGTGAGGTGCACTTACCGATTACGAATTTCGTAACTCAGCTTCGAAGACAACACTTATGCCGGTCGCTCCAATACGTAGATCGTAATGACAGCTGCCTACGTTGCACTGGAGGGTGGCCACGTGATCGAGGGACGTGGTCGTGCTCCAGGAACGGCTCGTGGCGAACTCGTTTTCACGACGGCATATACCGGATACGAGGAGAGTCTCACGGATCCGTCCTACGAGGAACAGATCCTGACCTTCTCGTACCCGCTGATCGGGAACTACGGCGTCCGAGAAGAACGGTTCGAATCCGACCGCATCCACCCACGCGCCGTACTCGCGAAGGAACTCACCGAAGATGTCACCGAGTGGCTCGCAAGCGAGGGCGTCCCCGCAGTCGACCACCTCGACACCCGCGAGGTCGTCACCGACATCCGAGACGGCGGCGCGATGAAGTGCGGGATCGCCGTCGGCGAGGACGTCACCGAGGAAGACGCGCTGGCCGAACTCGAACAGTGCAAGGGCATGAGCGAGCACACCGAGATCGGCGCACAGGTCAGCGTCGATGAAGCGGAAGTCCACGGCGCAGACAACGACGGCGACACCGTCGCGCTGGTCGACTGCGGCGCGAAGGGGTCGATCGTCGACTCGCTGGTCGCCCGCGACGCGACGGTCCACGTCCTGCCACACGACGCGAGCGTTGCCGATGTCGACGCCGTCGACCCAGACATCCTGTTCATCTCGAACGGTCCCGGCGACCCCGCGAACTACGAGAACGCCATCTCGCTCGTCGAGGCGTTCGTCGAGGACACGCCGGTCGCCGGCATCTGCCTCGGTCAGCAGATCGTCGCCGAAGCGCTCGGCGGCACCACCGAGAAGATGACCTTCGGTCACCGCGGCGTCAACCAGCCCGTCCTCGACCTCGAGTCCGGACAGGTCGTCATGACCACGCAGAACCACGGCTACACCGTCGCCGACCCCGGTGAGCACCTCGAGATCACCCAGATCAACGTCAACGACGACACGCCGGAGGGGATCGACGGCATCGAGTACGACGTCATCACCCGTCAGTACCACCCCGAAGCCAACCCCGGCCCGGAGGACACCCTCGGCTTCTTCGACGACGTCCTCGCGATGGCCGACGTGCGAGCGACGGCGGCCGCGCCCGCCGACGACTGATCGGCGCGTTCGATTTTCGCAGTTCGTTTTCCGGACGGCTCACAGGTTTCAACAGGGACACGATTGTCGGATCGGACGATAGAGCGTCCGCTCGGTCTCTCGAGTTCCCGGGAGTGGTCGCGTTTCTCGCCGTGTCGACCGGCTGGTCGACCAGCATCACCGAAGAACGACGATGCGAGTGGGAACGGCAGTATCTCTTCGATGCGTTCGTCGCCGAGGAGTACGAGTAGTCGGGCCGAGGTCGGGTGTGGCTGCTCGCGGTACAGGCGACCGTGCCGGTCCGGGTTTCACGCCGCGTCCTCAAATCCGTACGTCACCGTCACCGACGCGCTCACGCTGACGGGACCCGCGTCGAACTCCGTCTCCGGCGGGGCAACGTCGTCGGTCTCCGCGACTTCGTCCGCCGCGTACCGGGTCGTCCCGTAGCTAACATCGTTCGTCGTCACGGAGTTCGTACCGGTGATCTCGACGCCCCGATTGGTTGCGATGTGTTCGGCCTCGCTATCTGCGTTCGCGAGCGCCTCGTCGAGCGCGTCGTTGCGGAGTCCCTCGCGCGTCTCCTCCCGTAGCCCGAAATTCACCCGGCCGATGTCGTCCGCACCGGCGTCGATCGACTCGTCGATCACGACGCCGACCTGTTCCACGTCGTCAACCGTGAGGTGGAACGACCGCGATCCCTCGAATCCGTCGCCGTCCCGTTCGGGGTGGACGCGATACCGCCCTTCCTCGACGTTCTCGTCGGCGATTCCGAGGTCATCGAACGTCTCTCGAAGCGGATCTGATCTCGAGGCGAGTTCGTCTCGGACCTCGTCGGCCGTGTCGCCGCTGGCCTCGATCCCGACGCTGACCGTCGCGCGGTCGGGCTCCGCCTCGACCTCGCCGTCGGCGCTGACGCTGATTTCGTTTTCGGTCGTGTCGCTGGACGCCGCTTGGTCGTTCTCGTCGCTGCTGAGGGCGCTGCCGGTACAGCCAGCCATCGCTGCCGCCACGCCGACACTCGACGCCGCGAGGAATTGTCGTCGATCCATGTCCGTTCGCACTTCTGCCAGTGAAAAAACACCTCGTCTAGCTCAAAGGAATCTTTCACTCAGTCGTATCAAACCACCGAAAGACTCGCTCCACTCGTCTTTCGAGTTTCAGTTACGACCTCGCCACCGCTCAGTCATGTCTGAAAGAGCGCTGGCCCGTAAACGCCATCGCGATACCGTGTTCGTCCGCGGCTTCGATCACGTCGTCGTCGTTGACCGAGCCGCCGGGCTGGACGACCGCCTCGATGCCCGCCTTCGCGGCCTCCTCGATGCCGTCCGGGAACGGGAAGAAGGCGTCCGAGGCCATGACCGCACCCTCGGCGTCTTTCCCCTCCGCGTGCTCGTCAGCTTTCATCGCCGCGAGGCGAACTGCGTCGACGCGGGAGACCTGCCCCATGCCGACGCCGACCGTCTCGGTTCCCTTCGTGAAGAGGATCCCGTTCGATTTGACGTGTTTGAGCGTCTGCCAGGCGAACACCATCGACTCGAGTTCCTCCTCGCTCGGAACCCGGTCGGTGACGACCTCGAGGTCGTCGACCGAAATCGACTGCAGGTCACGCTCCTGGACGAGTCGACCGCCGACGAGCGGTTTCTCGGTGAACCGTTCGGTCCGCTCGCCAAGTTCGCCCACGTCCAGCACGCGCAGATTGTCCTTTTCGAAGAGCACCTCGAGCGCGTCGTCGGTGTAGCCGGGGGCGACGACGACTTCCTTGAACGAGTCGATGATCCGTTCGGCCGTCGCCGCGTCACACTCTCGGTTGAGCGCGACGATGCCGCCGAAGGCGCTCATCGGGTCCGTCGAGAGTGCCTTCTCGTAGGCTTCGGTCAGGTCGTCGGCAGTCGCACAGCCGGCCGGGTTCGTGTGCTTGATGACGGCCGCGGCGGGTTCGTCGAACTCCTTGATCAGATTGAGCGCACCGTCGGCGTCGTTGTAGTTGTTGTACGACAGCGCCTTCGCGCCCTCGTTCAACTGGTCGGCGTGGACGACGCTAGCCTCGTCTGTCGTATAGTCGGTGTAGACGGCAGCGTCCTGGTGGGGATTCTCCCCGTAGCGGAGCGTGTCGGCGCGGTCGTCGGAGACGAGTCGTCGGCCCGGCAGTCCGTCGTGATCGTCAGCGTCCGTGCTGGCGACGTCGCTATCGACGGTGACCTCGCCCGCCTCGAGGTTCACGTCGACACTCCCCTCGGCGAACCACTTCACGGCTCGCGGGTACGCGCGGAACTCGCCCTCGTAGAGGACGCGCTCCTTGAGACGCTCCTCGTCGTCGCCCTCGTAGACCGGGATCGGCTCCTGGGTGACGATGGGACCGCCGTCGACCTCCTCGTCGACGACCTCTCCATCCTCGTTCGTCGCGTCCGTCACGACGTGGACCGTACAGCCCGTGACCGAGACGTTCGCCTCGAGAGCATCTCCCCAGGCGTCCATTCCGGGGAAGGCGGGCAGCAAGGATGGGTGGACGTTCAGCGTCGTCGGCGCTTCGTCGAGGAACGTATCCGAGAGAATTCGCATGTAGCCGTCGAGACAGACGAGATCGAAATCGTAGCCCGAGAGGGCCTCGAGCACGGCCTCCTCGTGTTCCGTTCGACTCATTCCGTCCTCGAGCGGGACGACCTCGGTCGGAATCCCGCGCTCGGCGGCGGCCTCGAGCACCGGCGCGTCGGCGTTGTTCGTCAGTACGACCGCGAGTTCGGCCGCACCCGGCGCGCGGTCGGCGATGTTCAACAGGTTACGCCCTCGGTTGCCGGCCATCCCGGCGATTCGCGTCATGGTCGAACTCGCGCCCGCGAGGGCCAAAGTGGTTGCGGTCTCGGCCACCGAGATATCCACATTCGTGTATCATAACGGCAGTATTTCCGCATGGCCTCTCCGAGATATGCATACTCGTGGCATCGCGCGGCCTGCGTTTCGACACGCTTTTGGAGCGCGTAAGGGAAGGCTCGTTCAATGACCGACACGAACGCCCTGTACGCCGTCTCGCCGCTGGACGGCCGCTACGGCAGCCGGACCGCGCCGCTGTCGCCCTACGCCAGCGAGGCAGCGCTCATGCGGGCTCGCGTCCGCGTCGAAGTCGAGTACCTGATCGCGCTGGCCGATCTCGAAGCGACGCCGCTCGAGATCGGTGACGACGAGCGCGAGGCGCTTCGCGGCCTCTATCAACACTTCGCGGAGGAAGACGCGCGACTGATCAAGACCCTCGAGACGGAGGGCTACGCCGAGTTCGAGGCGACCAACCACGACGTCAAGGCCGTCGAGTACTTCGTTCGCCACCGGCTGCCCGAGGGCAGCGACGCCTCGGCCTGGATCCACTTCGGACTGACCAGCGAGGACGTGAACAACCTCGCTCACCGGCTGCTCGTCCGCGACGCGGTCGACGAGGTGCTCCTTCCGGAACTGTACGACGTGCGGGAAACGCTCGCGGAGATGGCCCGCGACTATCGCGACCTCCCGATGCTCGCCCGGACCCACGGCCAGCCTGCGACGCCGACCACGTTCGGCAAGGAGATGGCCGTCTACGCCGCCCGCCTCGGGCGCGCGACGGGCCGCATTCGGCGGGCGACGGACGAACTTCGGGGCAAACTCGGCGGCGCGTCGGGCACGTACGCGGCCCACCACGCGGCTTACCCCGACGTCGACTGGCCGTCCTTCGCGGAGGCGTTCGTCACGGATCTGGGTCTCAGCTTCGAACCCCTCACCACGCAGGTCAACCCGTGTGACGACCTCGCGAGCGTCTTCGACGCCTTCCGCGGGACGAACGAGGTTCTGCTCGACCTCGATCTCGACATGTGGCTCTACGTCTCCGATCGCTACCTCGGCCAGGAGGCCGTCGAGGGCGAGACTGGCTCCTCGACGATGCCCCACAAGGTCAACCCGATCGACTTCGAGAACAGCGAAGGGAACCTCTCGAAGGCGAACTCGGATCTCACCTTCCTCGCCGACTACATCACCACGTCGCGACTGCAGCGCGATCTCTCGGACTCGACCGTCAAACGCAACATCGGCGCGGCGTTCGCCCACTGTCTGATCGGCTACGGCAAGACTGCGTCGGGGCTCTCGAAAGTCGTCCCCACGGAGCAGGTCATGCGCGAGGAACTCGAGTCCACCCCCGAGATCATCGGCGAGGCCGTCCAGACGATCCTCCGCCGCGAGGGCCAAGAGGACGCCTACGAACGCGTCAAGGCCGTCACGCGGGGTAAGGACGTCACACTCGAGGACTTCCGCGCGATGTTCGACGACCTCGAGGTCGACGAGGACGTCCGCGAGGAACTGACGGCGTTGACGCCGGCGGGCTACACCGGCGTCGCGAGCGAGTTGGTGGACGACCTCGAGTAGTCGTCGCACGACCTCGTGTAGCTGGCACACGTCCTCGAATGACTGCAGTCGGTGGTTCCGACTCGCCACACCCCGCGAGGCGCGCGAATCGGTGTCTTTGTAAGCCGATAGGCGGTACTGCGAGCAGATGGCCCGATCCGCTATGACTGAGTATCTCTCTCACCGGTCTCTCGAGACAGAACACCTCGGTATCGCGTTGATCCTCGTCTCCGCAATCGGGTTCGGAACGCTCGGCATCTTTGGAATCTACGCTCAACGCGCGGGGCTGTCGATTCCGACGGTGCTCGTCTTTCGGTTTCTGCTCGCCGGCGTGGCCATCTGGGCCTTCCTCGCCTGGCGAGGAGAGGCGACGATCCTCCGCGGGCGACCGCTGGCGATTGCCCTCGCGCTCGGCGGCGTCGGCTACACGGCACAGAGCGGACTTTACTTCCTCGGGCTGGAGTACATGACGGCCGGGCTAGTCGCGATCGTCCTCTACACCTATCCCGCGTTCGTCGTCGTTCTCGCGGTCCTCACGATCGGCGAGCGAATCAGCCGGGCTATGCTACTGGCTCTGTGTCTGGCTTTCGGCGGCATCGTCCTCGTCACCGGTGCGAACCCAGACGGGGCGTCGCTCGTCGGCGTGGTCGTCGTCCTCGGCGCCGCGCTGGCCTACGCCTGCTACATCACGGGCTCGCGAGCGGTGCTCGAGACGGTCGATCCGCTGGTCCTGACCGCGTACGTGTTGCCCGCCGCTGCAGCGTCGTTCGTCGGTATCGGGACGGCCACCGGCCAACTCGCGATCCCCACGGCACCGTCGGCGTGGGCAATTCTGCTCAGTATCGCCGTCGTCGCGACCGCGGTTCCGGTCGTGGCGTTTTTCGCCGGGCTGCAGTACATCGGTGCCAGCCGAGCGAGTATCGTCAGCACCGCCGAACCGCCCGTCACGGTCGTCCTCGGTGCTGCGCTGTTCGCGGAACCGGTTACCGCGGCGACCCTCATCGGCGGCGTCTCGATTCTTGCCGGCGTGATCGTCCTCGAGCGCGAGTGACGAGCCGAACCGAGCCTGTGTCGGAACTCCAGTGTGCAGTTCGGTCGGCGCCGAAAAAACACTCTCGAGCGGCGTTCAGTCTCGGTCCGGCGCGGCGTCTTCCGGAACCTGACCCTCGACGAGGGACTGGTCGGCGTACTCCTCGCGGATGTCCTTCTTCGAGAACTTACCCGTTGCCGTCTTCGGCACCTCCTCGATGAATTCGATCTCGTCGGGGAGCCACCATTTGGGATACTCGTCGGCGAGCATCTCGTTGATTTCGGGGACCAGCGTCCCCCGATCGACGCCCTCTCCGGGAACGACGAACGCGACCGGTCGCTCCTGCCAGCGCTCGTGGGGCACGCCGACGACGGCTGCCTCGGCGACGTCGTCGTGAGCCATGACGGCGTTCTCGAGTTCGACCGAGGAGATCCACTCACCGCCGGATTTGATCACGTCCTTCTCGCGGTCGACGATCTGGATGTAGCCGTCCTCGTCGACAGTGACGACGTCGCCGGTCTTGAGCCAGCCGTCCTCGAAGTCCGTCTCGTTGGCCTCCGGGCGCTTGAAGTACTCCTTCGTGACCCACGGACCGCGCACCCACAGTTCGCCGAACTCCTCGCCGTCCCAGGCGATCTCCTCGTCGTTTTCGTCGATCACCTTGAACTCGAGGCCGGGGACCATCAGCCCCTGTTTGCCGCGTTTCTCGAGTTGGGTGTCGTAGTCAGCGTCCTGTAGATCGGATTTGAGGTGGGAGACGGAGCCGATCGGGGACATCTCGGTCATTCCCCAGGCGTGAAGCACTTCGACGCCCTGATCGTCGAACCACTCGATCATCGACTTTGGCGCTGCCGAGCCGCCGACGATCACGGTCTCGAGCGTCGAGAGGTCGACCTCGTGCTCCGAGCAGTACTCCATCAGGCCGAGCCAAACCGTCGGGACGCCGGCGCTGATGGTGACGCCCTCGTTTTCGATGAGGCTCGCGATGTCTTCGGGCTCCGGCGAGGGGCCGGGGAAGACCTGTTTTGACCCACCTGCGGTCGCCGAAAACGGCATCCCCCAGGCGTTGACGTGGAACATCGGGACGACGGGCATCACGACGTCGTCGTCGGCCATCGGGATCCCCTGTGGCGTCAGGGTCGCCATCGTGTGGCCCCAGAGCATCTGCTGGGTGTACTCGACGCCTTTCGGGTTTCCGGTGGTTCCCGAGGTGTAACACATCCCCGCCGGCTGCTCCTCGTCGATATCGGGCCAGTCGTAGTCGGTGTCTTGGCCGTCGATGAACGACTCGTACGGCGTCGCCTCGAGGTGTTCGGACTCTTCGCTTCCCATCACGACGAACTCGACGTCTGCGAACTCGTCGCCATCGGCGTCGGCGACCGCGCTCGCGAGTTTCGGTGCGAGCGACTGATCGACAAAAATCAGCCGATCGTCGGCGTTGTCGACGATATACTGGATGTGTGCATCGGGAAGCAGCGGATTGATCGTATGGAGCTGTGCCCCGATTGACGGCACGGCGAAGTACGTCTCGAAGTGACGAGAGTGGTTCCAGCAGAACGTCCCGACTCGGTCGCCCTCCTCGATGCCGTACTCGTCGAGCGCGTTCGCGAGTCGGCTCGTTCGGTCCTCGTACTCGCTGTAGGTGTATCGCTGCATTCCGTCGTGGTTCCGGGAGACGATCTCCGTGTCGGAATACAGGTTGGCTGCACGCCACAAAAACGGTCGAAGGGTCTGATCGGTTCCTCCTGGCATGTCCATTCGTTGAGATACGTAACCGGCGTATTATTCTTTTTATACTGTGACAGACACTTTCATGCGTATTTTTCGAACAGGTTCGTCGAATACGTCGCCTTCCACTCGCGACTCGATGATGGTCAGTACCTATTTTTGTCGCTGGTGATTACGGGCACCTGTGTCCACGAGACGACGGTATCGAGTCCCCGTTCCGGCGAGCGTTCGTGCCGTCGCGCTCTGTCTTGCCCTCGCCATCGGCGGCTGGTTCACCGGACTCGCCGCTACGGTCGGGGTTGAGGTACAGCTGCTCGTGCTCGGCTACGACGAGGCGACGATCCACCAGCTCGCCTCGTCGGTCGCGTTCAACGTGGTCGGCGCCGGCGGACTCGCCCTGACGTACCTGATCGTTCGTCGAAAGGGGTTCGACCCGGCGTTCGTCCTCGAGTTCCTCCGGATTCGCAAGCCCACGATCCGGGACCTGAGCTGGATCGCGGTGGGGCTGGTCGGTGCGTTCATCGTCGCCATGGGCTACCAGCTGGTTGTCGACCTGTTCGACCCGTTCGGAACGGGCGGCGAGGGGACGACCCACTCCGGCATCGAACGGGGTCGGGAGTACCCACTCCTGTTGTTGCTCGGGATTCCGATCGCGATCTTCCTCACCGGTCCCGGCGAAGAACTGCTCTATCGGGGCGTCGTCCAGTCACGCCTCGGCGAGACGTTTCCCACGGTGATCGCCGTGGTCCTCGCGTCGCTCGTCTTCGGTATGGTTCACTTTCCCGCCTATCTGGGCGAGGATCTCGGAGCGGTCCTCGTGAGTCTCGGCACGGTGACGACGCTGGGGCTCTATCTCGGCGTTCTCTACGAACTCTCGGACAATCTGGTCGTTCCCGCGCTGGTCCACGGCCTGTTCAACGCGGTCGTCTACCTCGTGAACTTCCTCGAGTACATCTGAGGCGAGTCGCTCGGCGTCGCGAACGGTGCTACCGGTCGGTCTCCGAAGGTCGATCGTCCTCGTCGCGCTCCCCGTCGGTGTCGATATCCCACTCCCAGTCGTCGACGGTCCAGCGGTCGTCCGGATGGGTTCTCCCGTCCGGAACGAAATCGCCGTCGGACCACCGTCGTTCCGGCTGATTCTGGTCGTTCGGCCCATTGTCCTCCCATTCACCCAGCGCTGTCGGTGCGTCCCGTCCGGCCTCAGTGGCGCCGTTCTCGGTCTCGCTCGAGGACCAGACGGCGGTTTCGTCCGTGTCCGCTGTTTCCCGGCTGTTCGTCGAGGCGCTGGCCGTCTGGTTCGCTCGCGCCAGTCCGTCACGCATCCGAGTGCGATCATCGTCGACACTCCAGGGCTCGAACCGCCGTCGAACGAGCGCGCCGGTGCCGACGGTCGCGAATCCGATCGCGACCAGCGTTCCGACGACGGGAACGAGTTGACTCGAGCCGAAAACGACCGATCCGATCGCGAGCGACCGTCCGAGCGACGGCGTGTCGGTCCCGAAACTACCGGCGATCCGATCGCCGACGACGACGGCACCGAGCGTACCGCCGACGATCAACAGCGCGCCGGCGATGATCAGCGCCGGAAGCGAGACGAGCGCCCCGAGACCGAGCACCGCCGGATGGTCGGCGACGTAGGCGGCAACGAACAGCGGTAGCGAGGCGACGACTAGCGGTGCAAAGAAGGCGAGAAAGCCAGTCGCGAACGCTAGATCCGGCCGCTCGAGGGCGTCGTCCCGAATCGATCGAATCGGCGACGAGAATCCGGCCAGCAGTGTTCCGCCGACGACGAGCGTGAGGATCGTCCAGCCGACGGCGACGGCAAGCGGTCGACGGAGGTCGACGCCGCCGACCGACTGGGCCGTAACGAGGGTCGACTCCGCCCCGACGAGGGTGACGGAGCACAACGCAGCAGCGACAGCGGGGGACACGTGTTGCTGTCTAATTAGATAGGGCCGACAAAAATCGTCCGATCTGATCGGTCGGGGACCGTTCGCGTCGGGTCCGATCCGATGTCGATGAGGTTCTCTCGACGGATCGAGATCAACATCGCTTTGACCGACTGTTCTAAAGGATCAGTATGAGCGATGCGATAGTCGAGTATCTCTTCCCGGAAGTCGCGACCGCTGCCCTCTTCATCGTGGCAATTCTGGGCATGATCGCCCTCCTCTATATCTCTCTCAAGTGGTAGCGACGCGGTCGCTCGCGGCGAACCACCCGTTGGTCGCCGGGCAGCCGGTTTTCGCTCGAGAAATACGACGGGTTCTCACTCGACGATCGTCAGCACCGTTTCCTCGAGCGCCCGCGCCGCCTCGCGAACTGCGTCGACCCGGACGTACTCCCGCGGGGCGTGCGCGACGGCTCCGTCCGCATCCGCGAGGACGCCCGGACCGAAGACGACCGTCGGCGCATCCGCAGCGAAGTACGACGCCTCGGTCGCGGCGGCAAAGGGTCGGACGTCCCCGCCGGAGGCGGACGAGAGGACCTCGACGATTCGCGCGTCGGGGTCGGTGTCCCAGGCCTCGAGAAACGGCGTCGGCCGGTCCGTATAGCGAAACTCGAGACCCACGTCGTCGGGGACGGCGATCCGCAGCTGCTCGGTCAGCGCCGCGTGGAACCCGTCGGCCGTTTCGGGCGGGACGCTCCGTCGATCGACCGTCAGCGCGCAGTCGGCCGGCACCTGATTCGTGGCCGCGCCACCCTCGACAACGGTTGGCGTGAGCGTCGCCTCGCCGAGTTGTGGGTGTGCCGGCGGCGCGTCGTCTCGGTCGTCGAACGTTCGGATCGCCGCGAGGGCGGACTCGAGTGCGGCGACGGCGTTGACTCCCGTCTCCGGTTCGGCGGCGTGGGCGTTTGCGCCCGACAGGTGGATCGTCCCCTGAAATCGCCCTTTGGCAGCCGTACAGACGTCGAGGTTCGTCGGTTCGCCGACGATCACCGCGTCGGCGTCCCGCGTCGGCGACTCCGCGCCCGACACCAGTTCGTACGCGCCGATCGAGAGCACCTCCTCGTCGGGGGTGATCGCGAGCGTGACGCGGCCAGTCGCGTGCGTGGGATCGACAGCGAAAAACGCCGACAGCAACGCGGCGAGCGGCCCCTTCGCGTCACAGGAGCCACGGCCTCGGATCACATCGCCGTTCTCGGTTTCGCCGCTACCTTCACCCCCAGTCGAGTCCCGCTCGAACGGCACGTGCGGCGAGACGGTGTCGATGTGCGTGTTCAACACGAGGTGGGTGTCGGCGTCGGCCGGCCCGCGAGTCGCGATTACGTTTCCGTGCTGGTCGATTTGCGGGGTGACCCCGTGCTCCTCGAGCGTCTCACAGAGAAACATCCGCATCGACTCGACGTCCTCGTGGGAGGCGTGCTGAACTGCGGTCTCCAGGAAGGCGACGGGATCGAAGGCGTCGTCGACCGCTCGGTTCGTCGTCCGTGCCCGATCCTCGCTCATCGTTCGGCCCCCTTTCCAGTCGTTCCCGGTCGTCGCCCGCTCTTGCTCTCGCCCATCCTCTCCCCGCTCACAGTTCGGCCGGCGATTCGGGCGTGACTTCGCCGTCGAACTCGTGTTCGACGGGACCCGTGAGCGTCGCGTTTCCGCGGTCGTTGAAGCTGACCTGCAGGTCGCCACCTGGTGGACGTACTTCAACCGGGTCGGCGTCGGTGCGTCCGAGGCGACGAGCGACGACGGCGATGGCGACAGCGCCCGTCCCACAGGAGTCCGTCTCGGCTTCGACGCCGCGCTCGTAGGTCCGCTGGTCGAAGCCGCCGTCGCCGTCGGGGCTGGCGATCGTGACGTTCGTCCCCTTCGGGAACGCGTCGCCGTGGCGCACCGGCGGCGCAACCGCCTCGAGGTCGACATCGTCGACATCGTCGACGAACGCGACGGCGTGTGGGACGCCGGTGTTGACCATCGTCACCTCGAGGCCGTCGATCTCCTCCTCGAAGACCGGGTCGTCCGCCCGCACTGGAACGTCGTCGGGATCGAACGTCGGCGTCCCCATCTCGATGGTGACCACGCCGTCGGTCCGATCCGCGCGCAGGGTGCCGGACTGCGTGTCGATCATGACGCTATCGGTGTCGGTACGGTCCATGGCCCACTCGGCGGCACAGCGTGCGCCGTTGCCGCACATCGGAGCCGTCGAGCCATCGGGCTGGACCAGCGTCATCACGACGCGTGGGGGCCTAAATTTCTCCTCGAGTGCGAGATAGAGGATTCCGTCGGCACCGACGCCGTTCTCGCGATCGCACTCGCGGACCGCGAGTGCCCCCCGATCGGAGACGTACTCGTCCGCGTGGATAATTAGAAAGTCGTTGCCGGTGCCGTGGTACTTCTGAAATGGTACGGTCATCGTGCTATCGAGTATCGTGGCCGTTATGTGCTTCTCGGTCTGCGTCGGTATCAGCGTTCCCGTTCGATCCGGCGCCGCCGGCTTTGTCCGTCGGGTCGGAGCGCTCGGTCTCGAGCCGAGTGATGTCGTCGAGCGTCTCGCGGCGACGGGCGAGTCGCACGCCGTCGCCGTCGAGGACGACCGAGGCCGGCCGGGGACGGGAGTTGTACTGGTTGGCCATCTCGTAGCCGTAGGCCCCCGTGTTTCCGATCGCGAGGACATCGCCGCGCTCGCTCGCAGGCAGTCGACGGTCGGTACAGAACACGTCCCCGCTCTCGCAGATCGGGCCGGTGATGGTCTGTGGGCGGATCTCGCGGCTGGTGTGGCTGTTGTTCGTGTCGGTGTCGCCGCCGTGCCCGCCGGTGGTGCTCGAGTCCGCCGTCAGATTCCGGATCGGGTGGTAAGCGTCGTACATCGCGGGCCGGAGCAGCGTCGTCATTCCGGCGTCGACGCCGACCGCGAGCGTGTCGCGGGCCTCCTTGACGGTGTTGACTTCGGTCAGGAGGACGCCCGCGTCGGCCACGAAGTAGCGGCCGGGTTCGATCGTCAGCCTCGCGTCGACCTCGCCGATCGCCTCGCGCGTCGCATCGGCGACCGCCTCGAGGTCCAGTGGTTCCTCCTCGTCGCGATATGGAACGCCGAAGCCGCCGCCGACGTCGACGAACTCGAGGCCGTCGCCGTCGACGGCCGCGATCGCGTTGCTCACGTCTCGCGCCAGATTCCCCATCCGCTCGACGAACTCCCGGTGATCGTCGAGTTGGTCGCTCGAGACGCCCGATCCCACGTGGGCGTGGATGCCGACGACGTCGAAGCCGCGCTCGGCGGCGTCGGTGAGCACGTCGACCGCGCGCTCTGCGGGGACGCCGAACTTCGCGTTGGCGCCGGTCTGGACTTTCTCGTGGTGGCCCGCGCCGATGCCCGGATTGACCCGGAGACAGAGCCGGCCGTCGTAGCCCCGGTTCTCGAGGCGGTCGATCGTATCCTCGGCTCCAGCGGTGATCGTTAGGTCGGGATTGTCTTCCCAGGCGTCGACGACCCAGTCGAGGTCACGCGCGGGCGGGTTGACGGCCGTGTAGTGGACGTCCGCACCCGTCGCGTCGCCTTCGGTGCTCGAGTCGACAGCTGCGAGCGCGCGCTTGAGTTCGCCTGCGGAGGCGCACTCGAGACCCACGCCTTCCGCGTGGAGGGTCTCGAGGACGTCTCCCAGAGCGTTCGCCTTCACGGCGTAGAGGATTTCTGCGTCCGGAAACGCAGACCGGATTCGGTGAGCGTTCTCGCGGACGCGCTCGAGATCGAGGACGTACAGCGGCGAGCCGTAGTCGGCGACGAGATCACGCAGCGCCTCCGCGTCCCAGTCTACGAGACGGCGGACGGCAGGTGACTCGGCGAACTCAGTCATTGGTCATTCGTAATGAGCGTAACAATTCAAGAGTTTGGATTTCCGGATTCAACTGTCAGTGAAAGGGATGGCTGTGAGATTCGCCGGAGCCGTCGCTCCCGAAAATCGGTGTCACCGGTGGCTCTTTACACGGTACTGACAGCCCGGTAAACTTTTCTTTCTCATCGATAAGATGTTGGATAGTGACACAGCCGCTAACCGCAGTCGTCAGCAGCGCCGTCAGTATGTTGACCGTCGGACTGGCTCTCGGACTGCTGTTTCTCGGCTGGTCGAACTTCTGGATCGTGTTCGTGATCGGATTCGCATTCGTCCTGCCGGCGGCCGTCCAACTCGCCCAGTGGTACGAGACACAGTCCTCGAGCGCAACACACGATTCACAGCCCCACACTAACAACGAGCAGCAACGACCGCTCGAAACACTTCGCGAGCGGTACGCTAGCGGGGAAATCGACGAAGAGGAGTTCGAGCGGCGCGTCACGCGTCTCCTCGAGACCGAATCCGTAGCCGACGCGGAGACGTTCCTCGAGGACGCTGGCGAGGGGGTGGACGAGCGGAATCTGGAATCCGAGCGAAACAGCTGATGGAGCGAGTCACGGACCGCGTTCGAATCGCAGATCATGATATCGTGTCACTTTCGGTTCGACAAGGTGACCTCCAGCAACAAACAGCCCGTCGACCGCATTGACCTTGCTTCCGTCGAATTCCGAAGGGTTCGACTACTCGCGCAGCGCGTCCTCGCGTTCAGTCGCCTCGAGCGTCTCCGTCTTGAGGACGTATAGCGACGAGCCGTAGTCGGCGAGAGACTCGAGTCGCGCTACGCCTCAGTTGACGAGCCGACGGATGGCCGGCGATTCCGCGAACGTAGCCCTTGCTCACCCGAACTGACCGTGAGGATTCGAGGGTCTGAATTCCCGCACTTGGTCACGAGATCCGATACCGGAGGAATTTTTTCGTCGTCGTGACCACTGAACGGCATGCAGATAGACGGGTCTGCCGCCGACTTGTTTCTCTCCTACGCAGATGGCGACGTGCCGTTGTCACGGATCTGGGGGCATCCAGCCTACGAAATCGCACGCAAACACGCATCGGTACTCGGCCGGGATCTCACGCAGGCAGACGTTCAACGGGCGATGAATGGCGAACGGACCACGTTCTCCGAGGTGGAAGACGTCACTGAAAACCGGGACCGGATCGATCGATTGCTCGATCACGTCCGCTCCCAGGAAGCCGAGTGGACCGACCTAATCGATCGACAGCTGCTACGCGTCACACCGGACGAGGATGTCTCGGACGTAATCCTTCATTTGGCCATCGGCTACGAACTCGGAATCGGTTTGGGATCCGGCGCGTACGTGAACCTGAACGACCCGTTTTTCCTCGAGTCGCCACGGCAGTTACTCTACACTGCCATCCACGAGAGTTCTCACGTCCTCTACGAGCGGGAACACGGCTCGATCACGGAACTGGGTTCGAAGCCGATGCGCTCTCGAGAGGTGCAGTGGCGGGTCTTCAATACGATTGTTCACACCGAAGCGTTCGCCACCTATACGCCGCTCAAACTGCGAAAAGCGGACGGAAACGTCGGCGGTCACGACCACGCACTTTGCGAAGACTACCGCGTGCTAGCTGACGAGGCACTGTTGAGCGACCTCGTCGTGAAGTACGATTCGTTCCGCCAAACGCTTCGAGACGGGGCGGTATCGCGCGATACGCTGTTCAAACGGCTTTTCAGCGAACTGCGCCTCCCCTATCGTGTCGGCTTAGCGTTGCTCACAGGTATCGAAGAGAAAGCGGGACTTGAGGAACTGCGAGGTGCGTTCTACATGGATCCCGAACCGTTTTGCGAGACGTACGATTGGGTACTCAACGAGTACAGAACCCGTTCCTGACTGGGAATTTTCGCTCACTCTCTGGTGTCTGCTGGACATTTACACGCTCGATCCGGTGTTAGCGCTCCTCAAATCTCGATTCAACGGTAGTGGAGTCGACCAACGGACGAAGAAACAGTGTCGGCCGTTTCCGCTTATTCCCGCAGCGCGTCCTCGCGCTCGGTCGCCTCGAGCGTCTCCGTCTCCAGATCCGTCGCCACGACGGCCGGTTTGTAGGCGCCGCCGTCGAAGAGCGCGTGGTCGCTGATCGAAGATTCGACGAAGCGGGTGAACGCGCGGCGGTCGGCCGGCAGTTCGCCGTAGAGGACCTCGTCTTCGACGAGGTCGTAGACGGGAATGCGCGGCGTCAGCAGCGTGTTCTCGCCGACGACGCTGTTCTCGCCGACGACGAACCCCGAGGTGACGCGACAGCCCGCGCCGAGCGAGACGCCATCCTCGACGATGACCGGTGCGTCCTCGACTGGCTCGAGCACACCCCCAATGAGGGTGTTCGCGCCGAGTTTGACGTTCGCGCCGATCTGGGCGCAGGAGCCGACGGTGTCACAGGAGTCGACGAGCGTGCCGTCGCCGATGTGGGCTCCGATGTTGACGAAGGCCGGGCTCATCAGGATGCAGTCCGAGCCGATGTGAGCGCCCTTGCGGACGACGGTTCCGTCGGGCGTGTTGCGGCTCCCGCGGTCGCCGTACCCGCTCGAGTCCGCGAGCGGAAGGACGTCGTTGTACGTGACGCCGCCGTACTCGCGGGGGACGGTCTCGCGCAGGCCGAAGTTGAGCAGGATGCCCTGCTTGACCCACTCGTTGGCCTCCCAGGTGTCGCCCCGTTTCTCCGCGGCGCGAGCCTCGCCCTCTTCGAGGGCCTCGAGGAAGGCGTCGAGCGTCGCTTTTTCGTCCTCGCCGACGGTCTCGACGCCGACGTCGTCGTTTTGCTTGCGCTCCCACAGTTCGTCGATCTCGGTCTCGAGCGTGCTCATTCGCTAATCACGTCCGCGAAGTCGTAGTCGCCCGCCTTCTGTCCAGCGATCCAAACTGCCGCGTCGACCGCGCCCGCGGCGAAGACCCCGCGGTCCTCGGCGCGGTGGGTGAGTCGAACCTCCTCGTGATTGCCCGCGAGGACGATTTCGTGTTCGCCCGTGACGTTGCCCGCGCGGAGCGCGTGGACGCCGATCTCACCCTCCTCGCGCGGGTCCTCACCTTCGCGGCCGTGGGTACGGCCGTTGAAGTCGCCGTTGGCCTCGATCTCGGAGAGCAGCCGGTTTGCGGTGCCACTCGGCGCGTCGCGTTTCGCGTTGTGGTGGGTCTCGACGAGTTCGACGTCGTAGCCTGGCAGGTTTCGGACGGCCTCGCCGACAGCGTTCAGCAGGGCCTGGACCCCGCGGGCGAAGTTCGGCGCGTGGAGGACGGCGACCTCCTCGCTCGCGGACTCGAGGGCCTCGCGCTGTCCATCGTCGAAGCCCGTCGTTCCCGTGACGAAGGCGACGCCGGCGTCGGCGCAGGCTTCGGCGTAATCGACGGCCGAATCGGGACCGGTGAAGTCGATCACAACGGCGGGCTCGTGCTCGACGACCAGCGCGTCGAAGTCGTCTGCGGGTTCGATGTCGACGTCGTCGACCGTCTCGCCCTCGGGTTCCCGGGTGACCGCGAAGACGACCTCGCAGTCGGCGTGGTCCGCTGTGGCGGCGATCACTTCTCGTCCCATTCGGCCGGTGGCCCCGGTGACGCCGACCCGTACCGTCATCGATCACCCTCCGGATTCGCATCGGCGACCTCGGTCGACTCGCGCTCGAGGTCCGCGAGGACGGCCTCGAGGCCCTCGCGGTACTCCTCGGAGAGTCGGGTCAGCGGCGGCCGCATCCGGGCGGGTCCGTAGCCTCGGATCTCCATGGCCTCCTTGACCGGGATCGGGTTGGTCTCGACGAACAGTTCGCGGAACAGCGGGCCGAGTTCGTGGTGCAGTTGCTGGGCGCGCGCGTAGTCGCCGTCGAGCGCCGCGCCGACCATCGCGCAGGTGAGTTCGGGTTCGATGTTGCCGGCGACGCTGATCGTGCCGGTGCCGCCGACCGCGATCGTCGGCAGGGTGAGCGCGTCGTCGCCCGAGAGGACCGCGAAGTCCTCGTCCATCGTGCGCTCGGCGATCTCGCCGATCTGGCCCAGGTCGCCGCTTGCGGCCTTGTAGCCCGCGATATTCTCGTGGCTCGCGAGTTCGACGGCGGTGTCGGGTTCGATGTTCTGGCCCGTACGCGAGGGCACGTTGTAGACAATCTGCGGGAGGTCGACCGCGTCGGCGATCGTTCGGAAGTGGTCGACCAGTCCGCGCTGCTCGGGCTTGTTGTAGTACGGCGAGATCAGGAGGAGCCCGTCCGCGTCGGCTTCGGCGGCGCGTTCGGAGAGTTCGAGCGCCTCGCGGGTGTTGTTCGAGCCCGTGCCCGCGATGACGGGCACGTCGTCGACGGCCTCGATGACGGCCTCGACGACGCGGACGTGTTCGTCGTGGGTCAGCGTCGCGGATTCGCCCGTCGAGCCGACGGGAACGAGTCCGTCGACGCCCGCGGCCTCGAGTCGCTGGGCGTCGGTCTGGAGCGTTTCGAAGTCGATGCGTTCGTCCTCGTCGAACGGCGTACACATTGCCGGGAAGACGCCGGTGAAGTCGATATCGGATGTCATGGGTGGGTGTTGCTATCTGAGTCGGCTGCTGGGTACTTGGGATTGGTTATTCGCGCGTCGTGGGTCATACGGTTTACTGTAAGTCATTTACGGCGCAACCGCGATCCGGTCGACGGTTGCGCCGGTAAATCGGTACAGTACATCCGTATCAGGCGTGGAATCGAACTCGACCTGACTGCGTCGAGGTCGCGCCCGGGACGGGGGTGCTACGCCCGCCTCGAGCACTGGTTACGTTACGGGCGTTTTTTACCAAAAGGAGCCGCAGACGGTCCACTCACGCGACGAGAGACGACGACGCGAGCGGAGTGGGTCATACGAGTGAGAGGGACGGGAACCGACTTATGAATTTCGCTCTTCTTCGGCTGGCGCGACGCCCTCTGGACGTACCGCTCGACGGACCTATCACCGGCAATGACGGATCGATCAGCAACCGGGAGCACACTGTGGGACCGGGTGACGGCACCGCTGGATCCGTCGGTATATCCCGCGATGTTTATACATCATGATCACTTACCCCTGTCTATGACAGACTTCGGACTGAAACTGCGGATGTTCGTCGTCGGCTCGATGCTGGCGGCGTTATACCTGTTCGTCGGGGCCGTCGGACTGGCGTTCCTGGGTACAGGGGCGTGGCCGATCGTCTTGCTGTTGCTGGTTACGTTCCCGTTCATCCAGTACAAAATCGGGACCTGGGCCGCCACCAGAAAGGCCGAAGAGATGCCCGAAACCGGCCAGTACGCGGACATTCACCGGATGACCGAGTCGCTCTCCCGCGACATGGGTATCGATAAACCCAAATTGATGGTTCAGCAGATGGGCGTCCCGAACGCCTTCGCGACCGGCCGCAAGGGTGACGGTGTCGTCGTCGTCAGCGAGGAGCTCATCCGGCTGCTCGACCGCGACGAACTCGAGGGCGTCATCGCCCACGAACTCGCCCACATCAAGAACCGCGACGTGCTCATGATGACGGTTGGCAGCTCCATCGGGATGATGGTCGGCTATGCCGTCTACTTCGTCTACGTGTTCGCGGGCGAGGACAACCCCGGCGGCTTCATCGTCGGGATGGTGCTCTCGATGATCGCCCAGATGCTCGTGACGGTGCTCGTGATGGCCATCTCCCGGTACCGCGAGTACGTCGCCGACGACGACGCCCGCCAGTACATCGGCAGCGGCGACCCGCTCGCCCGCGCCCTCGAGAAGATCTCGCAGGGGTCGGAAAACCGCGAGTCGACCATCGACGACGGGCAGGCCGCACTCTGTATCTTCAACTCCGACAAGAGCCTCATGGCACAGCTGTTCGCGACCCACCCGCCGACCGAGAAGCGCATCGAGAAGCTCCGCAGCTAACGGCTGACGATCGGCTACAGTCGACGATATTTTGGCTGCTGTTCATCACCGTCCGGAGCGACCGCGCCGGCCGGCCGCCAACTCGAACGATGACGATCACTCGAGCGTGAGTGATATCGGCTACGTGTCTCGAGTCGCCGAGGTCGAAGCCCGCAAATACGGACCCAACGACGCGCCTTTTTAACGATTGCCGATACAATGTAGTCCATGACCGAAATTCATCCCGGCCAGCGCGTCGCCGTCCTCGTCGACGCCCAGAACCTCTATCACACGGCACAGAGCCTCCACAGTCGAAATATCGACTACTCCGCGCTCCTCGACAAGGCCGTACAGGACCGCCAGCTGACTCGCGCCATCGCGTACGTGATCCGCGCGGACTCGCCGGAAGAAGAGAGCTTCTTCGAAGCGCTGGTCGATATCGGCTTCGAGCCGAAAATCAAGGATATCAAGACGTTCTCGGACGGGACAAAGAAGGCCGACTGGGACGTCGGAATGAGTCTCGACGCGATCACCCTCGCGAACCACATCGACACGCTCGTCCTTTGTACGGGCGACGGCGACTTCTCGCGGCTCTGCTCGCACCTGCGCCACGAAGGGGTCCGCGTCGAGGTGATGGCGTTCGAGTCCTCGACGGCTGAAGAACTCATCGACGCGGCGGATTCGTTCCTCGACCTCGGCGAGCGCCACGAGACGTTTCTGCTGTAGGCGCTTTCGCGTGTCACTCTCGGTCGTCGCGGGCGATTCGCGGCAACCGATCAGGCTCGATGCGGGTACTGACTTCGCCAGAGACCGATCAGTAGCGCGTAGCCGGTAACGAGCAGGGTCACACCCGCGAGAAGATAGGTTGTCGGGCCCGAGACGAGCGAGGCCGGGCCAGCCAGCGTCAGGGTGCCGAAGACGAGTAGGGCAGCCCCGAGGCCGATTTGCGTGACATCCATTGGATAGCGGTACTACAGAATCGAGTATTATAACGTTCTCTATCTCGTTTTTATATTGGAATTTGATATGTGTGATACGTAGATCGGTGTCGGCTACGAACCGGTCCGGTCGCCGATCACGCGGCGCTCGAGGTCGAAGGGCTTTCGACCGCCCGCACGAAACGCAACACAATGAGCGACACAGGCGACGAAAACGGGCTGGCGGGGCTTTCGAATCTCCGCACGATCGCGGACTACCAGTTCGGCGCAGGGGCGGGCGACGCGCTGTTCCCACCCGCGGAATCGTTGACGGTCAAACGGACGACCTCGGGTCGCCCCCAGCAGGTCCACGCCGATGCCGGCCGTCTCGTTTCCTTCGGTACCGACGGCCGATTTACGCTCGGACTCGAGGGCGGTCGACGACTCCACGTGGCACTCGACCACCCGGCCTACCGCGTCGTCGTCGACGACGAGAGCGAACCGTTCGTCCGCGACGAGAAGAACGTCTTCACGAAGTTCGTCCTCGAGGTCGGCCCGGAAATCCGGCCGGGCGACGAGGTGGTGGTCGTCCACGAGCGCGGCGAGGTGATCGCGGTCGGGACGGCACGACTCGGCGCCGAGGCTATCGAGGACTTCGAGACCGGGATGGCCGTTACCGTACGCGAGGGTGCACCTGCGACCGACTGAGCGAATCCGAGACGGCCCGACGGCGTCGACGATCGGACGAGTATCTGGATCGGAAAATTCAGTCACCCCTTTATGTTCTTCCCGTTCGACTGACGGTGTACGTTCGGTGTCGCGCCGTTCCCCGTGTTGACACCGGCTTCACCCCATGTCGCCCATCACGCTCTCGCTCGAGTACACCCTCGCCGCGATCAGCGTCGCCGGTCTTCCGGCGCTGTTCGTCGTCTTCGTCTTGAAAGGTGCCCTCGTCGGGAAGATCTTTCCGACGAGCGTGTTCCTCTCGGGATACGTGGTCCTCACCGCCCCGACGCACGTGGGTGCCGCAACGATCGTCGTCCTCGTGACGGTCGCGCACGTGATCGGCCAGTTCGCCGTCTACACCGGAAGCAGACGATACGGCGAGGAGATCGTCTCGGCGGTCCCCTACCTCAATTTTGATCCGTCGTCGGACCGGTTTCGTCGGGTCGGTCAGTGGTTCGACCGCTACGGCGATGTCGCCGTCTTCGGGACGAACGTGCTCCCGTGGAGTCGTGGACTGATCGCGATTCCAGCCGGAGTCAGTTCGTACCCGCGGCGTCGATACCTCGTCCACGTCGGCGCATCGACGCTGCTGTATCACACCGTCTACGTTGCTCTCCCGCTGCTCGGACTCGCCGCGGTCGCGTGATACTGTCTGTTGTGCATCATTTGCCGCGGGACCGAGAGCCATCCTGCGGCCCCACCGGCAACTCGTTACAGCAAACCGTATGAGGGAATCGACGACCGCCGGGCGCGCTAGACCGCAGGGTAAAAGGTGGCTGGTAGCGACGTGTCGGGTATGTTCGGAGGAGGCGGCGGACTGAACCCGCGCAAGATGGAACAGATGATGGAACAGATGGGCATCGACGTCGAGGATATCGACGCCGAAGAGGTCATCATCCGCACCGACGAGTACGACCTCGTCTTCAACGACGCCGAAGTCACGAAGATGGACGCTCGCGGCCAGGAGACCTATCAGGTCATCGGCTCGCCGGAGCAAGTCGAGTCCGGTGCCGCAGGCGGAAGCGCCGACGCCGGGGGCGACGCGGACGCCGGCAGTGCGATTCCCGACGACGACGTCGAACTCGTCTCGGCCCGCACCGGCGTCAGCGAGGACGAGGCCCGCGAGGCCCTCGAGGACGTCGACGGCGACCTCGCCGCAGCAGTCGAATCCCTCGAGTGACGCGCGTGAGCGAGCGCGATTCGGAGGCCAACGACGACACTGCAGGCGAAGCGAAAGCGGATCAGGATGCGAAAGCCGGAGCTGACGGCGGGATCGAATCTCACGAGGAGCACGAGCCAGACACCGGGAGCGACCGCGTTCCCGTCCTGCTCGTCCGCGAGGACCGAAACTATCTGGTCGAACCCGGCGAAGAGCAGGGGACCGATCTGGGGGTCCTCGAGGTGCCCGAAGACGTGCAACCGGGCGACACCATCGAGACCCACCTGGGCGACGAGTTTCGGGTCCGCAGACTGCGCGGCCCGGACCTCTTCCATCACTTCGAGCGCACGGGTGCGCCGATGGTCCCTCGCGACATCGGCCTGATCATCGGTGAGACGGGGATCGCACAGGGAGACCGAGTGCTCGATACCGGCACCGGAACGGGCGTGCTCTCGGCGTCGATGGCTCGCGCCGGGGCGTCGGTCGTGACCTACGAGCGCGACCCGGAGTTCGCCGATGTCGCGCGCGAAAACATGAAGTTGGGCGGGGTCGCCGAGGCCGTCGATATTCGAACGGGCGACCTGACCGAGGACGTCGAGGAACTCGAACCCGCCTCGTTCGACGTGATGACGCTCGACACCGGAGACGCCGCGGAGTTGGTCGGACACGCCCCGGAGCTACTGGTCGAGGGCGGCTTCGTCGCAGTCTATAGCCCCTTTATCGAGTCGACTCGCGCGGTCGTCGAGACGGCCCGCGAGGCCGGCCTGTCGAACGTACGTACCCGGGAGACGATCCAGCGGGAGATGCAGTTCGACGACCGGGGCTCGCGACCGTCGACCGCGCCGGTCGGCCACACGGGCTATTTGACGATTGCCAGAAACGTGTAGCCAGCCGACGATCTGCCGGCCGCACGTCGACCGGAAGAATTGCCGGAACCGGCAATAAGCCGGCGCCTACCGTCGAAACTCATTCGGTCCCGAGTTGCGAATCGGCGCGACTGTTCGCAACCCTTTTTATTCGCTCGGGTGTCCACGCCACTAGAGATGGCTGTACTCTGGCTGGACGAGATCAGTGCCGGCGACCTCGAGAAGGTCGGCGGCAAAGGTGCCTCCCTGGGCGAGCTTACGGGTGCTGGGCTGCCCGTACCGCCGGGATTCGTGGTAACCGCCGGAACCTATCGATCGTTCATCGAAGACGCCGAAATCGACGAGGAGCTGTTCGAGGCCGTCGAGGTCGACGTCGACGACTCGAGCGCGCTCGCGACCGCGGCCGACCGCGCGCAGGAACTCATTCTCGAGACGCCGTTCCCCGACCAGCTGCGCGAGGAGATCCTTGCATCCTATCGCGAGGTCGGCAACGGCGAGGCGTTCGTCGCCGTTCGATCCTCGGCGACGGCGGAGGACCTGCCCGACGCCTCCTTTGCTGGACAGCAGGAAACCTTCCTGAACGTGACCGAGGAGGCGCTTCTCGACCGCGTTCGCGAGTGCTGGGCGTCGCTGTTCACTCAGCGAGCGATCTACTACCGCCAGGAGCAGGGCTTTGACCACTCCACGGTCAACATCGCGGTCGTCGTCCAGCAGATGGTCGACGCTGAGAAGTCGGGCGTGATGTTCACGAGCCACCCGTCGACGGGCGACCCGACGATGATCATCGAGGCCGCGTGGGGACTTGGCGAAGCCGTCGTCTCAGGCGCCGTCTCGCCGGACAACTACGTCGTCCCGCGCGACGATGAGGAGACGGACGTGACCGTCGCCGAAAAGAAGGTGATGCACGAAAAAGACGAGGAGACGGGCGAGACCGTCGAGCGTGAGGTGCCCGCAGACAAACGAAACGCGCGCGTACTCAGCGACGAGGAGATCGACAAACTCGTCGAACTCGGTGAGCGCGTCGAGGACCACTACGACACCCCGCAGGACGTCGAGTGGGCCATCATCGACGGAGACGTCTACATGCTGCAGTCCAGACCGATCACCACCATCGACGAGAGCGGAAACGGAGTCGAGGCGGCCGACGCGAGCGGTGTCGTCGACGCTGCGAAAGGCGTCACCGACGGCAGTGGCAGCGGCGGCATGCAGGCCGAATCGGGCGGTGACGGCGGCTCGAGCACCGGCTCCTCCGGCGACGTCATCGTCGACGGACTCGGCTCGAGTCCGGGCACCGTCAGCGGGGCCGCACAGATCGTCCTGAAACTCGACGATCTGGACAAGGTCAAGGAGGGCGACATCATCGTCACGGAGATGACGATGCCGGATATGGTCCCCGCGATGAAACGCGCCTCGGGAATCATCACCGACGAGGGCGGCATGACCAGCCACGCCGCCATCGTCTCCCGCGAACTCGGCGTCCCGGCCATCGTCGGCACGACGAACGCCACCACCGTCCTCGAGGACGGCCAACTCGTCACGCTCGACGGCGACAAGGGTGCGGTGCTCGAGGGTCAGAAGGTCGAACCCGACGAGGAGACCGAACCCGTCGAAGAGGTGCGTCCGCAGTCGCCGGTCAAACCGATGACCGCGACCGAGGTGAAGGTCAACGTCTCGATCCCCGAGGCCGCCGAACGCGCGGCCGCGACGGGCGCCGACGGCGTCGGCCTGCTCCGCACGGAGCACATGATCCTCTCGCTGAACCAGACGCCCGCCAACTACATCGAGGAAAACGGCGAGGACGCCTACATCACGGAACTCGTCGAGGGCATCCGCGGCGTCGCCGACGAGTTCTATCCCCGTCCCGTCCGCGTGCGAACGCTCGACGCGCCCACCGACGAGTTCCGCCAGCTCGAGGGCGGCGACGACGAGCCAAAGGAGCACAACCCGATGCTCGGCTATCGCGGGATTCGCCGGTCGCTCGACCGGCCCGAGGTCTTCGCCCACGAACTCGAGGCGTTCCGCCGACTGTACGAGATGGGCTACGACAACGTCGAGATCATGTTCCCGCTGGTCAACGATGCCGAGGACATCTATCAGGCCAAGCGGCTGATGGAGGAGGCGGGGATCGACCACAAGAAGCGCAAGTGGGGGGCGATGATCGAGACGCCGGCCTCCGCGCTGTCGATCGAGGGGATGGCCGAGGCGGGGATCGATTTCGCCTCCTTCGGCACCAACGACCTCACCCAGTACACGCTCGCGGTCGACCGGAACAACGAACACGTCGCCGACCGGTTCGACGAGCTCCACCCGTCGATCCTGAAACTGATCGGGACCGTCATCGAGACCTGTCGCGAACACGATGTCGAGACGAGCATCTGCGGGCAGGCTGGCTCCAAGCCGGAGATGGTCCAGTTCCTCGTTGACGAGGGCGTGAGTTCGATCTCGGCGAACATCGACGCCGTTCGCGACGTTCAGCACGAAGTCAAGCGGACCGAACAGAAACTCCTGCTCGATTCGGTTCGCTAAATCGAAACCGTCTCCGATAGGTCGCTTTCAGCGTTCAAGAGACATACTCCGTGAGCGTGGCAACGGTTTCATCGACGAGTGCCGTTTCCAGACGGCCTTGTCGGAACTCGATGTCGTTTGCGTCGATGGTTTCCACGCTCCACGGAACGATACTGCTCGACTTCGGCGTCCCGCCTTCGACCCAGGCGTCGTCGGGGATCCGAACAAATCCGTCGTGCCAGGTTCGGGTCGTCAGTGCGAGAGCGATGTACTGATCGCCCTGAAACGGCTGTGACTCGTTGCTGATAAGTACCCACGGCCGTGAATAGTCGGCTCCTTTGAACGGATCGTCGCCGTAGCAGACGTCGCAACGCTCGAGATCACTTGCCATCGGTCGACTAGTTCTCCGAAGTCGTGTCGTCGACGGCGTGAGCTCGCCACTCCTCTTTGTCTTCGGTTCCATACTGTTCGTTGAGCCGTTCAGTCGCTCGGCGGTATCTGCCGAACGATCGGATGCGGTCTCGGTCGCCGATCGCCCAGTACTCGCCCTTGTGTCGAACCAGATCACGCTCCTCGAGTCGACCAAGGACGGTGTGAATCGAGTTCTCGTTGATATCCGTTCGAGCTGCGATTTCGGCAGCCTTGAACGCCTTGTCGTCGTTCGTGAGGAGGAACTGGAGAACTTTCTCGGGATTGCTCAGGTCCCGGAGTTCCTCTTCCGGTGTTTCCTCGAACGTTTCGATATCGATCGACATGTAACGTACTTCTTGTCGAATCGTAGTAAGCGTTACCGATGTAGGTTTGTAAGTGATGTACCATCTGATATTGCAGCGTGTATCGATCTGACTTCATCCGAGACGTCTAGCACAGGGTCAAATACGTCGAACAGAAGCTGTTGTTCGATTCGATTCGCTGACACCGCGGTCGCCGTCGGACAATTTTTCGAGCCTGCAGACTAGTCGACACAGCCGCGGCGACGTTCAAGCCCGACGACAACCGCGAGTCGGTTTCTCCGAGTGTATGAAACCGTACGTGTCGGCGCTAAACGCAACGTTGAAACCGGTGAACGTACTCGTGCGTGATATGCAAATCGAGCCGCAGTCGTTCGATCGGGTGCTCTCGTCGATGTGCACCGAGCCCCACCCGGTCGCACGCAAGGCGGCCGAACGATTTCTCGCGACGAACCCCGGCGATCCCGGAACCTATCCGAACGTTACGGCCCTGGAAGAGGATGCGATCGCTACGTTAGGCGAAATCGCGGGACTCGAGGATCCCGCTGGCTACGTCGCCAGCGGCGGAACGGAAGCGAACATTCAGGCGGTCCGGATCGCTCGCGACCGCGCGGAGACGCGGACGCTGAACGTCGTCATGCCCGAATCGGGACACTTCAGTTTCCAGAAGGCCGCCGACGTTCTCGGCGTGGAGTTGCGGATCGTTCCCACGGACGACGACTTTCGGGCCGACCTCGAGGCGGTCCGCTCCTGCGTCGATGCGGAGACGGCCATGGTGGTCGGCGTCGCGGGGACGACCGAGTACGGCCGCGTCGATCCGATCCCCGAACTCGGTGAGATCGCCCGCTCTGTCGGGGCACTGTTGCACGTCGACGCCGCCTGGGGCGGGTTCGTCCTGCCGTTTACCGACCACGAGTGGCACTTCGGCCACGCCGCGGTCGACACGATGGCGATCGATCCCCACAAGATGGGCCAGGCCGCGGTCCCCGCGGGCGGGTTGTTGGTTCGCTCGGACGACCTGCTCGACGAACTCGCCGTCGACACGCCCTACCTCGAGTCGACCTCGCAGGCGACGCTGACCGGAACGCGGTCCGGAGCGGGGGTCGCCAGCGCCGTGGCGGCGATGGACGAACTGTGGCCCGAGGGCTACCGTCGCCAGTACGCCCGATCTCGGCACAACGCCGAGTGGCTCGCAAATGCCCTCGAGAAACGGGGCTACGACGTCGTCGATCCGACGCTTCCGCTCGTTGCGGCCGACCTGCCGCGGTCGACGTTCGACGCGCTGCGGGACGAGGGATGGCGGATCTCGAGAACCGGGACGGGTGAGCTACGGGTGGTCTGTATGCCCCACGTCTCGCGGGAGATGCTGGCGTCGTTTATCGGGGATCTGGATCGACTCGAGGTGCGCGCAAGCGTCCCCGTCGCGAGCGGTGATTAGGGGGGGTCGGGCCCGGGAGCCGTCGCGGCTCGCACGCGTTTTCCGGTGCGATACGCTCGAGAAGCGGTGTTCACGGCGTTCGCCTCGGCGAGTCTCATCTCGTGTCCGATCGTCCGATCTAGGTGCAGTGGCGCACGCTGGGCTGTGGCGAACGAAACGTGAGCCGCAGTCCGACGTTGCGCGAGGTCGTCGCGAGTAGCGCGGGATCAACGATCCCGCGGACCGTGCGAACGGGCGCGGAGCGCCCGTAAGCAGATGCCACGAGCGACTGCGTGGAAGACGCGGAGCGTCTTCCTATGGATGAGTGAGCGGAGCGAACGAATCGGCCGGGGAGGACGTGGAAATCCCCGTTGCTAGAAGCACTGCGTTACTGGTTGTCGACGGTACTGCTGACCGCGACGGCTCCACCCGCGGACGATACCTCCACCCAATCGTCTACGACCCAATCGTCTACGCTGCTCATCTGGCGACGATGAGAGCCACGTCCTCCCCAGCCGATTCGCTCCGTCGCGTTGCTCCGTCGCTCATCCCTCGCGCACAGTCGAACCGTGGTTCATTTTCACTCACCACGGTCCAGCGCGCGCCGCCCACGTGGTTCGATCGGCCGTTCGTCGGTGAGCATCGTAGCGCATCGACGGGAATCGATACCCGTTTGCCCCATCGCTCTGAGACTCGAGTATGGCAATGGATCGAATCGACGGCGTCGCAGTCGTCGGCTTCGCCGCGATAGTCGCGGCATCGGCGGCGCTCGAGGGGGTCGTCGTGGCGGCCGCGCTCGGCGGCTTTGCGCTCTCGCTCTCGAGTTGGCGACTCTACGGCGGCCGGCCCTGGGAGGCGCTGGCCTGGTTGGCGTGGGTCGGGGCCGCCGTCGCGCTCGTGATCGCCCCCGGTGGTGGCGCGTTCGTCGTCACGTTCTTCGGCCCGTTGCTTCTGGGACTGGGGCTGTTGCTTGCGGACCGACTGGACCTGCTCCCGGCGATCTGGCACGGGACGGCTCCCGAGGAGCGGACGGACGGCTAACGCGGGCGACTACTGGTCGCCGACCCACTCGGCGAAGGGGCCGGTGAGGAACTCGTAGTAATCGAGGATACCGAGTACGAGCGCGACGAGCAGCACGAGGATGACGGGGATCCTGACGGCCCAGATCCAGGCCGGGCCGAGCGAGCCGAGGTCACCGATCCCGCGTTGTAGTTCGTCGACCGCGAGGTCGGGGAGCGACCAGCCGACGAGAATCATGAGGAGGAGTCCGCCGAGCACCAGGAGGATCTGATCGGCGAAGAGATCGAAGAGGTCGAGCAAGACGAGGTCGTAGGCGGACGGCACACCGAGCAGGAACATCGCGCCGCCGATGCCGATCGCGGCCGTGGGTCGGCTGATACCACGCTCGTCGATAATGTAGGAGACGACGACCTCCATGAGACTGATCGCACTCGAGAGCGCGGCGATGGCGACGGTGCCGAAGAAGACGGCCCCGATCAGCCAGCCGAGCGTGAGGTCACCGAACGCGGCGGCTAGCGAGACGAAGATCGCACCTGCGCCGGGATCGGCCGGATCGACGCCCGCGGTGAAAAGGATCGGAAAGACGATCAGGCCGGTGATAAAGGCGATCGCGGTATCGAAGCCGATGATGATCGCGCCGTCCTCCGCGAGGTTGCGGTCCTCACCAAGGTAGGAGGCGTAGGTGATCATTACCCCCATACCGAGCGAGAGGGTGAAGAAGGCCTGGCCGGCCGCGGCGGGGACGATGCTCTGCCAGTTGTCGGCGATGACGCCCCACTCGGGGGAGAGATAGTAGCTGTAGGCCTCGCCCGCGCCCGGAAGGGTTGCGGCGTAGATCGCCAATCCGATGGTAATGATGATGATCGCGGGAACCATCACCTTCACCGCGAGTTCGATCCCGCGTTCGATCCCGACGGCGACGATGGCGATCACGGCAGCCATGAAGATGGCGTGAAAGAGGATGGCGTCGAGGCCGCTCGCGAGCGTGACGAACTGCCCTTCGGCCTCGGCGGCGTCGGCGAGGTAGCCGTCCTGCAGCCCGAGGATCGTATAGCGGATCGTCCAGCCGGCGACGACGCTGTAGTACGACAGAATGACGAACCCGGTCGCGATGAAGATCCAGCCGACGTACTCCCAGATCCCGGAGCCGATCTCTTTGAGCGCGCCGACGGGGTTACGTTCGGTTCGGCGACCGACGACGAACTCGACAAGCATCGCCGGGAAGCCGATGACGACGATGAACAGCAGGTACATCAGGAGGAAGCCGGCACCGCCCTCCTGTCCCACCTGGAACGGAAACCGCCAGATGTTCCCGAGTCCAACGGCGCTGCCGACGGCCGCGAAGATGAATCCGACCCGGGTCGCCCACTGTTCGCGCGGGATATCGACGGAGCTCATACGTGGGTCGTGCTATCGTATATGTCAAAACGGTACGTGATCGTCGAGTCCGGAAATCCGGGCTTGTGGACCGTATATAAACACTACCCTCGAATTCATCGACGTTGAAAGACCGGCTTCTTGGGGGTCACATACGAGCATTCGAGCGGAACGCAGGGTGAAGTGACGCTAGAGTCACAGGACCGAACAGTTATGTGGATATACGAACAACTCGAAACTGATGAGGACGCGTACCGTCCGCGACGCTCTTCTGATGCGCCCGTAGCGACGGTACCGCACCGGGTGGAACGCTGCGAACACGTCGGTCATACGACGGTCGCGTGGCGCGAAACTCGAGTCAGTCTCGATTCCTTACTCGAAAGCGACTGGTATCGCTCGCGAACCGACCGACGACCGAAAACCGGCGGGTTTTACGCCCGCCACCGACACCACACAGATATGAGCAACGACGACTTTCCGACGGACAGACCCGCGGTCGTGACCTGTGGGTTGCCGTACGCCAACGGCGACCTGCACATCGGTCACCTGCGGGGGTACATCGGCGCCGACGCGTTCAACCGCTCGCTCAAAACGTTAGGCCAAGAGACGGCCTACGTCTGCGGCTCGGACATGCACGGCACCCCGGTTGCCGTCAACGCCGAACAGGAGGGCGTCGACCCCGCGGATTTCGCACTCGAGTGGCACGAACAGTACGAGGAGACGTTCCCGCAGTTCAACGTCGACTTCGACAACTACGGGCACACCCACGACGAGACGAACACCGAACTAACCCAGGAGATCGTCCGCACACTGGACGACGCGGGCTACATTTACGAGAAGGAGATTCAGGTCGCCTACGATCCTGACGCCGACCAGTACCTCCCCGACCGCTACGTCGTCGGGACCTGCCCCTACTGTGGCGAGAAGGCCCGCGGCGACGAGTGCGACGAGGGCTGTCAACGACACTTAGAGCCCGGTGAAGTCGAGGACCCGGAGAGTACGATTACCGGGAACCCGGCCGAGTACCGGAAGCGAGCCCACAAGTTCTTCGAGGTCTCCGAGTTCACCGACTACCTGACCGAGTTCTTAGACGGCCTCGAGGGAACCTCGAACGCCCGAAACCAGCCGCGCCAGTGGATCGAAGACGGCCTGCAGGACTGGTGTATCACGCGGGATATGGACTGGGGGATCGACTATCCTGGCGACGGGGACGACACCGAAACGGACGACGACCTCGTCCTCTACGTCTGGGTCGACGCCCCGATCGAGTACATCGCCTCGACCAGGCAGTACACCGAGCGCGTCGGCGCTGATGAGTACGACTGGGAGCGCGTCTGGAAGGACGACGGCGATATCGTCCACGTCATCGGCCGCGACATCATCCAGCACCACGCCATCTTCTGGCCGGCGATGCTCGAGGGTAGCGGCTACAATGCCCCTCGCGGAATCGCGGCGACCGGTTTCATCACGATCAACGGCAAGGGACTCTCGACCAGCCGAAATCGAGCGATCTGGGCGAAAGAGTATCTCGAGGAAGGGTTCCACCCCGACCTTCTGCGATACTACCTGACCACGACCGGCGGCCTCCAGCAGGACGTCGACTTCTCCTGGGAGGCGTTCCAAGAAAAGGTCAACGGCGAACTGGTGGGAACCGTCGGCAACTTCTGGTACCGCTCGCTGCTCTTCGCCTACCGGAACTACGAGGGGACACCGGAGACGGACGTCTCCGAGGAGGTACGGGAACGCATCGAGGGCGCGATCGGCGAGACCCGCGACGCGGTCAACGACTACGATCTCCGCGGCGTCGGCCACGCCGCGACGCGACTCGCCCAGTTCGGCAACGAGTACATCCAGCGAAACGAGCCCTGGAAGCTCACCGACGAAGAGCCGGAGCGGGCGGCACAGGTCATCCGCGACTGCGTCCAACTCGCCAAGGCCGTCGGCGTGCTCCTCGAGCCGATCACACCCGATAAATCCCAACTGCTCTGGGAACAGATCGGTGAGGACGGCGAAATCG
>NZ_KB913017.1:300000-379020 GCF_000383975.1 Natronorubrum tibetense GA33 | reverse complement strand
GAGCTCGTCAAAGAGCACTTCATGACGACCTGCGTCCCGCCGAGCGACAACAAGTTCGCGGCGCTCCACGGCGCCGTCTGGTCGGGCGGCTCGTTCGTCTACGTCCCCGAGGGCGTCACGGTCGAGATGCCGGTGCAGGCCTACTTCCGGATGAACTCCGAAGGGATGGGGCAGTTCGAGCACACGCTCATCATCGCCGAGGAAGGCTCCGAAGTCCACTACATCGAGGGCTGTTCGGCGCCGAAGTACGGCGTCCACAACCTCCACTCCGGCGGCGTCGAGGTCTTCGTCGGCGAGGACGCTCACGTCCAGTACTCGACGGTCCAGAACTGGTCGAAGAACACGTTCAACCTGAACACCAAGCGCGCCATCTGTGAGGCAAACGGCACGATGGAGTGGATCTCGGGCAGCATGGGTTCGAAAGCGACCATGCTCTACCCGTGTACGATCCTGAAGGGTCGCGGCTCGACGGACACCCACATCACCATCGCCTTCGCGGGCGAGGGCCAGGACATCGATACCGGCGCGAAGGTCTACCACAACGCGCCCGACACCAGCTCGAC
Source organism: Natronorubrum tibetense GA33 (assembly GCF_000383975.1). Lineage (NCBI taxonomy): Archaea > Methanobacteriati > Methanobacteriota > Halobacteria > Halobacteriales > Natrialbaceae > Natronorubrum > Natronorubrum tibetense. The sequence continues at coordinate 378,457 of NZ_KB913017.1, read as the reverse complement.
CATCGAGTCCAAGTCGATCTCCAAGGACGGCGGGCGCACCAACTACCGCGGCCTCGTCCACATCGCCGACGGCGCGGAGAACTCCTCGACGGCCGTCGAGTGTGACGCGCTGATGTTCGACAACGAATCGACCTCGGACACCATGCCGTACATGGAGATCGAGGAGTCGAAAGTCGACGTCGCTCACGAAGCCACAGTGGGTAAAATCGGCGACGAGGACATCTTCTACCTCCAGTCGCGCGGACTGGACGACGACGACGCCAAGAAGATGATCGTCGCCGGCTTCATCGAGCCGATCACGGAGGAACTGCCGATCGAGTACGCGGTCGAACTCAACCGTCTCATCGAACTCGAGATGGAGGGGAGCCTCGGATAACATGAGCGCAGGAACGCAGGTACACGCCAATCTGACCGACGAACAGGTACGCCAGATCAGCGAGGATCTCGACGAGCCCGACTGGCTCACAGAGACCCGTCTCGAGGCCCTCGAGGCTCTCGAAGAGCTCGACATGCCCGACGTGATCCGAACGCCGGGTCGGGACTGGACGAACCTTCACGAACTCGACTTCGAGTCGCTCGTGGACCCGCTGAACGCGGCGGAGAACAAGGATCAGGTCGGCCCGGACGAGGTCGACGTGCTCTCGTGGGCCGACGCGGTGCAGGAACACGACGACCTCCTGCAGGAGCACTTCGGCTCCATCGTCGACCCACAGGAGAACTACCTGACGGCGCTCTCGACGGCGCTGTTTAGCACGGGAACGGTCGTCTACGTCCCCGAAGGCGTCGACGCCGAGGACGTTACCATCCGGACCGAGCAGAACTCCCGCTCGCTGTTCAACTACACGCTCGTTGTGACCGAGGAATCGTCCTCGGTCACGATCCTCGAGCGTCAGTCGACGGGCGAGGACAGCGAGGCGCTACGCGCCTCGAGTAGTGAGAGCGGCGATGAGCCGCGAGCAGGGGACGAGCAGTACTACAGCGGTATCGTCGAAGTCGCTGCCGGCGAGAACAGCTACGTCCAGTACGGCAGCCTCCAGAACCTCTCGGAGGAGGCCTACAACTTCACCCTCAAGCGCGGTGTCACCGACACCTACGCCACGATCGACTGGATCGAGGGCAACATCGGAACGCAGCTGACCAAGACGGAGGTCTCGACGCTGCTCGAGGGCGACTCCTCGGAGACGCAGATCGTCGGAGCCTTCTACGGACACAACGACCAGCACTTCGACCTCGACGTCAAAGTCTGGCACCGTGCCGAGCACACGACGGCCGACCTCGTCACCCGCGGCGTCACCGACGACGTCGCCCGCTCGGTCTACGAGGGCGTCCAGGACGTCGGCCGCGACGCCTGGGACACCAGCTCCTACCAGCGCGAGAACACGCTGATGCTTAGCGACGAAAGCGAGGCCGACGCCTCGCCGAAGCTGATCATCAACAACCACGACACCGAGGCCAGCCACTCCGCGACGGTCGGCCAGATCGACGCGGAGGACCTGTTCTACATGACCTCCCGCGGTGTCGACCCGCGTGCCGCACGTAACATGCTCGTGGAAGGGTTCTTCGTGCCCGTCCTCGAAGAAGTCGATGTCGACGAACTGCGCGACGATCTGGTGGAACTGATCGGCGCGCGCCTTCGTCAGCGCGACTAGCGACGTTCGATTTCGGTTTTTGTTTCTGTTCCGCCATCAGGTAGTCGACCGTGAGTCACCACTCGAGTCAGTACTGCGTCCCCGTTCGGGACGGCCTTGAGCCTGGAACCGCGTCTGACGATCCTTTTTATACTCGAACGAAAAACACCCGCTCGATGCAGGCCCTCTCCGTCGAACTCGAGGACGACACTGTCGCCGCGCTCGAGGCCGAACGGGAACTGTTCGGCTTCGAAAGTCGGCAAGCGTACGTCCGGTGGATCATCGAACACCGCGGCTCGATCGACGCCGACGGCTACGATCTCGACGGCACGCAGGATCGATTGCTGGCCGATCATAGTCAGCGACTGGCGAGGCTCGAGGAGCGTGTCGCGACGATTGCCGGTCAGATCGAGCGCGGCGAGGATGGCACCCAATCGGCCGACGACCCGACGCCGGTAAATAACACGGCGGAAACGAACGAACCGCCGAACAGGAACGGAGCCGAATCGGCTCACGATGGCGAATTAGCCGACGACACCGGCGACAGAGCGGAAGCAAGCGGCCGGCACCCTCGTCGCGACGCACCGGAGCGCGAGTCGCCGATCGAGGTTCGCGGCTCACCGCGCACGGTTCGGCAAGGTCCCGACTCGACGGTCCGATCGGACGACGACGAATACTCGAGTCCCGAACGAGAGACTGAGCAGCCTCGGTCGACGGACCATGGAGTCTCGAGTTCGGGTTCGAACGCGGAGTCGGAGCCGACGACTGTGTCAACGACCGAGAAATCCGGCGGGTTGTCGCCCGAGCGAATCGCACGGATTCGGGAGGATCCGGTCCACGAGGACGCAGGGATGCTCGGCAATGTCGAATCCGAACGGCTCGACGAACTTTCCCGTCGCGCGGTCGCAACCACGCGAAAGCGGCTGAATCGCGACGTCCAGACCGGCCTCGAGTACACCTCCTCGACCCGACTGGCCGGCGCGGGCATCCGTCCCGGCGAAGATATCACCGATCTCGACGCGCTGTCGATTCCGGGCCGCTCGGCGGAGATTCTCGAAAAACGCCGCCACGCCGTCGGTCGCGCGCTCGCCTTTCTCCGAGACGAGGACCGAGCGAGGCGTTCGGATTTCGTCGACGCGCTCTACGCCGAGTGTCCGGCCGGCTACGAGACCGCCGATAGCTGGTGGGGGTGTCTCAAGGAGGGGCTCAAACAGGTCGAGGCTGTCGAGGGCGGCGAGGGGACGCGTGTCTGGCGGTATCGCGGCTGAACTGCTACCCGAATCACTCGCTGTTGAGGTGGTCATCATCGCTCCGATACCACCGAACGAACGTGTATCCGAACGCGACGAGCAGGGCGAGTCCGACGACGTTTCCGATCATTTCGGCCGACGTTGCGCTAGCAGTGACAAAAGCCTATTGTCGTGCGTGGCGCTCCCGAAGCGATAGCATCGACTCGAGCGTCGAGACCGAGGGTCGTCGACAGCGATCCGTACTCCACCGGCGGGCGAGCAGTCCACGAGTAGGGACGGTTAAGTATCAGCGGCCCGGACAACGTGGTATGAGTCTGGGACAGCGCGTCTCGACCGACCACCAGCTCACCCGACTGTTGCAGATCGGGGTCGTCTTAGAGGAGGTCGTCGAGTCGCGCGCCGCCCACCACCTCGACTCGCTCCCGCCAGCCGAACGGACGGCAATCGACGAGGAGATACGCGAGTTGCTCGAGGAAGCCGCCGAAGAGTCGGCCGACCATCGCGAGCGACTCGAAGCGTTAATCGAGGATCTCGAAGCCGAAACCGTGGCGTACGAGGAAATAAACGCGTTAGTCGACGCCCAGTACGGGCCGCCGGAGGACACTGACGGGGTGCTCTACGATCAGCTCGCAAACGAGGAGACGGCCTACAAGTTCTACGACGATCTAATCGACGCGGTCGAAGCCTCCGACGCTGAGTTTGCCATCGATCGAGACCGGCTGCTCGAGACGCTGTACGAGATCCGAGAGGAAGAAAAGGAGGGAGTCGAAGAGGTGGCCGAGATTATGGAGCACAGAGCATGATCGGGACGCTCCGGCTCGTCGCGAGCGTTCCCGACCACACGGACGGTATCGACGGAGGAATCCGATGAACACGGCAGATCAATACCTCAAGGCGATCTATCTCGCCCAACGGATCGAGGACGGCCCCGCATCGACCGGCACGCTCGCGGACATGCTCGAAGTCAGTCCGGCCAGCGTCAACGAGATGATCGGCAAACTCGAGGACCGAGGGCTCGTCGAACACGAGAAGTACAAGGGAGCGAGCCTGACCAGCGAGGGTATCGAACGCGCTCACGACTCGCTTCAGACCTACTGTATCATCGAGCGGTTCCTCGCGAACGTCCTCGAGGTCGAGGAGTTCCGCGACGAGGCCCGCGCCCTCGAAAGCGTCATCGACGATACGGTCGCGGAGCGACTGGATACGATCATCGACCGTCCCGCCGAGTGTCCGGACTGTTTCGACCCCGAACGGGATTACTGCGAACACCTCGAGATCGGTCCCGACGGCTGTGCGGACTAACTTTTACTGTCGTCGTTGTTTCGAGCGGTTTCGGCGGCCGAGAGAGTAATACGCGAATTCGTCCGAAGGCCGACTACTCATCACCGAACCGAACGTACCGATGGCCGACCAGCGCTGCGAGCGCGAGCGCGACGACGACAGTCACGCTGAGTCCGAACGGCAGCGCCCAGAGACCGCCATCTCCCTCCCAGTCGTCTGCAAACACACCCGCGTAGTACGCTGCGACCTCCTCGCTGTGAAGCGCGAGCAGCACCTCACGGTTGTTTTCGAAGGCGTTTTCGTTCCAGTTGGCGCTTCCGACAACGGCGATCTCTCGGTCGATCACGACCCCCTTGGCGTGGATCTTCTCGAACCGATCCGTCTCCTTGAGCAGCCGAACCTCGAGCGAGAGCGATTCGTCGTCGGCCGTCGCCTCCAACTCCCGCGCCAGCGCCTCGTTCTCGTCCTCGTGATACCAACTCGAGTCGAGCAGAATTTCGACGTCGACGCCGCGACGGGCCGCCTCGAGCGTTGCCTCGAGGACGGAAACGTCGTCGGCGACAGCGGCCTGTTTGACGAGGATCTCGTTGTCGGCCTCGCCAAGCAACTCGAGTAGCCGGCCCTCGGCGTTGTCCGGGGCGACGAGCAGTTCGGCACTGTCGATCGGGAACGTCTCCGGCTCGTATTCGGTCGGAAAGGATCGCGAGGGCGCTCCGGCACTATCGTCGTCGACGAAGGAGGCGTTCGCTCGGAACGCGGTGCCGGAGACGGTGTCCCACCCCTCGTGATCGGCCCGGAATACCGCCGCGAGATCGGCCGCGAGCGAGTCGTCCGCCAAGCGGACGCCCCAGCCGCGACTCGAGTCGCCCCCAATCCCCGAGGGCTTCCAGTTTTCCGTCGTGACCAACACGTGGTCGTCGGCGACGGCGTATTTCGGATGGTGGTAGCGGTACCGGGAGCCCTCTCCGCCGATCGCGCGAACGTCGACGTTCCCCTCCTCGAGCGTCTCAAGGACGGGTTCGGTGGCTTCTGGCGTTCCGCCGACGGGTCCGGACTCGAGGAGGACGGCGACGTCGACCCCGCGGTCGGCCGCGTCGACGAGTTCGTCGGCGATATCCTGCGAGGTGAGGGTGTAGCCGGCAAGCAGCAGTCGGTCGTCGGCCTCGCGGATCGTCTCGCGGGGGAGATCGGTCTCGTCGGGGAGAACGAACGCCGTCGCCTCGTCGACGTCGGCGCTCGAAACTGGCAGGCAGGTCGCACCTCGCGGATGCCAGTCGCCGTCGGCTGGACGCGACTCGGTCGCATCCTCCGCCTCTGCTTCGTCCTCGTTTCGATACCATCGTTCGGCCGTCGGCGCTCGGTCGTAGGAGACTGAATCGATCGCTGTCGAGCCGTTTCGCAGTTCGAGCTCGTCGCCGTCTGCGGCGAGTCGAAGGTGGCCCTCGAGTTCGAGTACCGGATCGTCGGTGTCGGTCAGCTCGGCGGTGGCGTCCGGATCGGTACTCACTGCGACGCGCCCCGAAACCGTCTCGTTCGGCAGGTTGGCAGTCGTGTGGCCGTCGGTGATCGCCCAGTTCTCGAGTCGGGTGTCGGTCGGCGTCTCGAGGACCAGGTACTCGCCGACGTTCCCGTAGGTCGTTGGGTTCGGATAGAGTTCGACGATTCGGGGCGTGCTGCTGTCGGTGGCGTCGGGCTCGTCGGCGGTGACGTTCGAGTCAGCGAGGCCGGTCGAGCCGGCGACGCCAGCGGGGCAGGATGGGGCGAAATCGCCACCGTTCGCCGCCGAGCCGTCGGTCGTCGCCGCGTCGGATGTCGGAAACCCGCCACTCAATCCCCCTAGAACGAGAGCGATTCCGACGAGGGCGACGACCATCGATCGACGACGATCCATCGGGCGGTCTGGCCGCCCGTTCGTATATAAACTATCGGACGAAAAACGAGCGGTGTCGGTCGTGACTGCTCAGGTCGCCGGCTCGAGGTTCGCCTTCTCGGCTTCGGCCTGGACGAGATAGGCCCGGTCGTCGCCGTAGTCGGCAACGATCTCGAGGGCCTCCGCGGTGCCGATCCGGTTGAGCGCCCACGCGGCGCTGGCGCGCACGCGGTCTTCCTCGTCGTCTGCGAGGATGTCGGCGAGGGGATCGATGGCTCGTGTGTCACCGATCAAGCCGAGGGCGCGTGCGGCCCAGCTCCGAACGTCGGGGTTCTCCTCGACGAGCTGGTTAGCGATCGGCTGGACTGCCGCTTCGGCGCCGAGTTCGCCCAGCGCCCTGAAGGAGGGCTTCTGGAGGTTCGGGTTGGAGTCGACGTAGTCCAGCAAGGTGTCGACCACATCGTCGCTGGCGACGCCGATGTTCCCGAGGATCCGCATCGCTGCGGTGTCTCGGCGATTGGCCTTCTGGAGCATGGGGTCGATGGCCTCTTCCGGACCCATTCGTTCGAGGGCCTCCATGCAGTGTTCCTCCATGAAGTCCGAGTCGAAGGTCTCCAATGCGAGCAGGATCATGTCCACGTTGCCCTGTTTCTCGTGAACCTTGATCGCGTGCCACTCCGGCGGGAAGTCCTTGACGTGGTCGAGGACATCGTAGAACCCCTCCCGTCGCAGCTGTTCGCGGATTTCGAGGTCGGTCCACTCGGTCGCGTCGTCGACGTCTTCCTCGAGGTCCCCGGTCGTCTCGAGGAGGCCCGCGATCGTCTCGGCGTCGTCGTCCGCGTCGAGGCCGGCCTGCTCGACGGCCGCTGCGGCTTTGTCGAGCGTCGCATCGAGCTGTTTGGGGACGGTCTCGCCCTGGTTGACCAGCGTGACCGAACTGCCGAGCAGTTCGTTGAGATCGTCGAGGAAGTCGTCGACGGCCTCGATCAGTTCGGCGTTGCCCTCCTCCGTCCAGCGGGTGCCCGTGATCGTCCCGCTGGTGCCGTCGATCTCGCCCACGACATCCTCGCCGTAGGGACCGCGCTGGTCCTCGAGGTCGTCCTCAAGGTCCGAGAGATCGTCCTCGATCTCGTCGTAGCGCTCCTGGAGTTCCTCTTCGGGCGTGATCTCCTCCTCTTCGTCTTCGTCCTCGTCGTCGTCCGTCTCCGGGGGCTCCGGAATCTCGATCTCCTCGAGTTCGCTTCGGAACGACTCGAGATCGGCTTCGACGACGTCGAGATCGTCCTCCGTTTCGGCGGCCTCGAGGTCTCCCTCGAGCGATTCGACGTCGTCCTCGAAGGCCGCGAGGGCTTCGCGGATGGCCTCGAGATCGATCGGCTCCGGTTCCGACTCCTCGTCGACCGATTCCTCCTCGGCGTCCGCCCCGTTCTCGGCTGCCTCGTCATCGCTCATGGTACCACCTGGATTTGGACCGGGAGATAACGCCGACGCGTGGCAGTGTACATGCGTTACAGTCGTCCCACGAAGGTCCTAAGCGTTTCCATGCAGTTCGGGCTCCGCGCGGCGTTCCCGGTCGCCCCAGTAGAACCACGGGCTGAGCAGCATGTAGGCGATGCCGAGGGTCAACAGGGCGTAGGGGAACGTCCGACCGGCGAAATCGGGAATCAGGATGGCCAACGCGTGGACGATGCCCATGATCCCGGCATCGCGGGCGAGTAGGTCGGGGTACTGGATCCGCGAGACCATCAGGTAACAGAACGCGCCCGTGACTGCAAGGACGAGCCACGGCTCGCTCTCGCCGGCGAGGATGGCAGCGCCGAGGACCGTCGCTGCGAGCGTCGTCTGGACGCCTTCGGTGTAGTTGCCGGAGATGTCGTAGGCCGTGTACATCCCGAGTCGGGTGACGGCCGACGCGACGAAGAGGGCACAGATCGCCGTCACGAGGAGGAGTTCGCTCGTGACCGCGTCGAAGCCGATCTCGAGACCGTCGGTGACGACGACGAACGCGAGGACGGCGGGGGCAACAGCGAAGGAGGCGACATCGGCCAGCGAGTCCAGATAGGGACCGGCGTCGGTGCCGCCGTAGCGACGCGCGAGGATGCCGTCGAGTCCGTCCGCGATTGCTGCAAGCAAAATGAGTCGGGCGGCGAGTGCGATGTCGACAAAGGCGATGACGATGGCGACGAACCCCAGTGCGGCGTTTGCAATCGTCACCGCGTCGGCGACGCCGAGGCGTCCGACGAACCGGGGGAGCATACTCGCCGAATCGATGGGCAGCCACCTTACGTGTTTTTGTTTCGACACGGGCGGATACAATCGGTGGTCGCACGATGGGTGCGAGCAGCGGCTGTGAGGGCAGACACGGGCCGCCGCGATCAAGAGTGCACAGATTGTCGTGACGAGGTCAGTGGTCGTAGCGTCAGCGCTCAAGGTAGAACCGTGGGAACCGGAGTCGAACGAGAGGCACCGAAACTGGAGGCGCGCGCCGGGGACCAGTCCCACTTTCGAAGAATGAACCGGGGCCGTTATATCGCAACTATCCCTAGGCGTTCGTATGAACAGGCGCGCCTACCTCGCCCTCGTCGGCTCCGCAGCCTCCGTCAGCTTGGCGGGCTGTTCGTCGGTTCGAAGCGCCTTCGGCGACGACGAACTCTGCAGCGGCGACGACTGTGATATCGGGATGACCAGAAACGAGTTTGTCCCCGAGGAGTACGAGGCGAGCGTCGGAGAGACCGTCGTCTGGAAGAACACCAGCGACGCCCGCCACACCGTGACCGCCCTCGACAACGGCATACCGGAGGACGCGGAGTACTTCGCGAGCGGCGGCTACGAGGACCAAGAGACCGCGGTCGACGCCTGGCACGAAGAGGAGGGCGGCAAGATCGAAATCCGCGAGACGTACGAGCACACCTTCGAGGTGCCCGGCGAGTACGACTACATCTGTGAACCCCACGTCTACGGCGGCATGATCGGGACGGTCATCGTCTCAGAGTAATCCCTTCCTTCTTGCATCGACCCTACACGATCGGAACCAGTCGCCGATCACGGGCGACGCTGCGCGTAGTAACCGACGGTATCGAGGGGAGTCTGTGTCGAACGGTCAGTCGCGACTATCGGCACCGACATCCGCACAATCGGGCTGGCTCCTCCCGAACCGCCGCCGGTCGATTAGAATTATTTCTGACTCGAGTATATTCTCACATCTCTCGCATTTCAGACAATATTATTCCGCATAACGAACCAGTTACGAATGGCCCGCTACCGCGTATGAACAGCCATACGACAGGTAATGGATGGGTAGGACGTGACACACACCGGTCAAAATCCTCCATGTTTATACATCGTGCTGTTGGTGGGTTACGTATATGTCCGAAACCGGGGCGGAGTCACGTCCGCTGGCTCGACAGCTTCCCGACCCGACGACCGCGTCGAACGTCCGGTACAACCCAACGCTTGCGGAGCTTCGTGAACTCGCGGCCGACGACGAGACGACGACCGAGTTCGGTTCCCCGTCGTACGTCAGCGAGTATCGATCGCGGAGTTCAGATCGGACGAGAAACACCGTCGACCACGAGTTCGACGACGACGATCACGACCTGATCGGCGACGCGATCGACCGCGCCGGCGACCGCGAGATGCTCTGTGTCGACCGTCTCATGGGTCGTCACGCCGAGGCGACGTACTGCTGCCGTCTCTTCGTTCCCGTCGAACACGCCCGCATCGCACTCGCGTGGGCGAACCTGTTCGAGCCGACCGACGGTCGCGAACCCGACCTCTACACGGTACAGGATCCCGACTACGACCGGACCGCGATCCGCGTACTCCCCGACGAGAACGTGACGGTCGTCCTCGGCAGCGACTACACCGGCGAAGCCAAGAAGTCGTTCCTCCGGCTGTTCATGTACCGTATCAAAGAACAGGGCGGACTCGGCCTCCACGCGGGCAGCAAGCGCGTCCGCGTTCGCAACGACGACGGCGAACTGCAGACCGTCGGCCAGGTGTTTATGGGGCTCTCGGCGACCGGCAAGTCAACCCTGACCTCCCACGGCTGCTGGCTCGAGGGCAACGAGGACGCCGCCATGCTCCAGGACGACGTCTGTGGTATCCTCCCGGACGGCTCCGTCCCCGGCAGCGAGGGCGAGGGGCTGTTCATCAAGACCATCGGTCTCGACGAGGACGAACAGCCCGAACTCTACGAGGCCGCGACGGACGAGGACGCGATCCTCGAAAACGTCGCCGTCGACGACGACGGCACCGTCCACTTCGACGAGGACCGCTACACCGCGAACTCCCGGGCGATCGTCCAGCGCGAGCACCTCGAGAGCGCGGCCGAGGATATCGACCTCGATCGGATGGACCAGGTCTTCTTCATCACCCGGAATCCGCTGATGCCGCCGGTCGCGAAACTGACCGACGAGCAGGCCGCCGTCGCCTTCATGCTCGGCGAATCGATCGAGACCAGCGCGGGCGACCCGTCCCGAGCGGGCGAGTCGATCCGCGTCGTCGGCACGAACCCGTTCATCATGGGCTCCGAAGGCGAGGAGGGGAACATCTTCCGAGACCTGATCGACGAACTCGAGGCCGAGTGTTACGTCATCAACACGGGCTATCTCGGCGCGAAGTCCGCGGACGTCGGCGTCGAAGAGTCCGTGACGATCCTCACGGAGACCGCACGCGGGACGATCGAGTGGACCCAGGACGATCGGACCGAACTGACGATCCCCGAGACCGTTCCCGGCCTCGAGATCGGGGACTACTACGTCCCCGACCACGTCGAGGACTACGACGAGGCGGTCGCCGACCTGCGGGCCGACCGACGCGCCTATCTCGAGCAGTTCGACGAACTCCGCGAGGAGATCAAAGACGCCGTCTACTGATTGCCCCTGCATCACGCCGGTTTTTTTGCCGTTTCGCGGTCGACTATCCGCTCGAGAGACTAATCTGTCCGATACGAAGACAGTCACAATCGCCGGACGGCAGCACTTGCCGGAGGGGAACAAGGTTATGTGTGTGTGGTTCTCACAGTGCGGTAATGAGCCTACACGTACGGACGCCAACGGCCCGCGTATGCGAACGGTGCGGTCGAGCGGAACACTGGGATACGAACGTCGACGCCTGGCAACTCGTCCGCGAGGACGGCGAGAAACAGGTCGGAAGCCCCCACTGCCTTCACGAGTGGGATATCAACGGCACGTTCAATCCGGTCGTCGAGAACAGAAGCTAACTGCTCGGTCCTGTAGCGGTCGTCGTATCGATCGACGACATCCTCTCTCGTGGCGCGCTCGAGCGACGTGCGCGGCGCTTTTTGTGCTGTCTATCGTAGCCTCGAGCGATGCCGACCGTCTACATCACCGCGCCGCCGTCCGACGCCGACGAGATCGCCGAACGGCTGGTCGAGGAACGACTCGCGGCCTGCGTCAACCGACTGTCGACGACGTCGACCTACCGTTGGGAGGGCGAGATCCATCACGACGACGAGATCGTCCTACTCGCGAAGACTACCGACGACGCCTACGACAACCTCGTCGACCGACTCGAGGAGATCCATCCCTACGACGTCCCCTGTATCGAACGCTTTGACGAGAGTCACGTCCTCGAATCCTTTGCGGAATGGCGGGCCGAAAGCGTCGAATAACTCGCTGTAGGCGATCGTTCCTGTCGTTTCGCGATCAGTACGTCTCCGTCTCCAGGCCGTCGACGCGTTCGAAATGAGAATCTCGAGTGACGAGACGTGCACCGTTGTGGCGACAAACGCCGGCGATCAGTACGTCACCGAGGTTGATCGGCGTTCCGTTCTCGAGTAACTCCGCTTCGATCGCTGCGGCTTCTCGAGCAGCACCATCGGACAATACGAGGGGTTCGATCCAATCGAGGCCGGTTGCGACTCGCTCAATCCCGGACGGACCGGCCGTGGTAGCCGCTCCGCGGTACGCTTCGAACAAGGCGAGTGATGGCGCGTAGAACGGTTTCGTTTCACGGTCCTCAAGGAACGCCTGCGTTGCACTCTCGCCGTCCAGATAGTCGACCAGAAACGTCGTGTCAAACGCGATCACCGTCGCTCACGCTCTCGGAGATCGTCGTTCAACTCGTCGCGCGTCGATTCGACGGCGTCCCGATACCCGTCTACATCCTTCATTGCGCCGAAACCTTTCATCACGTCTCGATCGCTCTCGGTGAGACGAAGAATCGTCTCCGTGAAGCTCTCCCCGTCGCGCTTGTGCGCTTTCAGCCGATCGTACGCTTCGTCGGTGATAGTGAGGCTTTTCGTCGCCATACGTGTAGATGTACGTCTACACGTACTTTTAGATTGTTGTGATCACGGCACCGGTCACAGAAGCGACTACTACTGATTCGTCGGAGCCTAGCGTACGACAGACCGTCACAGACACGACTGCCCGAATTAGCAACCCTTAAAACTCGCGCACGGGTTTCCATGGGTATGGCTGGAACCATCGAAGTGCTCGTTCCGGGTGGCCAGGCCAACCCTGGCCCACCGCTCGGTCCCGAGCTCGGACCGACCCCCGTCGACGTGCAGGCAGTCGTACAGCAGATCAACGATCAGACGGCAGCGTTCGACGGCACGGAAGTGCCCGTCACCGTCGATTACGACGACGACGGCTCGTTCGAGATCGACGTCGGTGTCCCACCGACGGCGGCGCTCGTCAAGGACGAAGCCGGATTCGACACCGGGAGCGGCGAACCCCAGAAGGACTTCGTCGCCGATCTCTCGGTCGACCAGGTCAAGAAAATCGCCGAGCAGAAACACCCCGACCTGCTCGCGTACGACACGATCAATGCCGCGAAGGAAGTCGTCGGCACCTGCGCCTCGATGGGCGTCACCATCGAAGGCGACGACGCACGAGAGTTCAAACAGAAGGTCGACGGCGGCGAGTACGACGACGTTCTTGCTGCAGAAGCCGACGCATAATCGGTACGAACGTCGACGCCGGACGAGACCCCTTTTTCGAACCCAGCGCTCGAGAGCCGCTGGTCTGTGAGTGACCTAGTTATGGAACCCGCGCCAGCACGTCGAGATTGTGTGCGACGTAGACGAGCTCACCGTCCTCGAGTTCGCGCCACCGACGATCGAACCACCCCTCGCGCACGCTGGCCTCGAGTCCGGGTGACGACACCTCCTCGAGGGCGTCAGCCATCGTCTCGAGAACCCGGCCGACGACTGCATCCTCGTCGTCGGGATACTCGCCCTCTCTCGGTCGAACGATCCAGTCCGAACCGCCGGCGGCGAGGACACCCCACCCCTGCCGAGGGAGCCTCGTGAGGAGTTCGCTCCCGGCCTGGCTGCTTCCCTCGTCCCGAACCTCGTCCATGTGGCGGTGGTACTGCGCTTCGATTCGGTCGTCCAACCGATCCCGCGGCGCGAACGTCGTTCCTCCGTCGTACGTGATCGGCGCGTAGCACAGGCCGTCGTCCCCAAGGAGGTCGGCGATCCCGGGTATCGCATCCTCGAGTGCGACGATATCGAGCAGCGCTGCCGCGACGACGGCGTCGGCGTCGTCCTCGAGTCCGAACCCGTCGGCGACCTCGAGTGTGATCTCGAGTCGCGTCGCCGCGTCACCGCCCGACTCGTCGGGTCGAGCGCCGACCGTCGTCGATTTTGGGATGCCGCCTTCGACCGTCTCGTCGGCCTCCGACTCGAGCGGAGCGACCGTATAGCCGGCCGCCTCGAGCCGTGCGGGGACCAGTTCTCGCGCGCGTTGGATACTCGCAACGTCCCGATCGACGGCGCGGTAGGAGACCCGCGCCGGTAGGCAGTCCCACTCGGCGAATCGGGCAATCATGGTGCCGACACCGCAGCCGAGTTCGACGATCCGCACCGGCTCCGGTCGGTTGGAAAGCGCGGTCGTGAACCGCTCGAGGACGCGCCGATTCAGCGCGCGGTCGTCGACGGTACGTTTGGCCTCGAGATACGTCTGCATCGAGTCGGTCACGTCGGACCACCTCCGGTCGTCCCCCGCTCGCAGCACTGCTGGAGAAACGTCCGAACCGATCCCAGCGTTTCGTCCCACGTGGGGTGCGCTGTGGCGTTCTCGAGCGCTCCGGTACCCAGCGCCGCGAGTCGGTTGCGGTCGGCCGCGAGCGCCCCCAGTCGATCGGCGAGTTGGTCCGTATCGGTCGGGTCGACGACGAACCCGTTCCGGCCGTCCGCGACGAACTCGCTCGCGCCGCCGACGCTGCTCGCGATCGGCACGACGCCGTACTCCATCGCCTCGAGGTAGACCATCCCGAACCCCTCGTAGCGGGCCGGCACCGCGAGGACGTGCGAGCGCTCGAGGATCGACTCGAGGACGGCCGTCTCGACTCTCCCGGTAAACGTTACCCGGTCCTCGACGCCGAGCGAGCGTGCGTGCTCGCGGACCGCGCGAGCGTACGTCGAATCCGTCTCGAGGGAGCCGACGACGGTCGCCCGGCAGTCGTCGTCCTCGTCGATTCGTGCAAACGCCTCGAGCAGCGTCGTGGTGTTCTTTCGCGGGACGACGTTCCCGACGAACGCGAGTCGAAACGGATCGGTTCGGGCGCGCTCGCGGACGGCGTCGACAGATAGTGCCGCCCCCTCGTGACGCCCTGCCGGCGGGGCGACGAGCGTCGGCAGGTCACCATCCGCGAGGCTGGTCGTCCGACCGCGGGTGTGCGAACTGGTACAGACCGCGGCGTCGACGGACTCGAGGTAACGTTTTTCGCGTTCGCGCACGCGAGAGTCGTCCACTGCCGGGTCGGGCGTCCGGAGGAGGTGGACGAGCGAGACGATTGCTCCGGGTCGCTCGAGTCGCGGGTTGTGCTCGGCCAGCGTCGGATAGCAGAGTTCGTCCTGCAGGAGGACGTCGTACGGGCGGTCCAGTCGCCTGCGAACCGTTCGGTCGGATTCGAGAGGACCGGAAACCGTCTCGAGTCCGCGCTCGCCGTCCGACCGCGCCGGGAGCGAGATCACGTCGACCTCGTCTCCCCGTGCCTCGAGGAAGGCGACGAGTTTCCGATCGTAGCGGTAGCCGCCCGACGTTTGCTCGAGGTCCCCTTCGACGACCAGTCCGATCTCCATCGTCAGAGCGAGCGCTCGTGGGCCACGCGGGCCACGTCGTCCTCTTCGATCTCGACCCGGAGTTCGGTGACGGTGTCGGTCTCGAGTCGCTCGAGCAGCCGATCGCCGAAGACGCGAGCGAATCGTTCCGCGCTCGGGTTCGATCCCGCGAACGCGGGGAGATCGTTGAGCGTGCGGTCGCCGTAGAACGCGGCCACCGTATCCATCGCGTCGACGAGGTCGTCGATGTCGACGAGGTACTCGTACTCGTTTACCTCCGGACCGCGGAGGGTCGCCTCGACGGTAAACTGATGGGAGTGGCGGTCACCCTCGGAGCCCGGGTCGGGCACCGTCAGGTAATGTTGAGCGATAATGGATCGGGAGACGGAGACCGAGTACATGGCCCACGGTACGTCGGCGAGGGGCTAAATGTCCCACCGTGCGTTGCAGGCTGTGAACGAACGACTCTAGTGACTCGTCTCCGACCGGGGCGAGATCGACAGTTCGGGAAGACCGTTCATCGTCGAACCCGTCACCGAAAGTTGGTCCAGCAACGGCGTCAGCGTAACCTGTTCGCGCTCTCGATCCCACGTGACGACGCCCGCATCGGTGAGCGACGGGAGGTGAACGTGTGTGAGAAGCATCCGGAGGTCGTGTTGGTGCTCGCTCGTTACGGCTTCGGCGGACTCCCCGTGTTCGATCGCGGCGAGTTCGAGGGCTAACCGGTCCACTGACACCGGATCCTGATTGGTCAGGAGGTACTGGAGGGCGTTCCGTCTGATCGCGTTCGACAGTACCGAGTAAAACGAATCGAGGAATTCGGGTGTTCCGACCTGCTCGAGACGAAGTTGTTCGACCATAGCAGAGACTAGAGTATGACTACCAAAGCATGAACTCATGACTGCTCATGCCCTTTATGTAGTACTCAGGGGTTCCTGACTGTCAGTGTTATTGGTTTCGTGAATTGGGGCGGTTCAACGCGTCGTGGAGGACTTTGTCCGCGCCGCGGCGAATCCGCTCGGAGAGCGCCTGCACCGAGAGATCAAGCTCGGCGGCGAGTTCGTTGTACTCGACGTCTCGAGGGACTTTGAAATAGCCGCGTTCGACGGCGAGCGAGAGCGCTTCGTACTGCGCGTCGGTGAGACCGAAGTCCGTCTCGTTCGAGTTCACGTCCCCCATCGAGGAGACGCGGGTGAGCTGGTAGTTGATGTCGTTCTTTCGGCAGTACTCGTTGAACTGGGCGAGCCCGGAGTGATCTTCGAATCGGATCCGGAACAGCCACTCGTCGTCGCTGTGGGCCTCGAGAATCGTCGCATCAGTTTCCGTGATGCCGGCGATCAGCTGTTCGGCCGGATCCTCCCACTCGATCTTGTACAGCGCCCGGTCGTCGTACTCGTCGAGTACGGTGATCGATTTGACGTTCGGGCTCTCGTCCATCGCGACCTCGAACTCCTTCAGATCGGTTCCGTACCCCCAGATGTACGGCATCACTCGCTTGTCGGCTGGGACGACGCGCTCGATTTCGACCGACAGGCCGGGATACTCGGCGATGATTTGTCCCAAGAGAAACTCGTCGGCCTGAATCGAAATCTCGGCGATGATAGCCATGTGACGTGTAGTCGGCCCAGCATAGTAACGACTGGGGGTGACTCGACTTCGAACGCGGCTACTCGTAGGTCAACAGCACCTGTATCGCGTCGTCGGGACGCTTTTCAAGCAGTTCGTACGCCTCCGCAGCGTCCTCGAGCGGCACGTCGTGCGTGAGGAGTTCGGAGACCTCGAGTCGCTCCAGCCACTCCCAGGTGAGCTCGTGGCGCCGTTGGCGGGACCACCGCCCGGAGAGGCGCGGATCGATTGTGCTCACCTGACTGCTCCGGATCTCGATGCGGTCGCGGTGAAAGCGGCCGCCGAGATCGAGCGTCGCTGGCTTCGTCCCGTACCACGAACCGACGATCACGCGCCCGTCGAAGCCCGTCGTCGCGATGGCGTCGTCCAGGGCGTCGGGATCGCCCGAGAGTTCGTAGGTCAGGTCCGCTCGGTCGCCGGTGACCTCCCGAAACGCGTCGGGGAACTCGTCCGCCGCCGGATCGACCGCGTGATCCGCGCCGAACCGCTCGGCACACCGCCGCCGCTTCTCGTCGGGTTCGACCGCCACGAGCGCCTCGAGCGGTGTGCGAGCGAGCAGGGCCGTCGTCAACAGGCCGACGGTTCCCTGTCCGAAGACGGCGGCCCGCTCGCCGAAGAGCGGAGCACCGTCGAGCAGGAAGGTGACGGCCGTCTCGAGGTTCGCAAAGAGCGTCGCTTCCCGCGGCGAGATGCCGTCTGGGACCGGAAGGAGCGTCTCGGGGTCGGCGAGAAAACGGCTTTCGTGAGCGTTGTACGCGAAGACGGTCCGGCCGAGCCACTCCGCCGAAACGCTCGCGCCGACGGCGGCGACCTCGCCAACCGCGGCGTAGCCGTACCGGAGGGGAAAGGAGAAATCGCCGTCGAGTGCCTCGAGTTCCTCGTCGGCCGGCAGCTCAGTCGGGGCCTCACCGCGGTAGAGCAGCCCCTCCGTGCCTGCACTGATCGCCGACGCGATGGTCCGAACGCGGACCTCTTCGGGGCCGGGATCCGGGAGAGGACGGGACCTGACGTCGACGGTTCTCGGACCAGTGAAATAGAGTGAGCGCACCCTCGAGTCGGCCTCCGGATGCACGCGGGGTGTGTCGGGGTCGGTCACGCTGGCGCGACGTTCCACGGGCCGACACTTGGTCGTTTGTACCGACAGCGTGAGTATGGTATCCGTACGCCCGAGACGAACCGTCCCGGTCGGACGACCGACCGGTGTAAGAGAGCGTTTCGACACCCCCTTTCGGACGGCTACGGCTCGAGACGTCCGGACACGGCGAGCCAGTCCCAGCAGAAGTTCGCTAGAAACGGAACCAGTACGACCACGGCGAACGCACGCGTAACGGTGTTCTCGAGGACCGGTACCAATGCGAGCCAGATCGCGAGCATCGCGAGCGCCCCGAGGAGCCGACGAAATCGATTCGGCGGGAGGTCGGAGACGGGGCGGCCGCGGCGAGTTCGCCACCACCGGCCGACGACGAACAGGTACCGCGCAGCGCCGACGGCGAGGAAGACGGGCGGGAGTGTGCCGTCGACGACGGCGACGACCGTCCCCACGAGCACGACGAGCGCGTCGATCTCGATATCGAGGCGCGCTCCGATATCGGTGACGCTGTCGGTCGCCCGGGCGAGCGCCCCGTCGACCGCGTCCAGTGCCGCTGCGAGGGCGAACAGCGCGGCAGGCACCCACGAAACGATCCCCGTTTCGGCTGGCGATCCCGCGACCACGAAGCCGGCGAGCACTGCGACGGCCGCGCCTCGAGTTACCGTCACCCACGTCGCGAGCGTGACGGGGTGGCGTCCGCGCTCGCCGACGACGACGCAGAAGAGCGCCGACTCGAGGCCCACCACCAGACCGACTGCGGCCAGAAAACCGGCGGACGGGCCGGCGGGCCATCCGATCTGGAGTGCGACGAGCGCGAGGCAGATCATCGCCGCATTGCCGGCGGTGACGTGACCCCACTGCGGGAGCGTTCGTCGTCGGACGGCCAGCGTCGAGTCGTCAGTCATCGATCACTCACGGCGGTAGAGCACCACCAGGACGACGATCAGTAGGAGCTGTGCGACTTTGTCGACGACGCCTGCGGCCGTGAGATCGCCGGGACCGGCTGGCTGGTTGACGGTGTACCAGAGGATCACCTGCCCGGCGGTAAAGGGGATTCCGAGGAGGTAGACGAGCCGCCGGCGGTAGTCCAGGAGGACGAGTGCGACCCCGAGCACGAAGCCGGCGGTCGCGACGAGGAAGGCAACGCCCATCCGATGGGGGAGAAATCCGATTCCGAGCACCAGGTGGACGGCGGCGGTCACGAGCGCTAACGCGATGGCAACCCAGTGGAGCGTCGAGACTGACTCGAGAGCGGATCGGCCGCTGGGTGCCATACGCTCGGTCTCTATCTGCGTCGAAAAACGCCTTGCGCCGAATCGCTCGAGTATCGTGTGCCTAACCGGGGCGGAGAGCCTAGATCTTGTTCGCGGGCGGGACGGTTCGCTCGCTGGGGTGGGTCGAGCCACCGGCGCCTCGCATGACGCGGATGGCGCTACCGGTTCCGAGCGAGCCGGCGAAAAGGATCGCAGCGACGGTGGCGAGCATGGAGAGACCGACCAAGCCGCTGAGTAGGCTCCCGACGACGACGCCGATCCACAGCTGGTCCCAACCGAACCGCGCGGCAATCGACTGGCCAATTGCGACGAAGCCGGCGATTGCCAGTACGGGGACAGTCGTCAGACCGACGGCGACCAACACGATACCGAAGAACGTCCCGAGACTCGTTCCGATGATCAGATAGCCTGTGCTCACGACGGCGCTGATAACCAGGAGGCTCGGCGCGCCGATACAGATCGAGATCACCGGACTCCGACGGCACTTCGTCACCGTTTGCGGGCCGAAGCTCTGGAGCAATCCGAGGGCAACCATCGCGACAACGAGCGTTACACCGAAGTGAACCCCCGCCCGCTCCAGTGCGCTCAGCGCCTGATACGTCTCGAGTCCGATATCGACCGTGGCGAAACGGCCGATTGACTCAAGTACCGCCCCATTGACACCATATAAACCTACTGGCCCCATGTACGAACGGTATACTCTCATCTCCAATAGTGTTTTCGATCAATGGTAATTGATTTTGGCCGCGAAAAGAACTCGAGGTGCGGTCCGTTCCGACGGCCGTGGCGGAGCGTACGGAAGCCAGTTCGACGGGTTTAAGTTTGCCATGGCATTTCGTTCAAGGGAGACAGGCATTGCCTGTTTCACTGACCCGTAGGAGCACTCCTGCGTACTACGGAGGTGAACGATGGCAGATTCGGATATAGAAACAGCAGTCGCGCGCGCACTCGACGAGGCACCCGATCGGAACTTTACCGAGACGGTTGACCTCGCGATCAATCTGCGCGATCTCGACCTAAACGAACCGTCGAATCGAGTTGACGAGTCTATCGTCCTGCCGTCCGGAACCGGCCAGGAAACCCGTATCGTCGTTATCGCCGAGGGGGAAACCGCTGTCCGCGCCGAAGAGGCAGCGGACGAGGTTCTCTCGGAGGACGACGTGGCCGATCTGGACGACGACGAAGCCAAAGATATGGCGGACGAGACGGACTTCTTCATCGCCGAAGAGGCGATGATGCAAGATATCGCCCGGTACCTGGGTACCATTCTCGGTCCCCGAGGGAAGATGCCGGACCCGCTCGGCCCCGACGACGACGTCGTCGAGACCGTCAACAGACTCAAGAACACCGTGCAGCTTCGCTCCCGGGACCGACGAACGTTCCACACGCTCGTCGGGGCCGAGGACATGGATGCCGAAGACATCGCGGACAACATCGACGTCATCCTGCGACGCCTGCACGCCGACCTCGAGAAAGGTCCACAGAACATCGATGGCGTCTACGTAAAGACGACGATGGGACCGTCTCAGGAGGTAGTCTAACATGAGCGCACAGGCTGAACGCAAGACCGAGAACCTTCCACAGTGGAAGAAAGAAGAGGTCGACGACCTCGCCGAACTCATCGAGAGCTACGAGAGCGTCGGCATCGTCGGTATCACCGGCATTCCGAGCAAACAGCTCCAGGACATGCGTCGCGACCTGCACGGCACCGCCGAGTTGCGCGTCAGCCGCAACACGCTGCAGGTCCACGCGCTGGAAGACGCCGGACTCGACGAACTCGTCTCTCACATCGAGGGACAGGTCGGTCTCGTCGGCACGAACGACAACCCATTTACCCTCTACAAGGAGCTCGAGGCGTCGAAGACGCCGGCACCGATTAACGAGGGAGAGGTCGCCCCGAACGACATCGTCGTCCCCGAGGGCGACACCGGTGTCGATCCGGGTCCGTTCGTCGGCGAGCTACAGAGCATCGGCGCGAACGCGCGCATCGAGGACGGTTCGATTCAGGTCATGGAGGACTCGACGGTCTTAGAGGCCGGCGAAGAAGTCTCCGCGGACCTCTCGAACGTCCTCAACGAACTCGGGATCGAGCCCAAGGAGGTCGGTCTTGACCTTCGCGCCGTCGTCGCCGACGGCGTGCTGTTCGACCCCGAGGACCTCGACATCGACGTCGAGGCCTACGAGAGCGACGTGGCGACGGCCGCCGCTCGCGCTCGGAACCTCTCGATCAACGCGAGCTACCCGACCGAGGCAACCGCACCGACGCTCATCTCGAAGGCGACGGGCGAGGCCAAGAGCCTCGGCCTGCACGCCGCGATCGAGGACGAAGACCTGATGCCCGACCTCGTCTCCAAGGCCGACGCACAGCTGCGTGCGCTCGCGGCCCAGATCGACGACGAGGACGCCCTGCCCGAGGAGCTGCAGGGTGTCGAAGCGCCCGCCGCCGAGCCGGCAGCGGACGCTGAGGACGGCGACGACGAATCGGCAGACGAAGACACTGATGCTGAGGCCGACGCCGCCGAAGACGACGATGACGATGACGACGATGACGCTGGCGGCGGCGAAGGACTCGGCGCAATGTTCGGCTAATCACAACTGGAGGATACAACAATGGAATACGTTTACGCTGCACTCATCCTGAACGAAGCGGACGAAGAGCTCAACGAAGACAACCTGACGAACGTACTCGACGCTGCCGGCGTCGACGTCGAAGAATCCCGAGTCAAGGCGCTCGTCGCCGCACTCGAGGACGTCGACATCGACGAGGCAGTCTCCGAGGCTGCCGTCGCACCCGCTGCCGGAGCCGCCGCAGGCGGCGCCGCAGCCGGTGAGGCCGCAGGCGACGACGAGGACGAAGAGGTCGAAGAGACCAGCGACGTCCCGGACACGACGGACGACGACGAGGACGAGGACGACGACGCCGGCGGCGAGGGCCTCGGCGAACTCTTCGGCTAAGTCGCGACGCGACGATTTCGACCGATCCCGATTTTTCTTGGTCGCAGTGTTCGAACAGCGACTGCGCCGTTCCGCCCGCTCTGTCCCGGAGGACAACGCCGTTGCCAAAACCTAACGGCCGGCCGTTCGAGTCTCCGGTATGAGCCGATACGTGGGACTCGACTGGGGCGGTTCCGGCTGGATTGCCGTGATCGTCGACGACGACTGTGAGGGAGAGCACCAGTTCACCGCTGCGTTCTATCCATCGATCCTGAACGCGTGGCGGGCGAACCGTCTCGCCGAGCGGATCCTCGTGGATATCCCGATCGGGCTGGCCGAGGAGACTCGACGACAGTGTGACGAGGCCGCCCGACTGGTACTCGGCGAGAGCCGAAGCAGCGTCTTCTACACCCCTGTTCGTGACGCCGTCTACGAAGATGAGTACGAGACGGCGGGCGACAGGAACGAGGCGGCGACCGGGAATCGCATCTCCACGCAGGCCTACCACATCTGCCCGGCGATCCGGGAAGTCGACGGCTTGCTCCGCGAACTCGAGGACCCTCGAGAGACCGTTCGAGAATCTCATCCCGAGGTGTGTTTCGCCGCGCTCGCCGGCGAGTCGGGGCTCCCGGGGAAGGCAACCGAGGAGGGTCTCGAGCGTCGACGCGAGTTGCTCGAGGCGAGAGTTGATGACGCGCTCGACCTCGAATCGTTTGAGCGCGAGTACATCGACGACCGGCCGGTCCACGCCCGTCGGCTCCGAGCGGGGAATCGGGACGATCTGCTCGACGCGTTCGTCCTCGCCGTGACGGCCCGCGGCGAGACGGTTTCGTTGCCGTGTGACCCGCCAACCGATCGCTACGACCTACCGATGGAGATCGTCGCACCGGCGGACGTTCGGTCGGTCGCGTAGCCGATAGAGGGCGCTGTTGGAGAGGTGTGAGGCGGGCGACGGCGTACCAGTGGCATCACCTAGCCGAACAGGTGATCCATCACCAGCCGTTTGAGGACCCCATCTTTTCGGCCCTCTCGAGTCTGGACCATCACCGCGGTGCAGTCGACGGAGTCGACCAGTCGGTTCCCCGGGCGACCGAGCAGTCGTCCGCTGATACCGGTTCGATCGACGCCAGTAACGAGCAGATCGGCCGATTCGGCGAACCGGGCCAGTCCCCGAATCTCGTCGTCGGCCTCGACGATCGTCGACCGGGCCGGGACGGTACAGATCGAGATCAGTTCGTTGTGGTAGTCCTCGATCGTCCGACGCTGTGTCTCCGGCGGCGCTGCCGGGATTGCCTGTAGGAGATTGATCTCCGCGCCGGTCTCCTCGGCGATCGCGTCGGCGATGAGGAGTTTCAGCGGATCGAAAGCGCCGCGATTGGCGACGACTGCGATCTCGTCGGCACCGTCGAAACCACAGTCTTCGACCAGCATGACATCACACGGGGCGTTCTCGAGGATCCACTCAACGTCGCTGCCGAACAGCCGACTGTGAAACTCCGCAACCGCTCGCTCGAGCACGATGAGATCGTAGCCCTCGTAGGTAGCAAAGTCGACGATTGCGCGTTTGTGGTCTTCGCTATCGATCTCGCGGTACTCGATATTGGTTTCGGGGTCCGTGCTGACCGTGTCCGCCTCGGATGCCGCGGAATCAGTTCCGGTGGTCTTCGTCCCAGATGACGCGGAATCGGTCCCAGTGGTGGCCGTCTCGGACGGCTCGAGATCGACGCCGCCGGAGGTACGGGTCGGCGGATCGATCGCGTGCTCAGGGAGCCACGATGGTGCGTTCTCGGGATCCGATGGGACCCACTCGGGAGCCTCTCGGTCGATCACAGCGGGGTGACTCTCGCTGAAGACTCGGTGGGGGACGTCGAGAAAATCGACGACCGAGACGACGGTCGACCGAACCCGACCCAGATCCGTCGCCATCCGGAGCATGTCCCGTTTCGCCTCTACAGATGTCGTTTCCGTGGTCGCCACGAGGACGTCGTACTCGGCGTCGCTCTCGAAGCTTTCGCGAGTTCGTGCGAGCGCGGACTCGCCGATGTTCCGTCGGACCGCGTCACGGGCTGCTCCTTCGCGGTCGACACGCTTGCGAGCGTACAGATAGTAGTAGACGATCGACACGGCCGCGATGGTGACTGCGCCAGCAAAGGGCACTGTCCCGACCTGGGTGAGCACGGCGAGTCCGCTGGCCATCCCGAACAGTTGCAGCCAGGGGTATAGCGGGGCCACGAACACGGGATCGTACTCCTCGACAGCGCCCTCTCGGAACCCGACAACTGCCAGGTTCACCAGGATAAACACGATGATCTGGAACGCGCTCCCGAACTTCGCGACCTGGTCGATCGGCAGGAACGTGATCATCAGGACGATCATTGCTCCGGAGAGTGAGATTGCGAGGACGGGCGTATTGTACCGGGCGCTGATCGTCTCGAACTGGGGTGGCGCGAGTCCGTCCCGCGCCATGGCGAACGGGAAGCGAGACGCCGACAGGAGCCCGGCGTTCGCCGTCGAGGCGAGGGCCAGTAGTGCGGCGACGACGACGGCAGTCACGCCGATCGTCCCCAGCGTCGCCTCCGCGGCCAGCGCCATAATCGGTCCTTCGCCGTCGGACTCGAGTTGGCCGCCGTCGATCGCAGCCTGGACATCGACGACGCCGATCGCGACGTAGACGATCATGACGTACAGCGCCGTCGTGATCAGCAGCGAGCCGATCATCGCCCGCGGAATCGTCGTTCCTGGATTCTTGATTTCTTCGGCGACGGCGGCGATCTTGATCACTCCCGCATAGGAGATGAACACGAGCGCGGTCGCCACGAAGAACCCGCCGCTGCCGACGTCGAATGCGCCGGTAAGCCGTTCGGAGCCGACATTTGAGACGCCACCGGCGATGAAATACCCCATCACGAGGATCATCAGTCCAACGATGGCGAACTGCAGCTTTCCGGTGCTGCTCGTACTCACGACGTTGATGATGGTGAAAAACACGGCGAGAGCGATCGCCAGCGGGAGAATGTAGCTGGCCAGTTCCGGTGCGACGAACACGAGATACGGCACGCCGCCGATCAGTGCGAGCGCACCCTTGAACGACAGCATGAACCAGTTGCCGACGCCGGCTATCGTCCCGAGCAGCGGCCCCATACCGCGCTCGACGTAGACGTACGACCCCCCGTCTTCCGGCATCGCCGTCGCCATCTCAGAAGCGCTGAGTGCTGCCGGGAGAACGAGAATCCCGGCGACGAGGAAGGCTCCGACGACGGCCGGTCCATCGACGGTTACGTAGGCGACGCCGGGGAGGATGAAGATCCCCGAACCGACCATCGCACCGATCGCGATGGCCATCGTGGAAAACAGCCCGAGATCACGGTTGAGTCCAGTTGGCATAATCTGTTGGGACACCTCCGATCGAGGTGGTGAATCGGACGCGATTCGTCATCGACCGAACGTACTCCAGCTAGGGAACCAACCGATAAACCGCTCGTTCCTTACTATGTCACTGCGCTCAGATATCGGTCTTCGAAACCGGCCAGAGGAACAGTTACAACCGAACTTGGCGGCGTCGGCCCCAGCCAGTACAAATGAGAGGGACGGAAAGCGGATGATATAGTAGCCACTGGACGTCAGTGCACACCCGACCGCATGACGGCCGCGCGGTTCTCACTCACTCCGTTCGCTCGCGGGTCACTGCGTTCCCCGTCTGCTCACGGCGCTGTGCGCCCGTTCGCATGGTCCGCGGGATCTCTGATCCCGCGCTACTCGTTTTGCCGCGGTTCTTGCTCACTCCGGTCGCTCCGAACCGCGTACGCTCCGAACCGCGGTAGTGCGATCGGTGTGTAAACCGTTCCAGTTGTTACTATCGGTCGACGATCGACGTGTGCTGGGTAGCGAATTCGTATTCGAACCGACTGTTACTCGAGCGATTCGGCGACGCTTCCCATCACGAAGACGGTAATCGCACAACAGAACGCGATTGCGCTGGCCGTAACCACGGTGAGAGCGATGTCGGGGCCCGGATGATAGGGATGGATACCCGTAGCGACGAGGGTATCGATCATATCGACGCCCGCGTGGCCGACCCCCGACAGGAGGAGCGTCGCAGCGACGCCGAGCGAGCCCGTAATAAAGCCGATACCCGAGAACATGCCCTCGAGGCCGACGAGTGACCAGGCCTGGTCTTCGGAGATTTCGTCGAGCCGGTCCCTGTAGACCGCGATCGCGACGAGACCGAAACTCGCAACGAGCAGACAGCCGACGCTGAGCAGCGTGAGGATGGTAAACCCGACTCGCGAACTTGCTGGGTCGAGACCAACATAGGCCTCTCTGACCGTCATCGGGAGGAAGTACATCAGCGGGAGCATCGCCGAGGCCGCAAACAGGAGGTAGCTACAGCCGCGGACCTTCTGTGGAATCGACCACCGACTCAGCAGCCCGCGTCGCGCCCGCAGGAGTTCGTACTCCTTGCCCTCGAGAACGAGATTGGTGTACGTGTCGTCCATACCGTTCGGGCGGCCCAATGGCGGTTCCACTCATAGCTTTTTTGTATTGGTAACGTGGTACACTCTCTACTCCCGACTGGAATGGTCGCATCCGCGATCACAGGACTGCAGGGCGACCGAGAGGAGGCCGCCGTCGTTCAGGTAGTCAGTCGTCTGCGGGCGTCCCGGTTCCCGGCTCCCGCGGGCTACCGGTGCCGATGATCGCGGGTTGGTTGGCGATCACGTGCTCGTTTGCAGCGACCCAGCGCAGCAGCAGGAAGGCGAACACGTACTTCGCACCGATGTCGAGGAAGCTGTACGCCCAGGACGTGATCGCGACGTCGAGGACGGCGAGCCCCTCAGCGCCGAGCGCCCAGAAGATCGGGTAGCCGAACCAGAGGACGACCGTCAGGATTTTGAGCAGGTTGAAGATCTCGGCGGTGTTCGCAGCCTCGGCGTCTTTGGGCCACTCGACCAAGAGGACGTAGAGCACGACGAGGAAGAACGTACAGCTGATGAAGTACCAGAACCATCGTAGGCCGTAGGAGGACGTGGTCAGCGCGGCCGCGAGACCCGTCACGCACATTGCGATGTCGGCGGTGACGATCGTGAACAGCTTCGTCAGGTTCGTACCTGCGAGCAGTCCGAGTGCAAGCAGGATCATCGGGGTCGACAGCGTCCACGTGAGATACCGACCCCACATCGTGAGAACCTCCTCACCCGCCAAGGCGTGCCCACTCGGCATCTCGAGAAAACTTATCGTCAGCCCGGAAGCCAGTCCAGTGTAGCTGGCGATCGAGACCAGTGGCACCATCAGCGTTGCGACCCAGATGAGCTGTGCCCGCGGATCCTTGACGTTCCGTCCCATATAGACAAACAGGAGGATCGCCACCCCCGCGAGGGCGATATTGGCCCAGAACGAAGCGTTCAGGAGCGTATTCTCCCGTACCGCTTCGTATATTTCTGTCTGGGTCATCTCGAGTGGGACGCCAAGCTGTGCAAACGTTGCCACGTCTGCCGCGATAGCTTCAACCATGGTACAGAAAACAAGATGAGTGGCTAACAAATAACCCTGAGTCCATACCAGTAAGGGTAATCGGGACGATACTGAACGTCAAGAGATATTACATAAATTAATATACTTTTACATGAAAAGGAACTATTACAGTTGTCGTCGAACGTACCATTCGATTTACTTGCAAACACCCTGCCTAGTTTGGCATCCTGTTGTTGAGGCGTCATCCCGTAGGGGTGACCGTGAGCCATCGGCCGACTGAATCGACGGAGGATCGCAACCGGCCGTGTCGACATGCTGGTGGCCTAACCACGGCCGATCGAAGTGGGAGCCACGCGACTGCCAATCGTCCCTATTCCCCATGAGCGCTGCTCTCTCCTACCTCGCCGTCCACGCACTGTTTGTCCTCCCGCCGATACTCATACTCGCTTGGCTCGGTCTACGACGAGACGATTTCTGGTGGAATCACCGGACAGCCAGCGGACTTGCGATTATGATCGTTCTCGCCGTCGCCTACACGACGCCCTGGGACAACCTGTTAATCGCAGAAGGGGTCTGGTGGTACGGTGATGGCACTGTCGTGGCGACGCTCTGGTACGCGCCGATCGAAGAGTACCTCTTTTTCGTGTTGCAGCCGATTCTGACCGCGCTCTGGCTGTTTCACGTGATTCGAGTACCCGATCGAGCACTGGCGATCCCGTGGAAACACCGTCTCGTCGGTGCGCTCGCGGGAGTGGCGCTTGGCGGGATCGGCTGGCTCCTTCTCGGGACGACGTCGACGTTCTATCTCGGTGCGATCTTGCTCTGGGCCGGCCCGATTCTCGCGATCCAGTGGGCGTTCGGGATCACGGCGCTGTGGGCTGTCCGGCGAACCACACTGATCGCCGTCGCCGTACCGACACTGTACCTCTGGATCGTCGATCGGATCGCAATCGGCCTCGGCGTCTGGGTGATCTCCGACACGCACACCATCGGCCTCACGTTACTGGGGCTTCCGATCGAGGAAGCGCTCTTTTTCCTCGTAACGAACGTCTTCCTCGTGCAAGGACTAATCCTGTATCTGTGGACGCTCGACCGACTCGACGAGTATCCGGCGCTCCAGGATGTCCGGAGTCGACTCGTTAACCGGAGCGATGCCGGATAACACGACTTCGATCGATCGGTCGGCCAGCGCCGGAACGTGGGCCCGCGCCCGACACTGGGCCAGTGTGGTGAGTCTCGTGGCCGGCGCAACGACGATCATCGTCGGGCTTACGATCGTCTTGTTAGCCGAGTCGGTCCCGCTTTCGCTGCAGTATCTTCCGCTCCTCGTCAGCGTTCTCGTGCTCGGTCTCCCACACGGCGCAGTCGACCACCTCGTACTTCCGCGGGCTCGGAACGAGGGAGTTACGCGCCGGTCGCTCGCTGTAATCGGCCTCTGCTATCTCGTGATTGGCGGGGCCTATGCCGCAATCTGGGCACTCGCTCCCGCAGTTGCGTTCGTCCTGTTTATTCTCCTCACGCTGTTTCACTGGGGGCAGGGAGATGTCTACGCGCTGGTCGAGTTGACGGGCGTCGACTACCTCGAGGGGACGGGGTCCCGTGTGCTCACCCTCCTCGTCCGTGGTGGTCTCCCGATGCTCGTCCCGCTGGTCGCGTTCCCGGAGCAGTACGCCTTCGTCGCGGGGACACTCGTCGGGCTGTTCGACCCTGCCGCCGCAGCGGCCCTCGAGCCGGCGTTTCAACCGAGGGTCCGCCTCGTCGTCGGCCTCGGGTTCGGACTCATCGTGGTGGCCACGCTCGGCCGCGGACTCGTCCGATCGGGGCCGACAGGGCCGTGGCTGATCGACGCCGGCGAAACGCTCGGCCTCGTCGCCCTGTTCGCCCTCGTGCCGCCGGTTCTTGCGATCGGCCTCTACTTTTGTTTCTGGCACAGCATCCGGCACATCCTCCGGACGATGCTCGTCGACGACCGTGCGATGTCGGTGCTGTCTCGGGGTGGGCTGGCTGCGGCAAGCCGTCGATTCGCCCGGGACGCGGCCCCGCTGACTGGTGGCGCAATCGTCGTCCTCGGGGGCGTCGCGCTGCTGGTTCCCCAAACCCCCGCAACGATACCCGACGTTGCGGCCCTGTATCTCGTCACTATCGCGGTTCTGACCCTTCCCCACGTCGTCGTGGTCACCGCGCTCGATCGAGAACAGGGGCTCTGGTTCCCACGGGCCGAGTAACCGGTCCACGAGGGAGCACTGTATCGTAACAACTGGAACGGTTTACACACCGATCGCGTAGCCGTCATGCGATCGAGTGTACACTGACGTCCAGTGGCTACGATAGTTTAAATCCGATCGGGCGGCCAGGTCCTGCGATGGCCACGCCCGGAGTCGAGTTCAGTATGGATCCCGCTACGACGGTTCAGCTGTTGGCCTGGATTCTCGGCGGTGCGATGCTCGGAAGTGTGAGCGGGCTGATTCCCGGCCTTCACGCCAACAACTTCGCCCTATTGCTCGCCGGCTTCGCGCCCTCGATCCCCGGCGAGCCGCTGTTTGTCGGCTGTGCGATGCTCGCGGCGGGCGTCGTCCACACCTTTCTCAACGCCGTTCCCGCGATGGCGCTCGGGGTGCCCGACGCCGAGATGGCCGTGACCGCACTGCCGGGCCACCGGATGGTGCTCGAGGGCAGCGGCTACGAGGCGATCCGACTCTCCGCGCTCGGGAGCATTCTCGCCGTCCTGCTGGCGGTCCCGTTGGCCCTGCCGATCACGTGGGGCGTGACGGCCGCCTATCCGACGATTCGGGACAATCTGGGGCTTCTATTGGCGATGGTCGTCGTCGCACTGGTCGCCTCGGAGTACACCTGGCGTGCTCGAGTCGGCGGCGTCGTCTCCTTTCTTCTCGCTGCGACGCTGGGACTGCTGACACTCGATCTCTCGCCGGACGCACCCCTCGAGGCCGGCGGAATGCTCGCACCGCTCTTTGCGGGACTGTTCGGCGCGCCGGTGTTGATCGACGCGATTCGCGGCGGTGGCGTTCCGTCCCAGTACGACGAACCGATCGCCATGCCCCGCTGGCTCGTCGGCGCAACGGCGCTCGCCGGCGCGCTCGCGGGTGCCGTGGTGGGGTACATTCCGGGCATTTCGGCCGCGATCGCCGCCGTCGCGGTCCTCGTCCTCGTTCCCGGGCAGTCCGGTGATCGGGGCTACATCGTGGCGACCAGCGGCGTGGACACGGCAAATACGATTTTTGCGCTCTTCGCGCTGGTCGCCATCGGGCAACCGCGGACGGGGGTGATGGTCGCCTTCGAGAACGTGAGCGCCCCCCTCGAGTTACCGATCCTGCTCGGTGGCGTCGTCCTCGCCGGCCTGTTCGGATTCGTGCTCGTGATCGTCGTCGGGGACGCCTACCTCGAAATCGTCGGGACGATGGAGTACTGGAAAATTTCGGTGGCCGTCCTCGGCCTCCTCTGTGTCCTCTCGTATCTCTTTACGGGCCCCGTCGGAATTTTCGTCTTCGTCGTCGCCGCTGCGGTCGGGATGGTTCCGATTCGGTTCCGGGCGCGACGCGTGCATCTGATGGGCGTGTTGATCGGTCCGCTACTATTGATGCAGTGATCGGCACGGTGTTTTCGTTCGGTATCCGGACGTGCCCGTCGCGGTGACTGTGTGTAAATGACACACAAATACTTTTGCCCGAACTCGGTGTAGGAACTCGAGGTGTCAGTACAATGGTAAACGCGACAGTCGACGTCCTCTATCGCGGGGGACTCGAGTGCGACCAGAATTACATGCTCGAGGGCCACACCCTCGGCACGCACGACGAACCGAACCCGGACGTAGACTACGACGAGATACCCGTCTGGAGCCTCGTCATCGATCACCCGGAGGGAACGATCCTCTGGGACACCGGCAACCACCACGAGGCGCTCGACGGCCACTGGCCAGAGGGACTCTCACAGGCGTTTTATCCGTACGACGCCGACGAACACCGGCTCGACGACGACCTCGAGAAGGCGGGCTACAGCATCGACGATATCGACTACGTCTTCCAGTCTCACCTGCACCTCGACCACGCCGGCGGCCTGGAGTTCTTCGACGGCACCGACGTGCCGATTTTCGTCCACGAGAAGGAACTCAAGTACGCCTACTACAGCGCGAAGACCGACAAGGGAAGCGGCGCGTACATCCTGGACGACTTCGATCACGATCTGAACTGGCAGGTCCTCCACCAGGACCGGGAGGAACACTTCGAAGACATCGAGTTCGTCCGATTCCCCGGCCACACGCCGGGGCTGACTGGAACCGTGATGCACCTCGATGGCGACGGAACCGTCGTTATCACCGGCGACCAACTCTACCGAGCGGAGAACTTCGAGGACGAGATTCCGCTGGGCGCGTTGCTCCTCTGGGGGAAGACGGAGTGGTTCGAGAGCCTCCAGCGGATCAAGGAACTCGAGCGCCGCCACGACGCCCAGATCGTCTACGGCCACGACAGCGACCAGTTCGAGGAGATCCGAGACGGCTGGGGGCAGTGAGATGAGCTACGAACGCTCCGTCTCCGCGCCCGAACACGACCTCCAGCCGGAGACGGTCTGGCACCTGCAGATGCCCCAGATCCGGTGTGGACGCGACGCCGTCGAGGAGTTGGCGTTCCAGCTCGCCGATCTCGGCGTCAGCGCCGACGACGATCCCCACGGGCTCGTCGTCACGGACGAGGACCTGGTCGACATCGGCCACGTCGGTCGGGTGACGGACCACCTTGAGGACGCGGGCTACAACGTCACGGTTTGGGACGGCGCGGACCGCGAGCCGACGATCGAGAACGTCGACGGCTGTATCGAGTTCGTTCGCGAGAACGAGGGCGAGGATGGCTACGACTTCTACGTCGGCTTCGGCGGCGGAAGCTGTATCGACGTGGCGAAGACGACCCGCGCGGTGATCGCCAACGGCGGGCAGGTGCTCGACTACATCGCCGAACCGACGGGCGGGGGCGAGGCACTGACCGACTCCGGGCCGCCGCTGGTGCTCATGCCGACGACGGCAGGGACGGGAGCCGAAATTTCGCCCGTCGCCATCCTCTCCGTCGAGGAGAAAGAGATCAAGGAGGGGATCTCGAGCAACCACATTCGCGCCGACGCGGCCGTTCTCGATCCGACGTTCACGACGACACTGCCGCCCGAGATCACCGCCAAGTCGGCGATGGACGCGCTGGGCCACGCCATCGAGGGCTATACGACTCACCCCTTCGACGGACTCCTCCGGGCCTCGAACCCCGAGTCGCGGCCCGTCTACGCCGGCCGAACCGAACTCACCGAGATGTTTTCGGAGAAAGCGATCGAACTGCTCTCGGGAAACGTCCGGACGGCGGTCCACAACGGCGACAACCTCGAGGCGCGCGCGGCGATGCTCAAGGGGGCGTTGTTCGGTGCAATCGCGGGACTGACAGCCGGGGCGAGTCTCGCTCACGCGATGGCCTACCCCGTTGGCAACCGGTATCACACCTACCACGGCGAGACCATCGCCGTCTTGACGCCGGCGAGTACGCTCGGCTACAACGTCGCCAGCGACCCCGAGCGGTTCGTCGAAGTCGCGAACATGCTCGGCGCCGACACCGACGGGATGGGGACCCGCGAGGCCGCCGATCAGGCCAGACAGGAGTTCGTTCGCCTCCAGCAAGATCTGAACGTGATCCCGAGCGGCCTCGAGGAACTCGCCGGAGTCACCGAAGAAGACATCGACTGGCTCGCGACCCAGACCGTCGAGACCCAGCAGCGCCTGCTCCGGTGTAATCCGCGGCCCGTGACGAAGGACGACGCGGCGGACATCTTCCGAGACGCGCTGCACAACTGGGAGTGAGCCGTCCGCCGGTTACGACAGGCTCGAGTCCCGCGCCGTGACGACGGTTTCGACGCGCTCGAGCGACACCAGGTTCGTCGTCTCGCCGCCTTCCTTTGTCGCCGTACCAACAATAACGCCGTTTGCGCCGGCCTCGAGCGTCTTGCCGACCGTCTCGCTCGTCACGCCGCTGCCGACAAAGACCGGAGTGGCATCGTCGGTGGCGGTTTCTCGCAGGGTACTCGAGACGCGCTCGACGTCTTCGAGCGCCGTCTCGGAGCCTGTTCCGACCCCCGAGACGACGACGCCGTCCGCCCGCCCGCGCTCGGCGGTCTCGAGGGCGGCCTGCTCGATAGCCGTCTCGCCGACGGGCGTCGCGTGCTTGACGTGGACGTCCGCGAGGATGGCAACGTCGGCATCGAGCCGTTCCCGGAGCCTGAGAGTGTCGTGGGCTTGCCCCTCGAGGACCCCCTGATCGGTCGCCGCGGTCCCGACGTGGACGTTGATACGGACGAAGTCGGCGTTCGTCGCGGCGGCGATCGAGAGCGCGGCGTCGGCGTCGTTTCTGAGGACGTTGACCCCGACGGGGACGTCGACGGCGTTCGTCAGTTCGGTCACGAGGGCGGTCATCTCCGCGACGACGTGTTTCGGAACGTCGTCGGGATAGAACGGCGCGTCGCCGAAGTTCTCGACGATGAGGCCGTCGATGCCACCGGCCTCGAGTCGACGAGCGTCCTCGAGCGCGCGGTCGCGGATTGCGGCTCGGTCGCCATCGAAGTCGGGCGCACCGGACAGTGGCGGGAGATGAACCATCCCGACGACGGGGTGGGTCGCGTCGAACCGATCCAGCAGCGGTGTCGGGGACATAGCGGTGCTGTGGGCTCGAATATAATAAGTCACCCCGAACGACTACCGCGGGGCCACATCCGCTCACCGCGTGTGGAACCGCTGGGATCGATTCGACTCTCGAGCCGGCAAGGCCACCCTCCTTCACGGTGGTTTTCCCCCGCCTGCGGTAACACTCGAGCGATGCCTGATCTCTTCGATCCGCTATCGATTCGCGACCTCGAGATACCCAACCGGCTCGCCGTCTCGCCGATGTGCCAGTACTCGTGTGAACCCGACGGACTGCCAACCGAGTGGCACCGCGTCCACCTCGGCAGTCGCGCCGTCGGTGGTGCCGGAATCGTCATGACCGAAGCCACCGCAGTGACCCCCCGAGGACGGATCACGCCCCACGATCTGGGGATCTGGAGCGACGAGCACGCAAGCGGGCTCGAACCCACCACGCAGTTCATCCGCGAGCAGGGTGGGGTGCCGGCGATCCAACTCGCCCACGCGGGCCACAAGGCCAGCAAGACCCAACCGTGGGAGGGAAACGCCCCGATCGCACCAGAGGACGGCGGCTGGGAGGTACTCTCGCCGTCACCCGACGCGTACCCGCCGTTCGACGGCGGTCGACCGGCGATGACAAAGGCAACGCAGGACGACATCCAGGACGTAGTCGAGGCCTACCGCGCCGCAGCCGAGCGATCGCTCGCCGCCGGCTTCGACATCGCCGAAGTGCACGCGGCCCACGGCTACCTGCTCCACGAGTTCCTCTCGCCGGTGACGAACCGTCGCGAAGATGAGTACGGCGGCAGCTTCGAAAACCGATCCCGAATCGTCCGGGAGGTCGTCGACGCCGTCCGAGACGTCTGGCCGGACGAAAAACCGGTGTTCGTCCGGATCTCCGGCACCGACTGGCTCGAGGACCGCGAGTCGTGGGATATCGCCCAGTCCGTCCGGCTGGGCGAGGACCTCGCCGATCGCGGCGTCGATCTGATCGACGTCAGTTCCGGCGGGCTCCACCCCGAGCAGAACGTGCCCGGCGGACCGAACTTTCAGGTGCCGCTGGCCCAGGCGGTAAGCGAGGGAGCGGATATCGCTGCCGGTGCCGTTGGCGGAATCACCGAACCCAAGCAGGCCGACGCCGTGATTCGCAACGGACGGGCTGACCTCGTCCTCGTCGGGCGAGAGTTCCTCCGCGATCCCTACTTCGGACTGCGTGCAGCCGATGCGCTCACGAATGACGCGGCTTCTCGATGGCCGGTCCAATATCGGCGCGGCGTTCGCTAGCGGACGGTCGATTCCGAACGATTCCGCTTTGTTGCCAGTTGTCGAGGAATGTCGGGTTCTGTCCGAACGTCGTCGTGATATGTGGTTCTATATGCGAATTGAGTATCTTTTTCGATGGAGAGAGGCTCGGCGTCTCGACGACGACAATCATGACTCAACACACCCGGCGAACGGTTCTGAAAACGGCTGGGGCAACGACGATCGGCGTTCGAATCGCTTTCTCAGTCCTCGAGCGGCGACACTGCGCCTTTTCGTGCTCGGCGCTCTTCGATCCGGAAGCCGTCGTTTCGAGCCGCATGGACCCGCTGGGGGTAGGGGATCTCGATTCCTTCCCGATCGAACGCGTCCACGATCGCGTCCATCACATCCGTCTGTGCGTCGTGTTTCCGGCGCATCGTCGGATCGGCGATCCAGGCGCGACACTCGAGGACGATCGCAGAGTCGTCGAATCGCTTGCCGACCACCTGCGGGTTCGGGGCGTTTTTGATCGACTCGAGGTCTTCGACGGCATCGACGATGACTGAGCGGGCGTGCTCGGGATCGTCGTCGTAATCGATGCCGACATCGACCGCGATCCGAAGCTGATCGTTCTGGGAGTAGTTCGTCAGCTGGCTGTTCGTCACCTCGTCATTGGGGACCAGCACGTGTTTGTCGTCGAACGTCTGGATCTTGGTGGTAAAGATGGTGACGTCGGTGACGATGCCAGTGGTCTCGTTGATCTCGATCCAGTCGCCGACGTGAAACGGCCGCGAGAACAGCAGGATAAAGCCGGCGAGCATCGCGGTTAGCGTCTCGCGAGCCGTCAGTGCAACGATCGCGGTGATCGCCCCCGCGCCGATGAAGATGTTCGTGAGGTCGATTCCCCACAGCGTCAGGACCATCGCCGCGGCGAGGGCGACGATCGCGACGTCCGAGACGTGGTAGGCGACCTCGCTCTGGTGTCTCGTGATCGCTCTCGTCTGGGAGAGCTTGTCGATCGACCGATTGACGAACCGAATCGCGAGGTAGGCGGTCAGGACGATCGCGCCAGTCACCAGCTGCTGGGCGGCGAACCACCGATCGATCGCCATCGTCCGAAGCGTGTACTCGAGGACGAACGTGACGTGCCAGATCACGCTGAACGCGTAGACGCCACCGACGACGACAGCACCGAGGAAGAGAACGGAACTGGCCTCGGCGAGCTGGGTGCCGGACCGACGGCGAACGACGTCCTGAAACCGAGACGCTGCACCGAAGCCGAGAAGGACGACGACGGCGAGGACGACCGTCGCGAGGAGTTGCATCTCGAGCGAGGCGAGATACGTCTCCTGGATCCACGGGATCGGGTCAGGTCGGAGTGAGGACGACTGCAGCGGAGCGCTCGAAACGAACCAACTCATTCGACAGTACCGGTAGCGTACCTGTCCATTTCAGCGAAAAGCCGGCAGACGCAACCATCGCGGACGGATCTCGAGGGTCGGTGTTCATCTCGACTCCGCTCGTTTCGTGGGTGAACTAAAATTCAGAGTGTCTTATCAGATAGCATAGAAGTTCAGCGAGTCATTCGAGATTCACAGCGCATATACAGCACGGATCCGCTTCAGGGGCGGGTCAGAGTATTTAAAACAAACAGACAATCAAGGTTCAACACTCTACCCATGGACACGTCCATGGCGGTATTGTACCCGTTGTAAGTAGATCACAGCCCTTTGGATTAAACACAATTTCATCATCTCGGTACACTTCAAGTTCGACAGCAACAACATCTCGGTACTCATCCGGAACTATATCAAGGTGCTCAGCGGTCGCGACGGATTCCCAGTCACCATTATTTAACCGGGCCTCAATCACGTACTCACTGTCATCGTCGCTCCAAACACACTCTATCGGTTGCCGTTCTGACGTCGTTCCAGACCCATCTTCGGCTGCCTGAAGCTCAACTCCATCAGCTTGCACTGTCGAACCATCTTTCTGTACCACTACATCAACTTTGATGGGTTCATCCATGAAGTTCGCTACCTGAACCCCTGCTAATTGGACAGTTGATTCGGAATTTCCAACACATCCCGCCGCTGCTACCGTCGATCCAATAACACTACTAGTGAGAAACTTACGGCGGTTCATATCGTCTGTTACTTACGCGAACTATTATTTATGTTATTATAAGTGTTGACAGAGATCGTGGTTTGTGCGTTCTCCAGATTGGCTATTGTTGTATCAAGTTAGTGATTGACTATGAAACACCATATCTTCTGAATCTAGTGGTTCCCAACTGAAGGGGGAAGAGATCTCTATATTGCGTTCACCTCTATATTCAGCACGCTGATTTTGACAGCGACCGGGTAGATTGACGACTATTTCGGTAAATGTGCTACCTGTGCTCAGCCTCACACTCTAGCGCGGTGACGGACTCGTCACTCGTCGGTCCACTTGATAGAACAGCCTTGGGAGGGCTGCCACTCGAGGTCGACCGACTCGTCAACGAGTACCGAGTCGATAGCCTCCCGAACGTGGAATCGCGTGGGTTCGTCGTCGGGGTTCAGCGCATCGTCGAGACGGCCCTGATAGACGAGTTCGAACGCTTCGTCGGCCTCGGACCAGGCGAACAGGAACGGATCCGGCGTACAGACCGCGCCGTACGCGTTCGCGACCTCTTGGCTCTCGTCGCGCAGATAGGCGTCGTACTGAACGCGGCCGTCCTGGACGTACTCGCGCATCGCCTCGAGCGAGTCGTCGGGGTACTCCTCGGCGTCGTTGGGGTTGATCCCGACGACCGCGACGTCGTCGTACTCGGTGGCCAACTCGTTCAGCAGGTCGAACTTCGCCTTCGCGTACGGACAGTGGTTGCACGTGAAAACGAGCAAGAGCGCCTCGTTGTCCGCGAACGAGTCGAGCGTGTACGTCTCGCCGTCTGCACCCTCGAGTTCGAACTCGGGGGCGAGGTCGCCCGCGTCCAGTTCGGTGTCGGACTCTTTCAGTACCATACTGGCGGATTCCGGACGAAATCCCTTAAGCGTCGTGTTCGTCGCATCACTCGGACGAGTGAATGCCGATTCCGCCACCGCTCAGGAAGCCGTTCCTCAATCGAACCGGTGCCGCCCAACGTCGAGGATTCGATCGTCAGCGGTTACGAACTGCTCTACGTATGCGGCCTCGCGGTCCGCGAGCTCGGTTTCGAAGTCACTCTCACAAAACCGAACGAAGCGCTCGACGTCGCTCATATGGTAAGACATTCGATGGTGTTTTTGAGTCCAATAACTGTTCAGTAAGTCTTTTCCACCGGCATGCCTCGTTCAATCGAGTTATAGAGCAGTTCTATGCATCACCCTGTGAGAGCGACGAACGTTCGTGTGTTCCAAGCTCGGGATGAGTCTCTTCCATCATCAGATAGACCAATCCACCTGAAATAAACATCGCAATTGCGGTTCCATAGAATGCTGCTTCGATATACAGCAGATCCATCGTGATGCCTATCAGAATGGCACCCACTGCGTACCCGAGGTCACGCCAGAGGCGATAGACCCCCAGTCCGGTCGATCGCCACAGTGGGTGTGCAGCGTCGCTGGCCACAGAGATCAGGTTCGGGTAGTGCAACGCCATCCCAATGCCAGCGATACCGGACATGACGATCCACGCGTAGTAACCCTCTACAACGGTCATTCCGAGCACGCCGCCCCCGGCAAGGAAGAACCCGATTACAATCGGCGGTTTCCGACCGATCTGATCGCCAAGCCGTCCGGTATACACTTGGAGGAAGTACGCACCACTGTGAACCCCAACTACCACACCAATTTGGGCCGTGTCAAGCCCCTGTGCGAGCAGAAACAGTGGGAAGCCAATCCAGACGAGCGTATCGACGAAGTTCTCCACGTGACCCGCCTGGGCAGCGGTGAACAGCGTTCGGTCTTTGTACGTCGCCCGCTTCACGATTTCCGCAAACGGCAGATCTGCATCGCCGTCGGACTCTTTCCCACCATCGGGCTGGGCCGCTTCCGCCTGCGCATACGGGAGCGTTTCCTCGATGAAGAAGATCGCAATCAGCATTGCCACGATAATTACGAGCAACAGGAAGTAGAACGGCTCCGGACGCAGGCTGTACTGGGCTGCAATTACGCCAGTGAACCACGCACCGATTGCGACGCCGGTGTAGCCGAACGCTTCGTCGAGTCCAGCGGCTAATCCTCGCTCGCTCGGTCCGGCGAGTTCGATCTTCGAGATCATACTCATGCTCCAGGCCACCCCCTGGTTCACGCCGAGTAGGACGTTACCGACGACGATCCAGGACCAGCTCGGAGCGAAAATTAAAATAAATGGGATCGGAACTGCCGAGAGCCACCCGAGGAGCAAGATCGGCTTCCGTCCGTACGAATCGGCCCACTTCCCCGAATAGAGGTTCAACAGTGCCTTGACGATCCCGAAACTGATTACGAACGAGCCGATAACGAGGAACGACGTGACTCCGAACGTCTCCTCGCCCATGAGGGGGACGACGGTCCGCTGAGACCCCATCGTGAGGCCGACGGCGAATACCGTCAGTATCTGGAGGAGGAACTGCTGCCAGTTTCGCTTGATCCCTTGCTTGTATTCCCGTCCCATGGTTACTCAGCTGCGCAGTTGTTGGGGCCCAGTTCGAGCGTCGAAAGCTCCTCATCGGTAACGGTCTCGTTACCGACGTTTACTCCCTTGACACGCTGGAAGTTCGGCGGGTGGTCGGGAACGTCGTTGGCGAGCGACTCGATGAACGATTCACGGTCGCGGTTCAGATCGGCATTCTCGGTTTCCACCTCGCTCATTCGGGCAGAAACGGGCGGCTCTGGCGATCCTGGATCGTGTGATGGGAGAACAAGCGGATCCCCGGGTTGGTTTCGGAGACGTCGAAGACTTTCATAGAGCGTCGCTGCGTTCGATTCGACGTCAGTGTCTTCGATCCCCGCTTCGACACCGAGCTCGACGCGACCCACGCTCCTGTGGAAGAGCGTGTCTCCCGTGAGGAGTGCCTTCTCATCAATAGCGAACGTGACGCTTCCCTGGCTATGACCGGGAGTGTCGATAACCGTTACATCAACGCGTCCGATCGCGTGAGTCTGTCCATCTTCGAGCGGCGTGACATCGATCGAAAGTGCATCGGCAGGATGGAGATAGTACGGGACGTCGTGGTCCTCGGCAAACTCTCGTCCACCAGAAACGTGGTCCGCATGAGCGTGCGTGTCATACACGCCAACGAGTTCAGCGTCGTAGTCGTTCAGGAGCGCATCGAACTCCTCGGTGTACTGTGAGGGATCGAAGACGGCTGCTTCCCCATCAGAGACGAGGACGTACGAGAGACACCCTTTCCCTGGTCGAGCGACTTGGAGAAGGGTTCCATCGATGTCGGTATCGATGGGAGCACTCCGATGAACACGACTCCACCCGTTCATTCCGTCAACGAGCGTTTTCGCCTCGTAACCCATGTCTTGGAGAACGTCCGTCGCCCTCCCAGAGACGATTCCAGCAGTACATACCGTCACAATTTCATTGTCTTCAGAAATCTCGGAGAGCGCCTCTTCGGCCGCCTCGTCTTCACTCTCTGTCAATTCGTCGTAGACATCGATATTCTCGCTGCCAGGGATGTGCCAGTCTTCGTACTCATTCTCGTGACGGATGTCCAGAATGAAGAGATCATCTCCGTTATTCAATCGCGTTCCGAGCTCCGTGGGTTCGATTTCCGACATCGTACATAATCAAGGAGCTAATCGGGCATATGGCAACTGCAGGTTATAACCGGCATCCCTATTGTTGTCGCTCCCTTGCTTCGCTTCATGGGACTGTACCAGGCGTCGTTTCGGATTCGCCACGAGTGTCCGTATCGGGAACTTTCCGAACAGTATCCAGATCTCACGATAAGAGAGTGGTACCTGAGCGATTGCCAGGTCCTCGAAATCACGTCTCAGGAGACCTCAACTGAGAACTTACTCGACGATATTGAGCAACTGGGGACGGTTCTTCACCAGAATATGGACGAGTCGGGATTGCACGTCGTAATGCAGTCCTGTCTCTGTGCATTAGAGGAATCGATCATCCAGCGGTTCGAAGATCACAACTGTCTGTACCAACCGCCGACAGTCCATCGACAAGGATGGGAACACTACACAGTAATCGCGTTCGACGAGCGGAACATCCGGGAACTGTATGACGAGTTGGACGCCGATCGTGATATCGAGGTTCTCTCGAAGCGGGGCCTTGAGGAAACACACATCCCGCACAGTCTGTTAGCCCCAGTCGATCAACTGTTCGACGGATTAACCGACCGGCAATTAGCTGCTATCAGACTCGCGCTCGATAGTGGCTATTACGAACAACCACGGAAAGCGTCAGTAAGCGAATTGGCCGAACAAACGTCTGTCGCTCGCTCCACCTACGAAGAGCACTTGCGAAAAGCTGAGAATAAATTAATCACCAACGTTGGTCAATTCGTTCGATTACTGCTTGGAACACAGACCGAGGATCGCTTAGGAACCGCTTCTTCCGCCCCCTCCAACGTCGTTCAATCTGACTAACTTGATCCCCTCCCCAAATCACAGAGAGACAAGCAGGAAGCTCACGGCTTTAGCCGTGGGTCACTGACCAACTGTACGGGAGTCCCACCGGGGTGGACCGTCGCACACCAGGCCGAGGCGCGAAGCACGACCCACCTATTTGTACCCCCCGCGACATCGATGTGGTATGAAGACGCTCGAGGTCACCGACGAACAGTACGCAGTCATCCAGCAACTCCGCGAAGAGATCTCCGAACAGGTCGTCGGCAAGTACGGCTTCGTCCGCGAACGCGACGCCGTCCAGTACTTGATCGACAACCTCGACGGCGAGACCGAACTCGAGATCGAACTCGACGCGGACCTCGACTCCTCGGCGACCGACGACGTCGCCGCCTCCGTCGGCGCCGCGATCGATGGCGAGTCGACTCCGGAGGACCTCGAGGAGGTCTCCTACATCGAAGACGACTCGGTCGACGAGGACGACGGTTCGGAGTCCGATACGGGTTCTGAGGACGCCGACGGAGAAGGCGGCGAGACCGACGACGATGCCGAGGACTCGAGCGAGGACGCCGCCGGAGACGGCGAGCCGGCAGCCGATACGGAGACGACAGCCGACGATGGCGACAGCGGCGGAGATGGCTCGGCCGACGACGACGATATGTTAGACGAGATGATGAGCCTGCTCGAGACCCACGACGACAAGTGGTCGGAGTCTAGCTCCGCGGACTACCGCTACAGCGTTGACCTCCCGGACGGCACGACGGAGGACGTCCAGACGAAAGACGACGTTCGGGCGCTGCTGTTCAAGAACTATCGATAACAACGGCGGCGCGGTCCGGGAGCGACGACTGCTGATCGATCGCTGCTGGTGGTTGCGGTCGGTCGATTTGCAGTCATCTGTCGACGATCGGTTCGCAGCTACCGTTGCCTGCCAGTTCTCGACCGGTTGGTCGCCACCGTTGCCGACCGACCCGCGACCCGAACTCGAGACGGCATCGGTTGATCGGAGCGATCAAATATCGGTATCGAGTACCGCGGCATTTGAGAACGAACAGCAATCGTGACAGTACAGTCGCATTTCGATGCACTTTATGGTAGTAGTGGGTGAATTTCTAGACGGGATCAAAAATGAGCCGAGCACACCCATTTCAACAGGAGGAGGATATCACCTGCCCGGACTGCCAGCGAAGCGTACCGATGCAATCGCGTATCTGTCCTCAGTGTGAATCGTCGCTTCATTAGGAACTGCTGGAAATCTGCGCGCGACGCGTTGCCGACCGAACAACGGTAGACCTTTACTCGCGCTCGCGCTTCGCGTTTGTATGAGCGAACGCGAGGTGCTCGAGTTGCTTCGTGAGAACGCACGATACTCGACCGACGATATCGCGCGAATGACCGGTCTCGACGAGCAGGAAGTCGAGGCGGCGATCGAGGAACTCGAGGCAGCAGGCGTCGTCCGCGGCTACCAGGCGGTCGTCGATTGGGACAAACTGGAAGACGAACGCGTCCGTGCCGAAGTCGAGTTAAACGTCCACCTCGACCGCGAGACGGGCTACGGCGACATCGCAGAGCGCCTCGCACGGTTCCCGCAGGTCACAGCCCTCAGACTTGTCAGCGGTGACTACGACTTCGATATGGAAGTCGAGGGCGACTCCATCCGCGAGGTCTCGCAGTTTATCAGCGAGAAGGTCGCGCCGGTCCCCGAGATCACCCAGACGGTCACCCACTACGTGATGACCTCCTACAAGGAGAACGGGATCGAACTCGGCGACGGCGAAGACGACGAGCGACTCTCGTTTTCACCCTGATCATGACGTTCGAACTTGCCGATCGCGTCCAGACGGTACCGCCCTCGGGTATCCGGCGGTTTTTCGAGATCGCCGAGGAGCGCGACGACGTCATCTCGCTGGGTGTCGGCGAACCTGACTTCGCGACGCCGTGGGCGGCCCGCGACGCCGCGATCGCCTCCTTAGAGCAGGGAAAGACGTCCTATACGGCCAACCGTGGCAAACGCGAACTCCGCGAGGCTATCGCGGACTACGTCGCCGACCGGTTCGACCTCGGCTACGGCCCGGACGAGGAGATCATCGTCACCGCTGGCGCGAGCGAGGCGGTCGATCTGGCGTTTCGAGCGTTCGTCGACCCCGGCGACACGGTCGCCATCGCCCAGCCGTCGTACATCTCCTACGAACCCGGCGTCATCTTCGCCGGTGGCGAGGTACTCTCCGTTCCGACGAAACAGGAAGACGACTTTCGGCTGACGGTGGAGGCACTCGAGGACGCCGGCGCCGACGAGGCCGACATGCTCGTGCTCTGCTATCCCAACAACCCGACGGGGGCGATCATGACCGAAGCGGATCTCGAGCCGATCGCCGACTTCGCCCGCCAGCACGATCTGATGGTTCTCTCGGACGAGATCTACGCCGAGTTGACCTACGACGGGAACGAACACGTTTCCATCGCGAGCCTCGAGGGCATGCGCGAGCGCACCATCGTCTTCAACGGCTTCTCGAAGGCCCACGCGATGACCGGGCTGCGACTCGGCTACGCGCTCGGTCCCGCCGAGGCCATCGGCGCGATGAACAAGATCCACCAGTACACGATGCTCTCGGCGCCGACGACGGCCCAGCACGCGGCCCTCGAGGCCCTCGAGTCCTGTGACAACGACGTTCGGGAGATGGTAAACCAGTACGACCGTCGTCGGCAGTTCGTCCTCTCGCGGTTCCGCGAGATCGGGATGGACGTCTTCGAGGCCAAGGGGGCGTTCTACTGCTTCCCCGAGGTGCCCGAGGGCTTTACCGCGGAGGAGTTCGCAGAGGGAGTCCTCCGCGAGGAGGGCGTCGCGGTCGTCCCCGGCGACGTCTTCGGCGAGGGCGGCGAGGGCCACCTGCGCATTTCGTACGCGACCGGACTCGACGACCTCCGGCAGGCGC
The DNA here is from genome assembly GCF_000383975.1 of Natronorubrum tibetense GA33. Classification (NCBI taxonomy): domain Archaea; kingdom Methanobacteriati; phylum Methanobacteriota; class Halobacteria; order Halobacteriales; family Natrialbaceae; genus Natronorubrum; species Natronorubrum tibetense. Next base: position 333,629 of record NZ_KB913017.1, on the reverse strand, counting down.
TCGCGAGGATCGAAGCGTTCGTCGACGAGCACGCCTGAGTGGCACTCTGTTGGGTTTTCGATTTCGACCGTGTGACCGTCGGAAACGGCTGCTCAGTCGGAACGCGACACGTGTTACGGAGGCAAGTCATCCAGTTTTCACCCCTCTTCGACACCCTCGTATACTGGTCGTCGTGTAACAGTGGATTACCTACAGCACCGATACCGCACCGATTCGATATTCGGTGATTCGGCTGTTTCGCTGGTTCTATGGGCCCATTATCCCCGAAACCGAGAACTCGCTGGTAGTCAGGGTGAGTGACACGACGTTCCGAGAGCGAGGACGTTCAGATCGGTTTCCCAGCCGTGAGTACGCGTGATTCTTCAGGCTCTGTCAGTAAACAGGGACTGGCAACCAGGAGAAAGGTCTTCAGCCGTCGTATTGGTGTCGAACGAGTTACAACAGAATTGCCAGAAACCACGAAACCAGATCGGATAGCAACTTCCTGTTATCGACGACAGCGGAGAGGTGGGTCGAAAATATGCGCTTCACGAGAACTCGAGCGTGGCGTGGTCTGTGCCTCGTGCGCTATGGTTCGTTCCCCTGTAAATCGCGGTAACGAACAGTTCCTCGAAGCTGGCAACCCCGCCGTAGAACAGATAGATTCCAGACATCATTGTATCAGGTTCATTACAAAGCGCGTCCAGAGCCTCCGCTGAGACGATGGTTCAACAACTGCCGCTGCAGCAGATACAGCTGCCAGAATTCCTTCAAGACACCGTCGCCAGTATGGTGGCATTCGTGCCCCGATTGATCGGTGCGCTCCTGATCCTCCTCATCGGATGGATCATTGGCCGCGTCGTAGCTGGCGTCGTCATGCGGATTGCCGACGGAATCGAACTCGACCGAATGGTTCTCGAGACGCCGCTCGGGCGAATGCTCGGCGGAACCGAGAGCGCGGTCTCGCACGCGTTCGGGACGCTCGCGAAGTGGTTCGTCTACGCCATCGCGATCCTCGCAGCGTCGAACGTGCTCGCGATTCCGGAACTGTCAGCGTGGGTCGCCACCGCGGTCACGTACCTGCCGCTGCTCATCGCCGGGATCGCCGTCATCGTCGTCGGGTTCGTCGTTGCCGATTTCATCGGCGACGTCATCGAACGGACCCAGGCAACGACGGGCTCCGGAGCCACGAAACTGTTCGCCAGCGGCGTCAGGATCTTCCTGTACTTCACCGCGATCGTGATCGGCCTCGACACGATGGGGATCGACGTCGGGATCCTCTACGTGTTCGCTCGAGCGCTCGCGTGGGGGCTCGCCGCCGCCGTTGCAATCGGCTTTGGTGTCGCGTTCGGTCTCGGTGGCCGCGAGTACGTCTCGGAGAACATCGGGGACTGGGCGAGCCGCACGCCGTCGCTTTCCCAGTCCGACCAGCAACGGGGATCCGACGCGGGCGCGAGTTCCACCGACGACGACTGACGACAGCTCAACCGGACTGGTCCCCCGAAACCACTCGATCCAGCCCTGCCGGCTCGTTCGGTTTCGAGAAGAGGGGTTTGACCGGGACGAGAACGTGCGATTTTTCGAATCCGTGATCGGACTGCCGGGATTTCGTGTAGTGGACGACGTCGTAGACGTCGCCGTACAGGTTCTCGATTCCCGCGACGAACCGCTCGAACGCGGTCCGATCGAACTGCTCGATTGCGACCGTATCCGTCGTGACAACCATCCGTTTCCTCGTGACGGTGACGTCGAGTCGCCCCCCGAAGGCGTACTCGAGGTCGTCGATCCGATCGCGGAGTGCGCCGAGCGGTGGGCCGTCGGACGGCCGGGAAGGGAACGATGCGTAGACGCGGTACGCGTCCGGGTCGGGGTTACGAGCGACGTATCGCTTCCAGAGTTGGGAGAGTGAATCCATGGGTAGCAGGCGTGTGTGCGCTGTCCGCGCAGGGGACGGAGACGACGCCGGTGGTCCGCCGTCAGGGTGTCGTCGCGCTTGCCACTGGTCTGGTGACGGTAGTCATACGTCTTTGGAACGACGTTGTTTCGTTCGACGGACCTGTTCTCGTTGCAGAACGTTTCGGTTCTCGCCTCGTTCGGCACTCGAATTCACGGTGGACGAACTGTCGACGCCGTCGCCGAGGACAGCCTGCGAATCGGTCCGAATCGCGGTCGATGGTCGCCTCGTATCATCCGGCCGAGAGCCGACACGGTAACGCAGTCGACCGGTTACGCCTCGAGCGTGGCGGCGATGAAAATCCATCGCTCGTCGTTGTCGGCGAACGTACCGTCGGTGCCCCATTCGTCGGTGATCGTGAACCCGGCGTCCCGCAGTTGGTCCCGCGTGGCGTCTACGCCGGCGATGTTCCACTGCATTTCGACGCCGCGCTCGAGCCAGTCCGGATTCGTCCCGCACCACTCCTCCGGGCCTTCTGAGAGGAGTACGCGACCGCCGGGACGCAAGACGCGTGCGAACTCGTCGATAACCGTCCCGTGGTCCTCGAGCGGGACGTGAATCAGCGAATGAAAGGCGGTAATGGCATCGCACGTATCGTCACGGAGGGGAACGCTCGTCATCTCTCCCTGTAAGTGCACCGCTTCGGGAACGTTCGCCGCGGCCAAATTGAGTTGTTCGCGGGAGAGATCGAATCCAAGGGCGGTCGCTTCCGCACTCAGTCTCCGAAGGACTGGGACGCCCGGACCGCAGCCGACATCGAGGATTCGCGCCGGGGTCTCGATCGAGTCGAAAAAGTCGTCGAGTATCGCCTTTCCGCGGTCGTCTTCCGCACGTTCCGCATCGTAGGCCCCGATCAGTTCGTCGTATCCCCGGCGAACCGTGTTCCTGTCGACCATACGCAACGAATAGTGAACCGTGTCTGTTCAATCTTTGCACTGGTCCGATCGCGATACCGTCCTCGAGACGGTCCCCGCGAACAGCCCGCGATATCAACAGTTTTCTCGGTCGCACACGCTCTCCGTCTCATGGTCGACTACCGCCCCATCCCGGACGAACGGGATGTGTTTCACGAGTATCGAAGTTACGCCTTTCGACCGGAGTTAGGTGTTCCAGCGTACGATCCTGACGAGCACGAGGGGCCGCGAGACACGCTCGGCTCTCGGCGCGGCCTCTACGCCACCGAGGCGACCGACGACGCGAATCCGCGCTGTGTCTGTCGGCACTACTGGCTCGAGGCCCGCGTGCGCGGCGACACCCACCGAACCGCGGGGCTGGCGTCCGTCGCGACGCCGCCCGAGTATCGCCGGCAAGGCCACGTCCGGCAGTTACTCGCTCACTCCCTCGCGGAGTACCGCGACCACGACGTCCGGTTTTCGGTGCTGTGGCCGTTCCAGTACCGGTTCTACCGACGGTACGGCTGGGACACCAGCAATCGGATCGCGACGCACGAGTGCGCGCCCGACGTGCTGTCGTTCGCGACGGATGCGATGGACGGTGCCGACGCCGATAGGACGGCCGTTCGCAGACTCGAGGCCGACGACTACGATCGACTCGAGTCGACGTACGAGACCCACCGCGAACGGTACGGACTCGCCCTCGAGCGCGACGAGACCTGGTGGCGACATCGCGTCTTCGGCGGCCACGATCGCGATCCGTTCGTCTACGCCTCCGAGCGCGACGGCCGGGTGGTGGGATACCTCGTCTACACGATCGACGGCGAAATGGGCGACCGGACGTTGTCGGTTTCCGAACTCGTCGCCGCCGATCACGACGCCCTGCTGGCTCTCCTGTCGTTCTGCCACGACCACGGTTCGCAGGTCCAGCGCGTTCGGCTTCGGGTGCCCACGGACGTTCCGATCCGCGACATCGCTCGCGACCCCGACGAGATCGACACCGAGGTTACCGACGGGCCGATGGTCCGAATCGTCGACGTTGCCGAGACGCTGTCACACCTCTCGTATCCGGAGCACGAGGCCAGCCTGACGATCGCCGTCGAGGATCCGCTGGTCGACTGGAACGAAGGCGTGTTTGAACTCGAGGTGGCAGGCATGAACGCAACGTGTACGCGTCTCGAGGAGACCGCTGGAACGGCCGGAGCCAACGTTCGTCTCGATGTCACCGCGCTCTCACAGCTCGTCGTCGGTGCTCAGTCCGCAAGCACCCTCGAGCGAACCGGGCGACTGACGGTCACGGACTCGAACGTCCTCGAAACGCTGTCGACGCTCTTCCCGGAAACGGCCGTCTACCTCGGTCACCACTTCTGATGGGACCACCGGGGTCGTACTTTCCATTCGGACACTGAGGGAGCGATACCGGTCACGGTACGCAGCCATCGGGGTAATAATTCTCCCACGGTCGCGCTCGCTCGAGGGCCGCAGCGACAGCTATGACGTCCGACTCGGCGTACCGGCGGCCGACCACTTGCAGTCCGATCGGCAACCCGTCGTCGGTGAGCCCTGCGGGGACCGACGCGACAGGGTGCCCAGTGAGGTTGAACACCCAGGTAAGCATCGCGTCGGTGGGAATCCCGGCCACATCGTGGCCGTTGATCGTCGTTGGGTAGCGATCACGCAGGTGCTTGCCGTACGGCGGCACGGTTAGCGTCGGGGTCACGAGCGCGTCGGCATCGTCAAGCGCGGCCTCGATCGCGTCGTAGGCCTTGGTGCGCGGCCCGTTGGCCAGTCGCTCCTCGAGAGAGTCGAGGCGCTGACCAAGTGCGACAGTCGAACGAACGGTTTCCTCGACATCTGCCGTTTCGAGGTCGATCCCGTAGTGCGATTCGACCCGCTTGGCAACGGCGGCAAAGTAGCCGCCGACCTGTGTGTAGTACGCCTGGCGGAGGTCGTCATACTCCGGTAGCGAGACGTCGACATCGCCGACTGTGACGCCAGCATCTGCGAGATCGTCGACGGCGCTGCCGACCGTTTCGCGGACGGTGGGGTCGACGGGCTGGAGGTTCAGATCCGGACTGTAGGCAATCGATAGCTCCGTGGCTGGTCGATCGAAGGCCTCGAGAAATCCGTCCTTCCCCGCCGGCACGCTGAACGGATCCCGGTGGTCCGGGCCCGCCATCACCTCGAGTGCGAGTGCGACGTCGTCCAGAGAGCGCGCGACCGGCCCGCCCATCATGAACGGTGAGTGAGTGTCGAAGGCGTCGAGTCGAGAATTCGATGGGACTCGTCCGTGGGACGGCTTCAGCCCTACGACGTTACAACAGGACGCCGGCACCCGCAGTGAGCCGCCGATATCGGACCCGGTCGCGATGGTCGCACAGCCCGCGGCGACCGCCGCCGCGGAGCCGCCAGAGGAGCCGCCGGCCGAGCGCTCGAGATCGAACGGCGTCGCCGTCGCGCCGACGAGTCGGTTGTCCGTTTTGATCGTATGTCCCAGCGCGGGCGTATTGGTCGTCCCGACGATCACTGCGCCAGCAGCCTCGAGGCGTTCGACGACGATCGAGTCCGTCTCGGCGACGTTGCCCGATAGCGCTGTGAGTCCGAGTGTATTCCGGACGCCGGCCTTACGGTCCCGGAGATCCTTGATCGCGACCGGCACGCCGTGGAGGGGCCCGAGATCCTCGCCGGCCGCGGCTACGCGGTCGGCCTCGCGAGCTCGCTCGCGTGCGGATTCCTCGAGTACCGTTACGAAGGCATTCAGCGCTTCGGTGTCCCTGGTTCGCTCGAGGCAGCTGTCGACGACGGTTTCCGAAGAGCGTTCGCCGTCGCGGATCGCCGTCGCCAACTCTCGCGCCGAGGCAGTGGTATCGATACTCATGGTGAATGTGAACAGTCCAGTAGGAATAAAGTCGGGGTCTCGCGGACGTTGCGGGCTGGAAATAGTCAGACGACGTTCCGCTCCGTTCGCGTCGCCTCGTCCTCGAATCGATCGCTCGAGAGCGCCTCGATGTCGACCAGCGACGCCTCGCCGTCGGCGACGAGTTCGGCGACCAGCTTCCCTGTCGCGGGTGCGTGTTGGAAGCCGTGACCCGAGAAGCCGGCGGCGGTGATATAGCCGGGAACCGTCTCCTCGAGAATCGCGCTGTCGTCCGGCGTCACCGCGTAGAGTCCCGCCCAGCCGCGTTTGACCGCCGACTCGGGGCCGAAGTAGGTCGTCCACTCCGAGACGGTCTCGAGGGCGTCGACGCTCCACTCGAAGTCCATCGATCGGGCGTACGCGTCCGGATCAGCGGCGGCATCCGACGCACCGAGGTGGCCGCCGACCAGCGCGTCGCCGTCTCGCTCGGGCCGGAAGTAGGAGCCGCTCTCGAGATCGATCGTCAGCGGATCCGAGGCTGGAACCGGTGTCTCGGGTTGGGCGACGGCGATCTGGCGCCGTTTCGGAACGATCGGCAGCGATACGTCGGCCAACGCTGCGACCTCGCTGGCCCACGGACCCGCGGCGTTGACGACGTAGTCGGCGTCGAGTCGGCCCTCGGACGTCTCGACGCCGACCACCCGCCGCGATTCCTCGTCGTCTCGAGCGCCGGATTCCTCACGGATCACGTCCACGACGGGCGTCTTCGTTCGCACGTCGACCCCCGCGTCGGCCGCCGCTCGCGCGTATCCCTGCAGGGCGAGGTGCGGGTCCGCGAAGCCGTCCGTCGGGGCGTACGTCGCCGCGACGAATTGTTCGGGATCGATTCCCGGGCAGTGCTCGCTCGCTTCCTCGGGCGTGAGCACCTCGCTCGGAACACCGCGGTCGTTCTGCATCGTGACGGCCTCGTCGAACCCCGCCGCGGTCTCCTCGGTCCGGGCGAGAAAGAGGTACCCCGGCCGTCGGTAATCGATATCGGTCCCGAACCGCTCCTCGAATGCGTTCCAGACGCGCATGCTCTCGAGCGAGAGGTCGACGTTGACCGGCGTCGAGAACTGCGCGCGGATACCGCCCGCGGATCGCTCGGTGCTCCCCGAACCGATCGATCCCCCTTCGCAGACGACGACGTCGACGCCGCGAGCGGCGAGTTCGTACGCACTCGAGAGACCGACGATTCCCCCACCGATCACGACTACAGTCATACGATACCGAACAACAGGTCTCGGTATAAGGATTCGTTCGGCTACGCGACACTGAAACTCGCCCTCGGTGTCGTTCTCTCGAGTCGTCGATACGGACGATACCTTCAGAACCGATCCGGCGAGAGGTGTTTTCGATACTCGTCTTCGAGGGTCCCCTCGAGTGCGTCATGAACCACGTCGGCGACGGCCGGGGCGAGCGTAATCCCCTGCCCGGACAGTCCACAGGCGACGACAAACCCGTCGACGCTCGTCTCGCCGACGATGGGTCTGCCGTCCGGCGTGACGGTTCGACAGCCGAGCCACTCGTTGACAACCGTCGCGCCCTCGAGTCCCGGGACGACGGCTGCGAGGTCCGATGCGGAGTCCGCGAACCCGTCCGGGACGGCACAGTCGTCCGGATCATACTGCTGGCCGTCTTCGTACGCCGTTCGGTACTCGCCGACCCATGCGCCGGGTCCGTCGTTGCCGCCGGTCGGACGAACGTACCGCTTGGACTCGAGGATCGTCACCGGACTCTCGAGCGGGTGGTCGGTTTCGAGGGCCGCCATCGGCCCGAGCGTCTGTCTGAGCGGGAGCGAAACGCCGACCGTCTCGTTCAGTTTCGGGGCCCACGGACCGGTCGCGTTGATCACACAGTCGGCGTCGAACCGGTCCGTCTCGGTCTCGACGCTCGAGACGGCTCCGTCGTGGGTCCGAACGTCGGTGACGGTTGCCCCCGTCCGAACGTCGACACCCGTCCGGCGCGCGCAGTCGGCGAACCAGTTCGCGACGGCGACCGGTTCGCAGAGCCGGTCGTTCGGCGTGTACAGTCCGCCGACAAAGCCGTCGGGATCGACGCCGAGTCTGGATAGTTCGTCCGCCTTGAGGTACGACGCGTCGACACCGTGTTCGCCGAGCGTCGCCGCGGACGCCTCGAGTCGCTCCGCGAACTGGTCCGTTTCGGCGAGGTAGCACACGCCGATTCGAGTCGATTCGAGCGGGCCGCGATCGAACAGTTCGTCGTAGACCGAGCGGGCGCGCATTCGAAACCGCAGGTCGAACGGCGTCGGATCGATCACGTTCTCCATCAGGATACCCGCGGAGGCCGCCGTCGTCTCGCTGCCGATCCGCGAGCGCTCGAGGAGCGTGACGTCGTGGTCGGTCTCGCCGAGTCGCGCCGCGATCGCACACCCGACGATACCCCCACCGGCGATGACTACTTTCATGTCCACCTGTACTACGACTAGATACAAACACGCTCCGCCGACGGGCTACGGGATCTTTCCTGCGGCCCGAACGACGGCACCACTGAAGTGGGCCTGCAATGAGTTTCGCGTATGGTTCCCGTGTTCTCCGACGAGGATGTCGCATCGGTGCTCGACGCTGCGGCCGCCGAATTCGTCTTCGACCGCGCCGTCGAACGAGAGCGGGACGACGACATCCTGTAGTCGGCGACGGCCGGCCCTGCCGGCCGATCAGCCACGACACTGAAATAGCCGCCCTGCAAAGTACGCGGTAGCTAGCTCTCGATGAACACAGCGACACTGCGAGTCAGTCGGCTCCGAGGGGACCCACTCGCGACCGCGATCTCGAGCGACGATCGGGGTGTGGAGCCGTGACGCTGCGATCCGTTCCGATCGCCGATCGGGTTACAGACGCCTTCTTCGCGCTCGACCCGGATTTCCGGTTTACCTACCTCAACGAGCGCGCCGAGACGCTGTTGAAGCGGTCTCGAGCGGAGCTGATCGGCCGCGTCATGTGGGACGAGTTCCCCCAAACGGTCGAGACGCAGTTCCCGGACCGATTCCACCGCGCCATGGACGAACAGGTTCCCGTCTCCTTCGAGGTGTACCACGCCCACCTCGAAACCTGGTTCGAGGCTCGCGCCTACCCCTCCGAAAGCGGCCTCTCGGTGTACATGCGCGATGTCACCGAGCGAAAATCTCAGGAGACGACCATCGCCCAGCACGCGGCTGTCGTCGAAGCCGTCCGGGACGCTGTGATCACGCTCGATCGCAATCGGGAGATCGTCACCGTCAACGGGGCTCTCGAGGACGTACTCGACGCCGATCGGCAGGAGTTCGTCGGCGAACACGTCGAAGTGCTCACCAGCCGGGCCGGGATCTCCGACGAGCACGCCGTCGAGATCGGACGGGCGATCACCGACGTTGACGTCGGCAACGCCGCCGAGCGACAGCTCGAGTTGCCGTTTACCGACGCCAACGGCACCGACCGGATCGGCGAGTTCCGGTTCGTCCCGATCGAGGACGACCTCGCGACCGTCGCCGCCGTCGTCCGCGACGTGACCGACCGGCGCGAGTACGAACGCGTCGTCACCTCGCTCCACGAGATCACTCGCTGGCTGCTCGAGTCCGACGACCCCGAAGAGATCTGTGCAATCGCCGTCCACGCCGGCAGCGACCTGCTCAATCTCCCGATCAGCGGCGTTTGGCTGCTCGAGGAGGAACAGGGCTACCTCGAGCCGGTCGCCGGAACCGCCGGCGCACACGACGAGTTCGGCGGCCTCCCGCGGTTCTACCCCGGCGAAGGGCTCGTCTGGGAGACGTTCGAGTCCGGCGACATCGAGCGGTTCGACGACCTCGCGACGGTCGACGACATCTACAACCCCGACACGCCGATTCGCTCGGAGATCATCGCTCCGATCGGAACCCACGGCGTCCTCATGACCGGCTCGTTCGACGCCCACCAGTTCGACGAGACCGACGTCGACCTCATCTCGACGCTGGTCGAAAACACCCGGGCGGCGCTCGACCGGGCCGACCGCGAGCAGGTGCTCCGGGAACGGACCGCCGAACTCGAGCGCCAGACCGAGCGACTCGAGTCCGTCGCCGACGTCCTCTCGAGCGATCTGAAAGCGCAGCTGTCGACCCTCGCGGACGCGCTCGAGGCGGAAGGCGGCGGGATGTCGGCCTCTCGAGGGGGGACGCCGGACAACTGGGAGTTCCCGCTCGCGGAGGACTCGGTCGAAGCGACGCTCGATCGGACCGAACGGCTCGTCGACGACATCCGGGAGTTCGCCCGGAACGCGTCGGCCGTCGGCCCCCGAAGCCGAATCGACCTCGAGTCGGCGATCGAGGACGCCCTCGAGCGATCGCGACTGGACAGTGAGCGCGTCGTCGTCGAGCAGTCTGCGACGCTCAGAGCCGACGCGGACCGGTTCGTCCACCTCCTCGAGACGGCGTTCGACGACGCTGCGGCCCGCGCCGACGGCGAGGTGACGATTCAGGTCGGCTTCGGCACGAGCGACCGCTCGCGGGGCTTTTTCCTATTAGACGACGCGACCGAAATCCCGCCGACCGCTCACGACCGGGTGCTCGACGTTACGACCGACGACGGCGAGGCGCACACCGGCGTCGAGACGAATATCGACGGGCTGGGGCTGGCGCTCGTCAGAGCGATCGCAGAGGCCCACGACTGGTCGCTGACGGTCGACAACGGGACCAACGGCGGCACGCGGCTCGAGATCCGCGACGTGACGACGCTCGAGCGCGAGTCTGCGAGGTCCGGCTAACCGGACAGTGTGACTCCTGCGGAATCGAGTTCCGGCCGACGAGTCAGCTCGACTCCTGTAGAATCGAGTCTCGGGTGAGGTCCCGACAGAGCTGTCGATAGCCGTCCTGCTTGAGCAGTTCCGACATCGTTTCGTTGACCTCAACGCGGAGCACCGCGAGTCGGTCCTGCAGCCGGGCGTACTCCTGACTCGATTTCAGTTCGGCGTCGGTCTTCTCGGCGTCGAGCAGCGCCTTCTTCGAGGCGAGCGCGAAGAACTCCTGGAGCTGTTCGTCGTAACTCGATCGGAGCTGTAACTGTTCGACGATTCGGCGCAGTTCGTCCTTCGAGACCGGCTTGACGAGATAATCGTCGAACCCCATGCCGATGATGTCGAAATCCGGTTCGACGGCCGTCACCATCGCGACCCGACAGTCGAGACCGCGGTCACGAATGGTCGTGAGAATTCGATCGCCGGAGAGCCCGGGCATGCGTCGATCGAGGAGGACGATGTCGATACAGTCGTCGATGGCGTTCAGTGCCGTCTCTCCGTCGTAGGCCGTCTCGATCTCGCACGACTCTCCGAGCCACGCGGCGTAGAGATCCGCGAGGTCCGGTTCGTCTTCGACGATCAGGACGGACGGGGTGGTAGTGGCCATCGAACGGTATCCTCCGGGCTAGCAGTTCGTTGGATGAATCGTACCGCGGGTATATCAATATATCGGGCGTCAGATAATTGCCGATTCGATGGCAGACCGCTCGAGCGGGCGTCGGCTACTCGAGTTCCCGCTCGATCGTCGCACGATGGTCTCTAATCTCGCCTGCATCCGTTGTGATCGTTCGATTACCGATGGTGAGCGCGAGGGTACCGTCGTCGGTCGTCGAGCCGAGTTCGACGACCGGGGCGACGCCGTCGAACGCCGCGCTGACGGTCTCGGGTGACTCGGTCTGGACCAGCGCGCGGCCGGGCTGTTCGTGGAAGAGGGCTGCAGCAACGGCCTCGTCGGCGTCGTCTGGGATCGGGAGTGAGACTTCGAGTCCCGCCTCTTCAGTGACCATCTCCGCCAGCGCGACGGCGAGACCGCCGTGGCTGACGTCGTGGACCGCGAGGGTATCGCCGTCGTTCGCAACGTCCGCGAGCGTCTCGACGAGGGCCGCGGGATCGGCGGGGAGTTCGGGGAACTGGTCGCTGCCGCCGTGGCGGGCGAGATACTCGGAACCGCCGAGGCGGGCGTCACCGCTCTCGAGGCCGAGGTCGCCGACGAGCAGGAGCGTGCTGTCCGAATCGGCCTCGACCGACAGCGGCGGGGCGTCGTACCCCTCCTTGGTCCCGACCATCGCGAGCGTCGGCGTCGGCGGGATCGGGCCGGTTACGGAGTCGTTGTACAGCGAGACGTTGCCGCCGACGACCGGCGCCGAGAGCGTTTCACACATGTCCGCGAGACCGTCGACGATTGCCGTGAAGCCGCCGTAGACGTCGGGTTTCTCGGGGTTGCCGCCGTTGAGGCAGTCGACCGCAGCCAGGGGGGTCGCACCCTTGGCCGCGACGTTCGTCGCGTTCTCGAGGGCAATTGCTTTCGCCCCCTCGTAGGGCGCGGCACTGGTCCAGCTCGGCGCCGCACCCGACGAAATCGCGAGCCCTTGCTCGGCTTCTCGAACCGCGATGATCGCCGCGTCGTCGCCCGGCCCGACGCTCGTGCGGACGCCGACTTCGTGGTCGTACTGCCGGTAGACCCAGCGCTTCGAGGCGGTGTTGGGACTCGAGAGGACGGTTTCGAATGCGTCCTCGAGATCCGCGTCGGGAAGGTCGGTCTCGGGCTGTGCTGGTTGCTCGCTCTCGAGGTCGTTCATCGGCGCGCCCTCGCCGAGGAAGTAGGCATCGACATCGACGACTGTTTCGCCTTCGAAGGTACAGGTATAGTTCTGTTCGGTAACCTCGCCGATAACGGAACAGCCGAGATCGAATCGCTCGGCGATTTCCGCGACGCGGTCGACGTTCTCCGGTTCGACCTCGTAACACATCCGCTCCTGCGATTCGGCGAGCAGGATCTCTAAGGCGTTCATATTCGGCTCGCGTTGGTGGACGCGCTCGAGTTCGATCTGTGCGCCGAGGCCGCCCTTGGCGACGAGTTCGCTCGAGGCACCGCCAAGACCGGCAGCGCCGAGGTCGCGAGCGGACTCGATCAGCCCTTCGTCGACGAGTTGTTCGTTGGCCTCGATGAGCAGCTTTTCCGCGTAGGGATCGCCAACCTGAACGGCAGGTCGGTCTTCGGTTTCGGCATCCTCCGCAAGGTCTTCGCTGGCGAAGGAGGCGCCGCCCAGCCCGTCGCGGCCGGTGCCGTTGCCGACGAGGACGAGTTTGTTTCCGGGCTCTTGTGCGACGGCGGTGACGAGTCGCTCCTCGTTCGTCAGGCCGACGCAGGCGACGTTCACGAGGGGGTTGCCCTCGTAGTCCGGGTGAAAGTCGACGCTGCCGGCGACCGTCGGAACGCCGATACAGTTGCCGTAGTGGCTGATTCCCTCGACGACGCCCTCGAAGAGGTACTTCGAGTGCTCGTCGTCGAACTCGCCGAAGTACAGCGAGTCCGCCAGCGCGATGGGGTAGGCCCCCATCGAGAGAGTGTCCCGGACGATCCCGCCGACGCCCGTGGCAGCCCCGTCGAACGGATCGACGTAGGACGGGTGGTTGTGGCTCTCGATGCCCATCGTGATGTAGGTCGACCCCTCCTCGGCGCCGCCGTCCTCGCTCCCGGGCAGCGCGACGACCGCCGCGTCGTCACCCGGCCCGATGACGACCTGCTCGCCCTCGCTGTCGAAGGCCGAAAGCAGCGGTCTCGAGGAGCGGTACGCGCAGTGTTCGCTCCAGAGGTTCTCGAACAGCGCCGCCTCGGCTGGAGTCGGCTCTCGCTCCAACTCTTCGACGACGAGTTCGCGGTCCGAATCGGCAAGACTCATTCATGTCGGTGATGGAAGTCGGGTAGTAAAGGGGTTTCTATATGCACGTTCGTGTATCGATCGGGGAGAATACGGATCCACAATCGATAGCCGGAGTGAAAATGGACTCATCCCGGGAACGAGACGGTTCCGTCCGTCCCCGCCACGTGTGTCACCGTACCCGAGTCGACGACGATCTCGTTCGTATTGACGATATCGACGGTGATCTCGTACGTGTCCCCCTCCGTCCCGCCCTGTCTGTACGTGACCGTTCCCGTCGGGAACGCATCGGTCGCTTCTTCTCTCGTCGCCCACCCCTTGTTCGGTTCGGTGTTCGTAAACGTCACGCGGACCTCCTCGAACCGGTCCGGCCTGGATACCTCGTATGCGACCGCATAGTCGGTGTTGTTGTTCAGGGTCTCGTCGGTGACGGTGAACGACTCGAGTCGTGGCCCATCCGGATCGGTCGGCTGTTGATTCCCCGGCGGTTCGTTACCGTCGGCGACGTCTGTAACCGACTCTGTGAGTACGACCGACCCGGTCGAATCGTACACGTCGAACGTAATCCGGTACTCGCTGTTTCCGGCCCCGCCTCGATCGTACTCGATTACTCCCTCAGTCGCGGTCCGTGATTCGGTAACGGTATCGACCCAGCCCAGATCGAGATTTTCGAACGTGACGCTGATACTGTCGAAATCGCTGACGCCGTTGACCTGATAGGTAACCCGATACTCAGCGTTATTGTTCTGTGACCGGTCGCTGACCGATCGAACCAGAGACGACCCTGCATCGACGTCGACCGCCCGAGTGAGGGCGATCGAAATGCCGTCGCCATCGGTTGCAGTAATTTCGAATGGCAGTGCGTTCGTCCCGGTCGCACTCCCCTCCGCCACCGATACCGAGACCGTGTTCGAGACACCGCTCGCGAGCGACTGAGTCGACGGGGTAACAGTTCCCTGAGACGGGTCGACGAGTGTTACCGAGACCGTCAACGTGGTCGCCGTATTGTTGGTCACCGTCGCGAGTGGCTGGTCACTGCTCCCGGCCTCGAGGCTCGAAGCCTGAGCGACACCGAGTAGTCCAGCCTCGTCGTTCGCCGTCGAAACACTGGTAACACGGCTCGCTCGAGTCTGAGAGAACGCATACGAGTCGCCGACGATCATCGCCCCACCGAGGCCAACGAGAAGCCCGCCAGCAACGAAGCTGCGCCGAGAAAGCGTTCCGCTTCCTCGATCAGTTAGGCGACGATCGGACATGCCAGAGAGAAGTGTTCAGCGGCCAAGTATGTGCTGGCTCGAGAACGGTTCGCCGCTCCCAGCTATCGCGCGAGAGAGAAAGAGAGACGAGGGCGAACTCAGACCTCGCAGTCCTCGAGCCAGCTCCCGGCCCAGCACTCAATTTCGTCGAAGACGGGCTCGAGGGACCGTCCCTTCGCCGTCAGACTGTAGTACGTTGCGATGGGAGCGTCCTCCTCGATCCGGCGTTCGACAAAGCCCATCTCGCCGAGGTCGTCGAGCACGCGCGAGAGGGTGCGCGCGTTCGCGTCGGTCGAGCGCTTGAGTTCGTTGAACCGCTGTTCGCCGGAGAGGAGTTCGTGGAGGACGGCCAGTCGCCACTGGGAGCCGATCTGCTCGAGCGACTCGATGACGGGGCAGGCGTTGGGCTGGTCGTCGCGGGACGGGGACTGTTCCTCCTGCGAGTGCGGCTGTTGGGAAGACATCGACTGAATCTGGTCTGGCTACGGCACGAATCGCTTTAGCAGTTCGGGTCCGAACCAGCTAACACGACGTTAGCAGTTTCGGTGCGGGCGCCAAACAGACAGCCATTCACATGACAGACTCACCTGGGAGAGACGAGCCCGAACTGAACGAGACCGACGACAGCACCGAATCGAACGACCGCAACGCTCCCCTCGAGATCGACCCTGAGACTCACTCGGGATCGCTCTATCGCGTGCTCTCGAGTGCGGTCGTCCCGCGCCCCATCGCGTGGGTAAGTACCCGCAGCGTCGACGGCGTCGACAATCTCGCGCCGTACAGCTTCTTCACCGTCGCCTCGGTCGAGCCGCCGGTCCTGCTGTTCGCCCCCGTGGACGGCGCGGAGGGACTCAAGGACACGCCGCGAAACGCCCGCGAATCGGGCGAGTTCGTCGTCAATATCGTCACCGACGGCCTCGAAGAAAGGATGAACGAGACCAGTGCGAGTTTGCCAGCGGGCGAAAGCGAGTTCGACCACGCGGAGATCGACCGCGCCGCCTCGAGCGTGGTCGATGCGCCTCGAGTCGCCGACGCGAAGATCGCCTTCGAGTGTACGCTGCGGGATCTGCTCGATATCGGCGGGTCGACGCTCGTGCTAGGCGACGTCCGGTACGTCCACCTGGAAGAATCTGTGACCACTGAGGGGAAGATCGACGTAAACGACGTCGACGCGGTCGGTCGGTTGGCGGGGAGTCTGTACACGCGGACGGACGATCGGTTCGGGCTCGAGCGACCGCCGTAGCTGGCCGTCTCACGCGCCCCGATCAGGGGCATGCGGGTGGTGTCGGAGTCGACCCTGAAGCCGAATCCGAAGCAGTGACGACCGAGACGCGTCTATTCGACGAGCACCGCTTCGAGTCGCTCGAGCGTGCGCAGACAAACCGGGACGGAGCCGACGGCGTGGGGCAGGAGTTCGAAGACGATCCGACACCGATTCTCGCCGAGGTCGTCGACCCGATGGGCCGCGATCGGAACGCCCGAAATACGCCAACTCCACCGCCGGTCCGAACAATCGGTAATCCGAAACGGGACCCAGACACCCGAGATCCGTACGCGACCGGTGGTCCCCGGACGAAGCCGCCGGTCGGTCGATTCGACGCCGTTGACGAGCGGCGACCACTCGGGCCACCGAGTGGTGTCGACCAGTAGCTCCCAGGCGTCCGCTGCGGGGGCCTCGAGGACGTGCGAGGCCTCGAGGCGGCGACCGTCCGGGGTGTGTGCAGTCCGGAGGCTAGTCATGTGTCTCGAGGGTACGGTTTCAGGAGGTATGGAGGTTTGGTAGGGGCGACTCGAGTGCTCGAGACGTCTCGGAGCTCCGTTCGGCGGCTATCGGCGCCGATAACTGGCGGTAGTCGATCCAATCGCCAGCGCCGTTCCAAACCCCCTGGTAACGGCGACAGTCACTAGCCGCTACACTTTACTGGCGCCTCTTCGAGGCTCGAGTAACGAATGGCGATACTCGAAGTGGACGACCTCCGAAAGGAGTACGGCGGCTTCACCGCCGTCGACGGCAGTTCGTTTGCGATCGAGCGCGGCGAGGTCTTCGGCGTCGTCGGTCCCAACGGCGCGGGCAAGACGACGACGCTGAAGATGCTCGCCGGACTGATCGAGCCGACCGCCGGAACCGCCGTGGTCGCCGGCCACACCCCCGGCGACCCCGAGATGGCCCGCCAACTCGGCTTCCTCCCCGAGGAATCTCCCCTGTACGAGGAGATGACCGCGACCGACTACCTCGAGTTCTTCGCGGACCTCTACGACGTCCCCCGAAGCGTCGCTCGCGACCGGATCGACCGCACGCTCGAGCGCCTCGATCTCGAACACCGCGACCGCCGACTCGGCAACATGTCGAAGGGGATGAAACGCAAGGTGGCCATCGCGCGGGCGCTGGTGAACGATCCCGACGTGCTGATCTTCGACGAACCCGCCTCCGGGCTGGATCCGCTGACGACCAACTACATTATCGAGTTCACACAGGAGTTGAGCGACGAGGGGAAGACGATCGTCTTTAGCGCGCACAACCTCTTTCACGTCGAGAGCGTCTGCGACCGGATCATCATCATGAACGATGGGCGGATCGTCGCCCGCGGGACCATCGACGCGATCCGGGAGGCCCACGGCGGCACTGAGTACCACGTCTACGCGACGGTCGACGCCGGAAACGGAGCCCTGACCGACGACAACGACGACGAGTTTCGCCACGTCGTCGCGGATATGGACGCCGTCGAGAGCATCCGCGAAGTCGTCGAACGCGAGGGCGGTCGGATTACGGATATCCAGACAGAGACGCCCACGCTCGAGGACATCTTCCTTGAGGTCGCAAGCGAGAGCCGCGAAAACAGCGAAAGCCGCGAGAACAACGAGGGGCGAAACGGTTCCGAACGCGACGGCCGAGACGGTGACGAATCCAGTAGATCGGATTCCAACGAGGACGCGGCGGAGGCGCGGACGTGAGCGACGAGCGCGAGCGGGACACGCGCTCCAGCACCGTGCGACTCCGCCGCGCGCTCGCCCGGACGGCGCGGATCGCCCGCTGGGAGGTCTCCCGAAGCACCGGCACGATCGACCGAAAGACGGCGCTCGTGCTCGTGGGACTGCTCCTGACCGTCGGAATCGTCGGAATCTCCGTCGCCGACGAGGGACTCGGTCTCGAGGACGAACTCTACGTGATGGCCGTCGACGAGGACAGCCAGTACCACGACGTCGCCGTCGAGAGCGACTCCTTTCGGGTGATCGGACTCGAGGACCTCGAGATCACCGACGACGGGGAGGACGCGAACGCCGACGTGGTGGTCACACAACGGGGCCAGATCGGCCACGTCGGGCCGAACGGGGCGGTCGCCTACGACGCGTTCCGAGACGCGGTCGAGGGGTACAACGAGCAACGGTTGAGTCAGGAGGCGAATCAAACCGCGGCCTATCCCGTGCTGGTCGACCTCGAGTACCGGGACCGCGACCTCGACGGGGCGACGGCTGCCGGTGATGGAACTGACACTGACGATAGCGGGACTGGCGACGACGACTCGAGCACCGACGAGAACGGAACGGGTGAGACGACGGACGGCACCAACGACGACTCGACCACCGGTTCCGGCGACGATTCCGGCAGTGGCACCGACAACTCGAGCGACGACGAAACCGGTGATGGAACCGGTTCGGGCGGCGGGACTGACGGCAGTCTCCACGTTCCCGATGTCGGCGGCGCCGTCGAAGACACCTCGGGGACGCCGGGATCGATCTCGCCGCCGTTTCCCTTCCAGTCACTGCTGCTCGCCTTCCTGTTCGTCGTGCCGATGAACTTCGTTATCCAGGCCTACGGGAGCACGATCATGGACGAGCGAATCAAACGCCGCGGCGAACTGTTGCTCGTGTCGCCGGCCTCGAGCCACGAGATCGTCGCCGGCAAGACGCTGCCGTATCTGGCCGGTCTCGTCGCTATCGCCGTCGCGATCACGGTGGCCGTTGGCGGCGGGCTGTTGTCGGTCGCCGCGGCGATCCCGATCGCGTTGCTCTTTCTGGCGGCCACGTTCGTCGGCGCGATGCTCGCGCGCTCGTACAAGGAACTCACGTTCGTAACGGTCACGATCAGCGTCTTCCTGACCACCTATACGTTCATCCCGGCGGTCTTCACCGACGTGACGCCGATCGCGCTGATTTCGCCGCTGACGCTGATCGTGATGGACCTACAGGGTGAGTCTGCCCGGCTGGGCGAGTACCTCTTCTCGACGGGGCCGTTCCTCGCCAGCGCGGGCGTCTGCTTCCTGCTCGGACTCGGCGTCTACCGCGAGGAGGACATGTTCGCTCAGAAGGCGATCCCCGTGAAGGTGATCGACGCCCTCGCGAGCCGACTCCACGGCTACCGGAGCGTCCCGACCCTGTCGATGCTCTTTATCCCGTTCGTCTTCACGGCCCAGTTGCTCGCCGTCGCGCTGCTGTTCGCCGTCCCGGAGACGGTCGCCCTCCCCGTCATATTCGTCCTCGCGGCGGCTATCGAGGAGTTCGCCAAAAGCATCCACGTCTACGCCGGCTTCGCCCGCTCGAAATTCGAGTCCTCCCTTCGGATCGCCGTCCTCCTCGGCGTCCTCTCGGGGATCGGCTTCTTCGTCGGCGAGAAGCTTACTCACGTCGCCCAGTTCGTGGGACTCCCGGAACTTACGGTCGGCGTCGCTGCCTTCGGTCCCGCGCTCTCGAGCGATCCGCTGCTCCTCCTCGCGCTCTTTTTCGCACCGCTGGTTTTGCACGTTGTGACCGCCGTGATCTCCGCGCTCGGCGCGAGTCGCGGGGAGAACGCGTACGCGGTCGCGTTCGTGATCGCGACGTTCGTTCACGCGGCCTACAATCTCGGGGTGATCGCGCTTGTCGCGTGATCGCGACCGGCGAAGCGGGCGAAACGGAGCACGTAACTCGAGCGCCGACCGACCGGGCGACGACCAGGTACCCGTCCAGCGCGGCCCGAATCCGCCGCGACGCGCCGACAACACGTCTAGCGCAGACTCCCGTCTCGGCTCGCTGCCCGGGCCGATCGGCTCGCTTTTCGGTCCCCGCTGGGCTGTCGCCCGCCGTGAACTCGGCTCGCTTCGCTCCGAGAAGACGATCGTTCTCGCGCTGGCGATCCAACTGGTCATCGCCGGCTTCTCCTCGTTTCTCGTCGTCGGACTGGTCTCGCTGTACGATCCCGGCTCCGCGGAGGGTTACGGCGCCGAGATCGTCATTGTCGGCGAGGACGCCGACGACGTCCAGCAGCTTCGGGCGCTCGCGGACGAGCGCGACGGACTCGAGCCGTCCGTCGCCGGCGATCGCGACGAGGCTATCCAGGCGTTCGACGACGGGCAGTTCGAGGCCATCCTCGAGGTGACCAGAGACGCCGAGAATCGGCTCGTCGTCGGGGTGACTGCGGCCGACGACGGCCTCGAGACGACGCTGCTTGTCGTCCAGTTGCAGGACCTCCTCGAGGCGCTCGAACACGAGGAGCGCGTCGCCAACGTTGACGCCCTCGACGCACCGCCGCTTTCCGTCCCGGCTGAGACCGAGGCGAGTCCGTACGTCGAGTTCACCTACACCGTACTGGTGCCGCTGTTGCTGTTCCTGCCGGTGTTCATCAGCGGCTCGATCGTCGTCGACTCGCTGATCGAAGAGCGCTCGCGCGGGACGCTCGAGTTGCTCCGAGTCAGCCCGCTGTCGCTCGTCGACGTCGCCGACGCGAAACTGCTCGCGATCGCCGCGCTGGCACCGCTGCAGGCGGCCGCCTGGCTCGTTCTCCTCGCGGTCAACGGGACCGGGATCGCGTCACCGACGGCCCTCGTCGTCCTGGTCTCGGCGCTCGCGTTGCTGGTCACCGCGGCTGGAACTGCGATCGCGCTCGTCGCCCCCGATCGACGGCAGGCCCAAATCGGGTACTCCGTCGGCATCGTCGCCGCGCTGGTGATCGCGACCCTGCTGCCCGAACATCCCGCGAACACGGTCGCGAAGTTCGCGATCGGGAGTCCGACGGCGACGACCTGGCTCTCGCTCGTCGGTTACTGTCTGGTCGCGGTCGTCGTCTTCCTCGGGGTTCGGGCGGGGATCACTCGGCTCGACACCGATTCGCTCTGACCGACGGATCGTTGCGGACCATCGACTGGCGAGCCGTCGTCCACGGATCGCTCCTCGCCAATGTTCGCCGAGCGAACCGACCATCCACCTCCAAACTTCACACAGCGTGACAGTTAAGTCGGCAGCAGCGAATCGTCTGAACTGTGCCAGCAGACACCACACGCCGAGGATTGCTCGCGGGAACGCTCGCGGCCGGAATCGGCGGACTGACGCTGACTGGGGCTCGAGAGCTCCTCTCGCAGTTCGCGCCGCTGTCGGGGCAGGCCTGGAACGCGGCCGACCGGTCGCTTCCGGAGTCCGTCGAGAGCCCCTACGGCGAGGCGAGCCTCCGGGTCGACGACCACGGCGTTCCGCACGTCGAGGCCGATGACGAGCCCGCGGCGTACTTCGCTGTCGGCTACGTGCAGGCGTACGATCGGCTCTTTCAGCTCGACCTCCAGCGACGAGTCATGCGGGGCCAGCTCTCCGAAATCGTCGGCGAGGCCACCGTCGAGGACGACGAGTTCCACGTCCGAATGGACTTCGCGGGCGCCGCCGAAGCGACCTGGGAGTCGATCGCCGAGACGCCAGCGGGCGAACTCGTCGAAGCCTACGCTGACGGCGTCAACGCGATGATCGCGGACGGACAGCTCCCCCTCGAGTTCGAACTCCTCGGCTACGAGCCCCGCGAGTGGACGCCGGTGGACTCGATGCTGATGGAGAAACAGATCTCGTGGGATCTGACGGGGAACTTCGGCGAACTCCGGCGGGCGCTGGTTGCCGACCGACTCGGCGAGACCGTCACCGACGAACTGTTCCCCGAGCGGATGGACCACGACGTACCGATTCTGCGCGACGCCGTCGACGCGGACCGGCTCGAGGCGGACGACGGAGACAGCGCAACTGACCACGATGGCGACGGAGCCGATGAGGACGGCAGCGATGGCGATGGTGACGATGACGGATCCGAGACGGCCGGTGCCGTAGGCGACGGTCTGACGAACTGGCTCTCGAGATACGAGTCGCCGACCGGCGTGGGTTCGAACAGCTGGGTCGTCTCGGGAATGCACACGGAGAGCGGCCGACCGATCGTCGCCTACGATCCCCACCTCACCCTGATGACGCCGCCGCTGTGGTACGAACAGCGCGTCGAGACGCCCGAGCGATCGGTTCGGGGCGCGACGTTCCCGGGCGTGCCGTTCGTTATTGCGGGCGCCAACGACTCGGGGACGTGGTCGTTTACCAACGTCGGCGCGGATGTCCTCGACTGTTATCGGTACGATCTCGACGAAGCTGGTGAACGGTATCTATACGACGACGAGTGGCGGGAGTTCGACCGCGAGGAGCGCGAACTCGCCGTCGCCGGTTCGGAGAACTGGACGATCACGATCAGAAAGACCGTCCACGGACCGGTGCTCGAGCGCGAGGAACGGACCGTCGGCATCGCCTGGACCGGCCACACCGCCACGCGGACGACCGAGGCGATCGACGAGTTCGGCCGTAGCGACGGGCTCGAAGAGTTGCTCGAGTCGACCCGCAAGTTCGACCTCCCGACGCAAAACCTCGTCTACGCGGATGTCGACGGGCGGACGCTGTACTACGCGACGGGACAGCTCCCGATCCGAACGATCGACGGGGAGGAGGTAGCCGGCAACCGGCTCTTCGACGGCTCCGTGGGCGAGGGCGAGTGGGAGGGATTCACCCCGTTCGGCGAGTCTTCGTGGGACGGCTTCGTCCCCTTCGAAGAGAAGCCCCACGCGATTGATCCCGACGTACTCGCGACGGCCAACCAGCGCGTCGTCGACGACCCCGAACACTACATCGGCGTGGCCTACGCCTCGCCCTATCGCGGCGCTCGCATCTACGACCGACTGGACGAGGCGGTCGAGAACGGTGAGGGGACGGATCTCGAGTTCCACCGCGACCTCCAGTCCGACACCCGCGACGGTCGAGCGGATCAACTCCTTCCCGAACTGCTCGAGGTCGTCGAGGATCGGGACCCCGCCGACCGACTCGCGGACGCCGCAGCGACGCTCGAGGATTGGAACCGGCGAATGGACCGCGGCGAGGAGGGCGCACTCCTGTTCGCCCGATGGATGGATTACTTCCGGCGACTGACGGTCGAGCCTCAGTTCGAGGAGGCAGATCTCGACGACTCGTACTATCCGAACGACTGGGTGGTCGCAACGCTCTCGGCCGACAGCGACCTCTACGCGGGCCGGTCGCGCGAGGAGACGATGTTCGAGGCACTCGACGCCGCGCTGGACGAGATCGACGACGAGGGGTGGGAGCGCTACGGCGACTGGAACACGACGCGGGCGATCGAACATCCCTTCGGCGTTGAGGCCGCGTTTCTCAACTACGACGAACGGCCGCTCGACGGCTCGCGCGCGACGGTCGACAACTACCGCGTCGGGAGCGCCGTCGGCTCGAGTTGGCGGATGGTCGTCGAACCCGGCGGCGAGGCGACGGCGATTCTCCCCGGCGGAAACTCGGGCGACTACTTCTCCGCCCACTACGGTGACCAGTTCGAGCGCTGGATCGACAACGACCAGAAACCGATGGCGCTGACGACTGAAGCCGACGTCACCGTCTCGTTCACGGAGGGATCGTCGTGAGCACGAGCGGATCGGACGAGAACGGGACGAACGAGGCGACCGAGACGGAGGCCGCCGACGGGCCGCTCGAGGACGACGGTTCCGAAAACGGGACCGTCGAACACGACGGGACTGTCCTCGAGCGCAGCCGGGCCGTCCTCGAGCGGGCCAGAACCGAGCCGCGGACACACGCCGTCGCCGTCGTCGTCGCGGTCGTCCTCGGACTGCTGGCGTCGTGGCTCCACTGGTTCGGTCTCGTCCTCGGCGGGGCGTTCGTGGCGTTCGTCTCGCCGTCTCTGCGACGGGGCGTCGTCGGCGCGGTCGGCTTCGGACTCCTCGTCCTCGTCGTCTTCGCGCTCGCGCTCGGGGGATCGGCGTGGACCGTCCTCGAGACGACGCCGGTCGTCTATCTCGTCGTCGCGAGCGCGTTCGGGTTGCCCGTACTCGGGTCGTTGGTCAGAGGGATCGTCTGAATCGACGGGGCCACCAGTTGCCGACGGAGTCGACGGGGTCGCCAATCGATCGGCGGAGACGTGACTGTTCGTTTGCGCGTGAAAAAACGGCGGTGACGGACGGCGACGGCCGAGCGCGGCCGTCTTCAGTCGTCGCGACTGAACACGCCTTTGATTCGCGAGACGATCCCACCGTCGTCGTTGCGATTCGCGTCTCGGTCGTTCGTTTCTTCCGTCATACCTCGACCGAGGGTTTTGGTTGAAATAACTAAAAATAACGGGTTTTGAGACGATCAGTCGGTTCGCGGGCCGTCATGGAGGACAGCCACGTTCCACGTTGCCGTACCACGTACTGTTTTTTGTTCGGGGAGCGTCTCGAGGGTATGGAGTACACGACACTCGGTTCAACCGGCATGAAAGTCAGCCGCCTCTGTCTGGGCTGTATGAGTTTCGGCTCGAGCGACTGGCGCGAGTGGGTGCTCGACGAGGAGGAGAGCGAGGAGATCATCGAGCGCGCGATCGACCTCGGGATCAACTTCTTCGATACGGCGAACATGTACTCGCGAGGCGAGTCTGAACGCGTGCTGGGGGAGGCGCTCGAGGGCTACGACCGGGACGCACAGGTCGTCGCGACGAAGGGATTCTTTCGGATGCGCGAGGACGACCCGAACTCGGGCGGGCTCTCTCGAAAGGCGATCGAACAGGAGCTCGCGGCCAGCCGCGAGCGACTCGGGGTGGAGACGATCGATCTCTACCAGCCACACCGCTGGGATTCCAAGACACCTATCGACCAGACACTGCGAGCGCTCGACGACGCCGTCCGTCGCGGTCACGTCCGCTACATCGGGGCCTCCTCGATGTGGGCCCACCAGTTCGCCGACGCGTTGCACGCGAGCGATAGGCTGGGACTCGAGCGATTCCAGACGATGCAGAACCACTACAACCTCGTCTACCGTGAGGAGGAACGGGAGATGCTGCCCCTCTGTGGGAAGGAGGGCGTCGGCGTGATGCCGTGGTCCCCGCTGGCTCGCGGCTACCTCACGCGTCCGCACGAGGAAATCGACGCCACGAAACGCGGGGAGACGGAGGAGCACATGTACGAACACCCCTACCGGGAGGGTGGCGGGCAGGAGATCAACGAGCGCGTGGCGGAGGTTGCCGCCGAAAAGGGCGTCACGATGGCCCAGATCTCGCTCGCGTGGCTGTTGCACAAAGCGTGGGTCGACACACCGATCATCGGCACAACCAGCGTCGAACATTTAGAGCAGGCCGTCGAGGCCCTCGAGATTTCGTTGTCGGAGTCGGATATGGCGTACCTCGAGGAGCCGTACGAGCCGGTTCCCGTCTCCGGTCACGAGTAACCACTCGCCGGCGTCGGCAGTTCGGAAGGTGAGCGGACTTGGTCAAATTTTGTCAGAAGTAAACCGATAGTGGTTACATGAAAACTCTATTTGGGGAAGTAGTAAGTAGGAGTGGTTGAAACCGTACTGTGTTGACTGCGACCGGCGCGACCGGCCGGTCACCGGACAGCCATCAGCATGCCACCGACACAAACCGACACGCGAACGACGAGCGAGCGAGCCGACGACCGCACGACTGACGACCAGGTCTCGGCGACAAAGCCGGAGGGAGAGACGATCTGCCCCGAGTGCGACGGTAATCTGGTCACGCGGGCCGCACAAGTCCACTGCGAGGACTGCGGTCTCGTCCTCGAGGAGGGGCGCATCGACCACGGTCCGGAATGGCGAGCGTTCGACGCCGCCGAAAAGGACGAAAAATCTCGCGTCGGTGCCCCGACGACGAATACCATGCACGACCGGGGGCTCTCGACCAACATCGGTTGGCAGAACAAGGACGCCTACGGCCGAGCCCTCTCGAGTCGGAAGCGCCAGCAGATCCAGCGTTTGCGCACGTGGAACGAGCGGTTTCGGACGCGAGACGCGACCGATCGGAATCTCAAGCAAGCCCTCGGCGAGATCGATCGGATGGCCAGCGCACTGGGCCTCCCGGAGAACGTCCGTGAGACCGCCAGCGTGATCTACCGTCGCGCCCTCGAGGAGGATCTCCTCCCGGGTCGTTCTATCGAAGGGATGGCTACGGCCGCGCTCTACGCTGCCGTCCGACAGGCCGGACTGCCGCGGTCGATCGACGAACTCGCAACCGTCAGCCGCGTTCCGTACCTCGAGGTCGCCCGCAGCTATCGGTACCTCGTCAGGGAACTCGACCTCCCGATGGCCCCGCCGGATCCCCTCGAGTACCTCCCACGGTACGCCTCGCTGCTCGAGATATCAAACGAAACCGAACGGCAGGCTCACAGCCTACTCGAGGACGGTATCGACGCCGGGCTTCACAGCGGCAAACACCCGGTCGGCCTCGCCGCAGCCGCGATCTACGCGGCCAACCGACTCACCGACGCCGGACTGACCCAGGACGACGTCTCGGCGGCAACCGATATCAGTAAGGTCACGATCCGAAACAGATACCAGGAGTTGCTCGAACTCCAGGCCGGAGACGGCTCTGTCGAGCCGAACTGACCCGTCGTCGGCTGGTCGTCACCCCAGCGTGGCTCACGGGAGGTCCGCCACTGATTCGAGCAACTCCTCGTCCGTCCGCCACTCGTGGAGCCGTCCCTCGTCCTCGAGTAACTCGAAGACGCCGTCTTCCATCCAGCCGTAGGGGTGGTCTTCGTCGGCATCGGGGTACGTCCGCTTGAGCACGTAGCTCTTCTCGAAGTACTCCTCGCTGCCGACGAGCAGGCCCTGCTCGACGAGGAAGCCACTCGGCTCCCGCTCGGCAACGCCGACGATGTGCGTGACGAGATCCGCGATCAGGCAGAACTTCTGGATGCCGTTCTCCCAGCCGCCGCGAACATCGCTCATACGGAAGGCGTAGGCGTCCTCCCGCCGATTCAATCGGTCGACGACGCACTCGAGCCGGCCCAGCGGTGCCGGATCGTAGTTCCCGAGAACGAAGTACGACCGGTCGCGCTCGTAGATCGGCGTCAGCTCGCTCAGCGCGCGGAGGAGGTCCTCGTTCTCCGCGAGCGTGAGGTCGTCGGCCTCGAGTCGCTCCGTCGCGCTCGTGAGCACCTCGTCGGGGACTGGCGGCGACTCGTCGGTCATACCCGACGTTTCACAGGAGACGACAATAGGATTTACTACCCCGTTTCCGTTTCCGAAAGTGATTCGCTACCGCCAGTGGGTTACT
Source organism: Natronorubrum tibetense GA33 (assembly GCF_000383975.1). Classification (NCBI taxonomy): domain Archaea; kingdom Methanobacteriati; phylum Methanobacteriota; class Halobacteria; order Halobacteriales; family Natrialbaceae; genus Natronorubrum; species Natronorubrum tibetense. The sequence goes on along the minus strand of NZ_KB913017.1, from coordinate 306,680 downwards.
TTGAGGTGAATTACTCCAGGGTACATCACCCCAGAGTAAACTACTTGGTGAATGACCGCGTAGATGGCCGCATGAGTACCGACGTGGGGCCGGTGGCGGGAACGGAGACGCGCGAACTCCTCCATTTTGTCACCCAGGAGACCCGGTTCGCCTTGCTCACCAACATTCTGCAACACCCCGAGCAACTGCCCTCGATGTACGAACTCGAGGAACTGAACCCGAGCGTAAGCGAGGCGACGGTCTACAAGCACGTCCAGAAATTGATCGACGCCGGCGTCGTCCGCGAGGTCGCCCTCCCCGACGGAGAGCGACGGCAGGGCTACCCCTGGAAGTTCTACGGCCTCACCGACGAGGGCCGGGCGTTCCTCGAAACACACGACGTGCTCGCGGCCGAGGAGACGCTCCGGCGGATCTACGAGACGATTTCCGATAAACCCGAGAAGATGGTCAAATACGAGAACGCGCCGCGACCCGACGCCGAACGCAAGTAATTCGAGCGACCTATTCGGGCGATGGCTCGGTCTGTGCGTGAATCCAGTTTCGGACCCGCTCGGAGAACGTTCCGATACCCAGTCCCGCGAAGAACGTGAGGAGGCTGGGGATGAGTACCCACAGCAGACTGGGGTGTTCCGTTCCGGCGTGCAGTAGTGTATCCATCATGTATACCGCGACGTTCGCAGTTTGGGCCCCTCAATCTACCGCTTTCGAGGTACCGTCTGGGCAGGAGGAGTCGACGGTCGTCGAGTCGACTTAGGAGAACCGCGAGGCGATGTCCGCCTCGGTGATGATCCCGACCGTCTCGCCGGCTTCGGTGATCATCACGGCCTTGTAGTGCTCGAGCAGGTTGCTAATCTCGTCCAGCGTGGCGTCTTTCGACACCGTGGGGAAACTCTCGCTCATGTGTTCCTCGACGGGTTCGTCCCGCGCCTCGGAGTCGAGGTGGACGAGGTCGCTCTGGCTGATCGAGCCGACGGGGATGCCGTCCTGAATGACCGCTAACTGGGAGTAGGCCTCCTCCTCCATCTTTCGGGCGGCCGCCTTGACTGCGTCGTCCGGCGCGACGTTGACGACGGCCTCGTTCATCAGGTCCTTCGCGCGGACGACGTCGCCCTCCGCTTTCTCGAGGGCGTTGACGATCCGTCGCAGCGTCGACAGTCGGGGATCGACGTCACCGCCCTCGATTCGGGCGATCAGCGGCTGGGAAACGTCGGCCGTATCCGCGAGTTCGCTCTGGGTCAGCCCGAGTTCGGTTCGGCGCTGGCGCAAGTCCGCGGGCGTCGGAAGTTCCATACGCCACAATAACTGCGGGTTATAGAAAATGTTTCGGGTTGAGTTACTGCCGCGGTGACAGGTCCGCTTCGGTCTCGGCGGAACCTACTCGTCTTCTTCCGTTTCGAAGATTTCGACGACGGAGAGGGGCACGTCTCGCAGTGCACCGCCGACCTCGCTCTTTGCGATCCGGGAGGCGTGTTCCTCGCCCTCGGCGTTGAACACCTCCATCTCGAGTCCGAGTCCGACGAGTGCGGTTTCGGCTGCGATGAACGCGGAGTCGAAGGGTTCGCCGCAGGCGGGACAGCCCGTCGCGCCGACCTCGACCTCGACGTAGTCCATGTTTTCGCTGTTGAGTCGTTTCCCCGCTTCGCTGACGGCGACGCCGATGGCGTCGTCGATCTCTTGGACGTCACGAACGAGCCACGCGGCTTCCATCGCGACGAGATAGTTGGCCATACGTCGTGGTCGTTCCGGGGGGTTTCCTGTCTTGCGGTTCGTCGCCGGCAGACGCGGGTTGTTCCAGCGAGTGAGAGACGATACCGCCTGTCATCCGCGCGCTCGAGGTGCGCACGTGAGCCGGATAATCCTCATAAGTTACGAGAATTGTCCGGATCGATTGCCGCCCGCTTAGCTGTACATCGCCTCGAGTTCTCCTCGAGTTGCTCCGACTGAAAGCTGAGTTGAATCGCAACACTGCGTCGACCTCCTGAACAACTAACGATCGTTACGAATTGCGCTCGTCAGGAAAGCTTATATACACCCCTGAACTGTGCCCGGTTGAACGCCGATGATATCCCGCGTCTTCCGCGCGACGCTGTTCGCACTGTACCAGCTGTGCATTGTGATCGGTATCGCCGCGATGCCACTCGCAATGGCCGCCCGCCAGGCTGGAGTTACCATCCCGATCCACCGCATGCTCGAAACCGTCGAGGCAGTTTACGAAACCACGCAACCCACTGACGCCTGATTGACCCGTCCCCGACAGAGTCGTCCCTGACTGACCCGTCCCCAACCACTGTTTCTCTCGCAAATCGACTCGAGAGCCGCTTTTGCAGTCGTCCCCGCTGAAACGATTCACACGCCGACGTACGGCCGCCGTAGATGGAGTCTGCATCGACGTTCATTGGGGAGGATAAAACCGGAAACCCCGGCGGTGACCGCCGGGGTTTTATATCGTGCCAGCCGTACCCTTCGGTCAATGCGAGCGCCCCAACATAACTCGGACTTCTCCCGCACCGTCGACCAACTGGCCGACGACCCGGACCCCTACGGGCCGGAGATCGGTTCGACGCCTCAGAACGACCTCTCGCGTGCCGATCTCGACAACGTCAACAAGACCGGTACAACGACGATCGGAATCACGACGACCGACGGCGTCGTCATCGCGACGGACATGCGCGCCAGCCTCGGCGGCCGCTTCGTCTCGAACAAGAACGTCCAGAAGGTCGAACAGATTCACCCGACCGGCGCGTTGACCCTCGTCGGCAGCGTCGGCGGCGCACAGTCGTTCATCTCGAGTCTCCGCGCCGAAGTCAACCTCTACGAGGCCCGACGCGGCGAGGACATGAGCATCGACGCCCTCGCCACGCTCGCGGGCAACTTCGCCCGTGGCGGTCCGTTCTTCGCCATCCACCCGATCCTGGGCGGCGTCGACGACGAGGGCTCCCACGTCTACAGCATCGACCCTGCCGGCGGCGTCATGAAAGACGACTACACCGTCACCGGTTCCGGGATGCAACTCGCCTACGGTCACTTAGAGCAGGCCTACGAGGACGGCCTCTCGAACGACGAGGCGAAGACCATCGCCGCACGCAGTATCAAGTCCGCCGCCGAACGCGACACCGGCTCCGGTAACGGTGTCTTCCTCTGTGAGATCACCGACGAGGGCGTCGACATCCACGGACACCACGACTTCGAAGAAGTCATCTAAGGCGGCTCCCGCCACGATCGATTCCGTTTTTTCGACCCGTTCGATTCGACAGCGACGACTTCACACTCTTTGATCGTCAGTCGCTGTTGCTCAGAATCGGTTGGGACAGTCGACCGCCGATCGAACACAGCAAATCCACCGACGACTGGACGCTCCGAAAACCGTCAGTTGAGCCGTGCGCGCTGATCGGCCTCGAGTTCCGGCTCCGTCAGTTGCGTCGCACGTCCGGTCTCGCTCGAGCGGTAGATCGCCTCGATCACGCGCTGGACGGTGAGAGCCTCCTCGACGGTGTTCGTCTCGGGCGGGGTGCCGGCGGCGACGGCCGCGAGGAACTGTTCGTCCTGTTTCGTGTAGCCGGTTAGCGACGAGTCGCCCGTGAGCGCCACGTCGGCGTAGTGATCGCCACCGGCGGTTCCCGTCTCGAGGATGTCGAGGCTCGTGTCACCGATCTCGAACTGCGCGCCGGCGTCCGTGCCGCGCACGCGGAAGTCCATGCTCTCCTCGCGGTTGGTCGCCCACGCGGCCTCGAGCGAGATGGTTTCGCCGCTCGCACAGCGGATGAAGGCGCTGACGGAGTCGTCGACCTCGTAGGTCTCGCTCTCGGCGTCCCAGTTGTCGCCGAAGCCGTCGGGATCCGCGTACTCTTCGGTCGTTCCGAACGTCGTTCTGGTGACGCCCGAGACCTCCGTAATCTCCGGGAAGTCGAGCGCGTAGAGGGCAAGATCGACCGCGTGGACGCCGATATCGAGCAGAGCACCGCCGCCGGCGAGTTCGGAGTCGGTAAACCAGGAGCCGGGTCCGGGAACGCCCCGTCGCCGGACGTAGTTCGCCTCGACGTGGGTGAGATCGCCGAAGCGGCCGCGAGCGTGGTGCTCGCTGAACATGGCCATCGACGCAGCGTGACGGTTGTGAAAGCCCACCATACAGATACCGTCCGCTTTCGCCGCCGCCCGTGCGACCCGCTCTGCACTCTCTAAGGTGTGTGCGAGCGGTTTCTCGACGAGGACGTGACAGCCGGCCTCGAGGGCGTCGACGGTAATCGGTTCGTGGAATCGGTTAGGGGTGGTCACGATGACGGCGTCGACGACATCGTCTTCGACCAGCCCCTCGTGGGTTTCGTACGTCGCCGCGTCGAACTCCGTGGCGAAGCGCTGGCGCTGTGCTTCGACGAGGTCGGCACCGGCGACGACATCGGCACCGAGTTCGGTGATACTTCGCGCGTGGAGGTGGCCCATTCCGCCGAGACCGACGATCCCGACACCGATTCCGGCGCCGTTCATCGCGAAACCCTCGATTGTTGAACCGTTGGGACGCAGGTACGCTGAGAAACAACCCATTTCGATCTCGTTTGTGTGCGATTCCAGTCCATAGGGAAAAGGAGGTAGCGATCAAAATAAGGGTTGTGACCGATTAATCTGTACAGTATATTTATAATTCCTCGATAATTACAATATTACTGAAAGTATGTTTTGGAAATGGCAGTAATACTTTTATAATTTTGTGTGACTGTCGCGCTTTCGTATCAGCCACGCTAAGCGGCTAGCCGCTGAGGACTAGTCGATGGTTGCAGTTACGATCTGGAACGAGTTCCGACACGAACGCGAGGACGACGAGGTCGCAGCCGTCTATCCGGACGGCATGCACGAGACGATTGCCGACGGACTCACCGATCACGAGCGCGGCGGTGAGTCCGGACACGATGTCCGCACCGCGACGCTTGACGAACCCGAACACGGACTCACCGAGGGTGTGCTCGAGCGCACGGATGTCCTGCTGTGGTGGGGCCACGAGGCTCACGACGAAGTCTCGGATGCGGTCGCCCAGCGCGTCCAGGAACGGGTGCTCGAGGGAATGGGACTGATCGTCCTCCACTCCGGCCACTACTCGAAGCCGTTCAAGCGGCTCATGGGGACCACGTGTAGCCTGCAGTACCGCGAGGACGGCGCGAAGGAGCGGCTCTGGGTCGTCGACCCCGGCCACCCGATCGCCGACGGACTCGGCGAGTGCATCGAACTGCCCCGAACCGAGATGTACGGCGAACCGTTCGACGTTCCCGAACCGGATCGACTGGTGTTCAACAGCTGGTTCGAAGGCGGCGAGGTGTTTCGCAGCGGCTGCTGTTACCGCCGCGGGAACGGCCGAATTTTCTACTTCCGACCGGGCCACGAGACGTACCCGATCTACGAGAACAGCGACGTACGGCGGGTGCTCCGTAACGCCGTCGAGTGGGCAACACCGACGGAGGGCGCGCCGCGGACCTTCGGCGAACGGGACTGAATCGACCGACGGCTCCGGTACGCGACGGTCACCCGCTTCGCTGGGTGTCGACCAGTTCGACGGCGACCTCGAGGTCAGTTCCGGTCGCCGTTTCCAGCCGTTCCCGTACGATGTCGGCGAAATCGGGAGGCTCCTGGTCGCCGGGCGGTCGTTCGACGAGTACGGTTACTGACGGCTGTCCACCGGTGTAGACGTCGACGAGTTCGTAGTCGACGGTGCGCTCGTGGAAGGCGAACTCGTCGAAGGTCGGGTCGTCGGTCATCGCCTCGAGCTCCGTCTGGATATCGTGTTCGACCGCGGCGGTCTGATAGCTCCCGTAGGTGACGCCGCCGAGGACGAGCGAGAGGATGGCGATCGCGACGACGAGCATGACGACTCGTGAGCGCAACTGACCGTAGGCGTGATCGATCCGGTCCGTTCGATGCGGGCGGTAGCCGGAGAGCCACAACAGGATCAACGCGGTCAAATTGATCGAGAGCAGGTTGATGAGCACGAGCGTGCCGGCAGTGACGACGACGGTGGGGTGTCCCCAGGCGATGCCAAGTCCGGCGGTGGCAGCCGGCGGCACGAGTGCAACGGCGATGGCGACACCGACGAGCACTGAACCGACGTTACGAACGAGGCTGACGACGCCGGCGACGCCCGAGCCAAGCGCGAGAAACAGCGCGAGGACGCTCGGTGTGGTCCGCTCTCTGACTTCGGGAACGGTCGTAATGTCGAACCCAGGCGGGAGCAACACCGTTCCTCGCAGGAGCCACCCGATCGCTGCCGCCGTCGCGACGGCGACGCAAATTCCGGTGACCTGCAGGACCACGCCGCGCCTTGCGAGCATATCGTCGTCGACGACGACGCCGACGCTCGCGGAGAGCGCCGGTCCCATCAGCGGCGCGACGACCATCGCTCCGATGATAGTCGCCGCGGAGTCGAGCAACAGGCCGGCAGTCGCGATGGCGGTGCTCACCACGAGCAGGATGAAATAGGTCGACGCGGCGGGTGCGAGGTCAGCGGCCCGCGATTGGAGCTCCTCCCGGGAAATTCTGGTTCCGGCGAACTCGCCGTGCAGTTCGTCCGCTCGATCCGAGACGACCGTTTCAGCAGCTGTAACGACCGTGTACGACCCTTCGTCAAGACCGGAAGCGCGAAGCTCCGAGAGGAACGGTTCGACCGCGGCTGGCGGAACGGGAACCGAAACGAGTGCCTC